>NWQQ01000029.1 GCA_002798255.1 Lysobacteraceae bacterium NML95-0200
ACGCAAGGACAAGTTCGAGCTGCATCTCAAGGAGACCGAGTTCCGCTTCAATCATCGGCACCTTGATCTCTACAAGACACTGCTTAAACTGCTCAAAGATGACCCTCTTTGAGGCGTTTGCTTCCTAAGCCCCTAATCAAATGAGGCCATGAGGTAATCAAATGCCGCGCCACTGCTGGAAGCGATGAAGGCCTGCTACTGGAAACCGGTGAGCTTTGCATACGGAGTGATAGACTTCCCCTTGCCGACAAATCCAAGCCGCGAAAAATGACGGTAACTTTGTCGGTAACTCCATCCCGCGGCTGCGAGCAAGTTTTGGTAAATCAATGTGTTGCAATTACTTTTGGATTGCACCCATAACTTTTTTATCCCCAGCCCGCGCCAATGCGGGCGTTTTTGTATCTAGCCAAGGGAAATGTCATGGACATTTTCAAGATTTTCACTCTGGAGGCTGCGCATCGCCTGCCGAATGTCCCGGAAGGCCACAAATGTGCGCGCCTGCATGGCCACTCATTCCGCGTGGAGCTGCATGTCAGCGGCCCCATCGACCCGCAGCTGGGCTGGGTGATGGACTTTGCCGACCTGAAAGCCGCGTTCAAGCCGTTGTACGAGCAACTTGACCACCATTACCTCAACGATATCGAGGGTCTGGAAAACCCGACCAGCGAGCGACTGGCGCAGTGGATTTGGGAGAGGCTGAAGCCCTCGGTGCCCCTGCTGTCTGCGGTGGTCGTGCATGAAACCTGTACCGCTGGCAGCCGTTATAGCGGCAGCTGAACATACGAAAACAGGCAAAACCGAATTGTTGCAGCGCAAAATCATCTGCGCTATGCTGCATCGCACAAATCGGGAATCCCCGGTTTCTTCATGACCCAACCGAGGACAATCACCATGTATCAGCCGCAATTCAACGAACAATTCGTCGCCGCAACCCGCCAGTTCGCCGACACCGCTGCGCGCATCAACCGTCTGGCGCTTGAAAACGCCGAAAAGGTGTTCGACCTGCAACTTGCCGCACTGGAAGAAAGCGCCAATGCCACCTTTACCTACTGGGGGCAGCTGGTAGAAACCCGTGACTTCAACGGCCTGCGTGATGCCGTCCCTGCTGGCGTGCAAGTGGCCCGCGAAAACGCCGAGCGCGCTATCGCCACCAGCCAGGAAATCTACGACAGCACTCTCAAGACCAACGAAGCCATCGCGCAAATCGCCAAGGGCGAAGTGGAGCAGGTCGTGGCCAAGGTGCAGGCTGAAGGCGAAAAGGCCGTGAAAGCGGCTGCCAAAAAGGCGCGCGCTGCCTGATTCTGACTGCAAACAGCTTGCAAACCCGGCAACTGCGGTTGCCGGGTTTTTTATTGGCTGCCCGGCTTGGCCACGCCAAATAGCCAATGGATATCCGCTTCGGCAAAACGCTGCGGCATCAGGTATTCCCCCCGGAACAGGGCAATATCCAACCGCTGCCAGGGCAGCTCGAAATCTGCCTGCTGGGTGCGGATGGCATCGCGTAGCAAGGTGGTGCAATAACGATGCGGCTTGTTGCGTGATGCCAGCACAAAACGCTCACCCACTCGCTGGCGCACATAGTGGGCAGTTTCGGCCCGCTGCTCGCGGCTCAAAAACTTTGGCCGCGCCACAGCAATGGCTTCGGCGTGTTCAGCCGCAGCAAACTCGGCCAGGGTACTTAGCAAGACTTGATTCGGACGCGCCGGGTCATCATCCGTCGTGGCATGGACAATCCACACTTCGGGTGAGGTTTCCACCACCATGCCGATATGCGAATAGCGGCTGTTGCTCAACTGGCGGATAAGCAGGCTTTCCCGGCTGGTACCACTGCGAAAAATCCAGTCCCCGGCTTCAAGCAACTGCGCGGGCGGCAAAGCCGGAGCCGGACTGCGCAGTTGCGAGTGATAATCCCAGAGCAGCCCTGCAACCAGCGCCACAACCAGCCAGTAGCGAGCAGGACGGGACATCGGATGCAGCGTCAGAACATGCCCAGTTGAACACGCCAGCCCTTATCGGTTTCCACTAAATGAACCCGCTCCTGGGTGCTGGTACCTTGCTTGAAGTGCACGGTGACCTTGACCGAGGCACGCTTGCCATCGCCCGGATGCGCCTCCGCGCCTTCGGTAGTGATTTTGTCCATCCCGCCGCGCTCATCAGCTTCAGCCTTATGCTCGGCCACCATGGCGCGCAATTTGCCGGTCATCAGCTCCTTCTCGCCCGGCTTGGCAGCCGCCTTTTCAGAAACATGCAGCATGGCGATGACGGCATCCGCATCTCCGGCATAGCTTTTTTCCACGAATGCACGCGCCACATCTTCCGGGGACTTCTTTCCGCAAGCCACCAGCAAGGTCATGGCGAACATGGCAATAAAAATCCATTTGAAAGCACGCATCAAATCTCTCCCAAGTTTGGAAACTGTATGGTTATTTATGCCTGCCTAGGCATGATTTGCAAGGGCGGCGCGCCCAGTACACGACTCAAAATGGCCATGTTCTCGGCCTGCCGCAGCATTACAGGCTCAACCGGATTGGCAATCCAGCCCGCAAAACGACAGCCATCGGCCACAATCGCCCGTTGCGTGACCCTGGCCTGATGCACGCAGCCCAGCCGCAGCCCTACCACCATCAATACCGGAATATCCAGCGCACGCACCAAATCGGCCTGCTCAAGCGTGTGGCTCAACGGCGCCGCCCAGCCGCCCACGCCCTCAACGAGCACGCCTTCATGCCCGGCGCGCAAATGCGCATGGGCATCCAGTAGCGGCGCCAGTGCAATGTCCACGCCAGCCTCGGCGGCCGCGATTTCCGGCGCAGCAGGCAAAGGCAACGCATAAGGATTGCGCAGCCCATACGCAACATCCAAACCGTCAGCTTGCTGCAAGGCCAGCGCATCCTCACTGCGCCAACCTTCGCCCGTTTCAAGACAGCCACTGGCAACCGGCTTCATGCCCACTAGCCGCTGTCCGGCTTCCGCTGCTTGCCGCAGCAGGGCACAGGTCACAAACGTTTTACCGATGCCGGTATCGGTGCCGGTGATATAGAGGTCAGCAGGCAATTTCTTCATCCGGGCATTATCTGCGCTTTACACTTGGCAGATGTTTAATCCCATCTCTCTCAAAGGCGACAAGCCTGCCCAATACGCCCAGCTTTTGCTGGCCTGCCAGAACCTTTTGCATGGCGAGCACGACCGCATCGCCAATGCCGCCAATCTCTCCGCCTTGCTGTTCAACAGCCTGCCCGAGCTCAACTGGGCCGGGTTCTATTTCTTTGACGGCCAAGAACTGGTGGTTGGCCCCTTCCAGGGGCTGCCCGCCTGTGTACGCATCCCGCTGGACAAAGGCGTTTGTGGCGCAGCAGCCCGTCAACGCCAGACACAGCGCGTAGAAGATGTGCACGCCTTTCCCGGCCATATTGCCTGCGACGCGGCTTCACGCTCGGAAATCGTCATCCCGCTGGTAAAAAACGGCCAGTTGATTGGCGTACTGGATATCGACAGCCCACTACCCGCACGCTTCGATAGCGACGACCAGAAAGGCCTGGAAGCCATTGCCGAGGTATTTGTGCAGTCGCTGTATTAAATAGCTACTTGCCTACATAGTAGCTGCTCCCAAAAACTCGGCAGACAATATAAAAAACCGGCCTGCATTGCAGGCCGGTCAGACCGCTGACAAACCCCGTGTTTTTGGCACGGGGTTTTTCAATGGCATGCTGGGAGCCCTTTGAAGGTCAGAAGCATGCGATGCAGCTTGGTCGTGTTGAAGGCGTTCTGTGAAGGATTCGTGC
>NWQQ01000039.1 GCA_002798255.1 Lysobacteraceae bacterium NML95-0200
AGCAACACCCGCTCCAAGCTTTTCCAGGCAATTGCATGCAGTCTTTTGGCAGCTAGCTTGCCCGCAGCCGTGATGGCCGCGCCACAGTCTGGCCTCACCCTTGAGGGTGCCGAGTGCGCCGCTGGCAGCGATGCCGAGCGCCAGACTTGCCGTAATCAGCAACTGTCCAGGAAGCTGGCTGCACTGCATGGCGGGCAAGCGTCGGGCAGTGCCGCTGCAAGTGCCCCGGCGGTGATCGCCAACTACACCGAAACCGCGCAGCTCGGTGATGCCGACAGCTGGAAAACCGATGAATTCATGCAGGACTGGGGGCTGGAGGCGATGAATGCCCATCATGCCTATGCGCGTGGCCTGACCGGCAGCGGTATCCGCATTGGCCTGTTCGATTCCGGTGTGGGGCTCGAGCATAGCGAATTTGCCGGTAAGAACCATCAGGGCCTGAAGATTGGCAACCTGCTGGAAGATGGTACCCGTTGTGGCGCCGATCAGGCTGTTGGTGGCAAAACGGCTTGCTTCGGTACGGATGGTGGGCGAGCACAGATAGATGCTGTTTATTGGCATCCGGCTCTGGTTCGCTATTTGAAACCTGAATACCAGTACCTTGCCGGCAAGCTCCAACTAACTTGGGGCTCGCATGGTACCCATGTGGCCGGCACCATGGCTGCCAATCGTGATGGCAAGGGCATGCATGGCGTGGCTTTTGGTGCTGACTTCAGCTCGGCGCGCCTGTTTGCAGACAGCATTATGGTGCTCGATATTGCTTGTGCCTTCTTTAGAAGTTGCCAGAGCATTTCCACCTATGCCAATGCCACCGCATTTGATGACATGTACCAGCAGATGAATGCTGCCGGGGTGCGCGCCATCAACCATAGCTGGGGCTTTGCACGCGAGCCGGGTACTGCCGAGCAGCAGGATATGTACTTTAACCACGAAAGTCTGCAAGCGCGTTGGGAGGCTATCCGCACTGGCAGCTTGCTTGGCGAGCAGCTTTACGGCGATGGCATGGGGCTGATTCAAGTCTGGGCCGCAGGCAACAGTGGTACCAATCCCAGCCCGGCAGCCAGCCCAATTGCCGGTGTGCATGCCAGTCTGCCGCGCCATATGCCCGAGCTGGAAAAATACTGGTTGAGTGTGGTCAATGTCCGCCGGGCAGCAGAAGGTGCGCCGGATCCCTATATCCTCAGCAACCGCTCAATGAAGTGCGGCTTGTCCATGGAGTGGTGTGTTGCCGCCCCCGGTACCCTGATTAATTCTTCGGTGATGGGGGGGGAAAGCATCGATGGCGATGTTGAAGAAGACGAAAACGGTAATCTCCGTCTGCTGGGTGTTGACAAGTTGCGTGAAAATAGCAGCTTCGATTATGACGAGTACAGTGGCACCTCCATGGCCACACCGCATATCACTGGTGCGCTGGCGCTGCTGTTTGAGCGTTATCCGTACCTGACCAATGCGCAGGTGCGCGATGTGCTGCTGACCACCGCCACTGACCTGGGCGCGCCTGGGGTGGACGAAGTGTATGGCTGGGGCATGGTGGACCTGAAGAAAGCCATCGAAGGCTATGGCATGTTCCGCGTCGATACCGATGTCAACATGGTCGCCAAGGCCGGCGGTACCCACTGGTGGAACGATGCCCGCGTCTGGGACGTGTGGACCAATGACATCTCCGGTGCAGCATTCAGCTTCAGCAGCGTCGTCGATGGCAAGGACATCGGTGGCTGGCTGCGTCTCGCCGGCAACAACACCTTTGCTGGGCTGACCGTCAACAGCGGTACCCTGGAGCTGACCGGTGACAACACCCTGGGCAGCGATGTGGTGGTCAATGGCGGCATGCTGCTCAACAACGGCACGCTGCGCAACAAGGTCACCCTCAATGGCGGCCTGTATGCCGGCGCAGGCGCACTGCATGGCGACTTCCATCTGGCCAAGGGCGGCAGCATCGCCCCGGGCAACTCGATTGGTACCCTGACCATCAACGGCAACTATGTGCAGGATGCCGGTTCGCAGTTCTTCGTGGAAATGGCGCCGCCGGACAGCACCGACAAGCTGGAAGTGACCGGCACCGCCACCCTGAACGGCGGCACCGTGGTCGCGCTGCGTTCGCCGGGCGTGTATGGCCTGGGTCAACGCTACAACTTCCTGACCGCCCAGGGGGGCCTGAGCGGCCAGTTCGATGGCGTCGATAACAGCCTGCTGGGGCCGTTCCTGAAGATGGCGCTGGCCTATGACGCCCATAACGCCTATGCCGATGTGGTGCGCAATGCCACCCTGGCCTCGGCCGGTCAAACCCTGAACCAGAAGGCCACCGGCGCGGCACTGGATGGCCTGGCCGACAACAACGCCCTGCTGCAAACCCTGGTGCTGCTGCCGACCACTGCAGCGGCGGCCAAAGCCTTTGACCAGCTCTCCGGCGAAGCCCATGGCAGCGTGCGCAGCGTACTGGCCGATGACAGCCGCCACCTGCGCAATGCCGCCCTGTCCCGTGCCCGCACCGGCCTGGATGCGTTCACCGCCCAGGGCGTGGGTGCCGGCTTCTCGGTCTGGGCCGATTACCAGGGGCGCGGTGGCGCCCTGCAAGGCGACTTCAACACCGCCTACACCCGCTATGATGGCCAGCAATGGCTGGTCGGCGGCGACTACCAGCTGGAGAACGGCCTGCGCGTTGGCCTCCTCGGCGGCAGCGGCCGTCTGGATGGCCATATCGGCCATCGCACCAGCAAGTTCGAAGTCAGGCACAACAGCCTCGGCCTGCATGTCGGTGGCCGCTGGAGCGGCCTGGGCGTGTTTGCCGGTTACACCCATAGCCAGCAGGACATCGACATCACCCGCACGGTGAACTTCGCAGGCTTCAGCGCAGGTCTCACTGGCGACTACAAGGCCAAGACCCGTCAGGGCTTTATCGAAGCCAGCTACCTGTTTGGCGGCGAACGCTTCCAGGCCGAGCCGTACCTGCAATACGCCGATGTGCGCGTGAAGACGGACGGCTTTCAGGAAGCAGGTAACCCGCTGGCCGCCCTCAGCGCCGTCGGGCAGCGCAACCAGCTGAAGCTCACCACCGGCGGCGTGCGCGCCAGCCTGAACCTGGCCGGCAGCCAGCAGGAAGAAACCTGGCTGAGCCTGCGCGCAGGCCTGGGCTACCGCCAGGCCTCGGGTGATTTGTCGGCCGCCAGCCTGCAATCGTTCAACGGCAGCCCGGCCTTTACCGTGCTGGGCGCACCGGTGGCGAAGAAAGCCACCGTGGCGGACCTGGGCCTTGCCGCCCGCCTGAGCGCGCGCAGCCTGCTGGAAGTGGGCTATAGCGGCCAGTACGCCGATGAGGGTAACGACCACGGCGCCCACGCCCGCTTCACCTTCAAGTTCTGAGCCTGTTCACGGCATGCGGGTTGAGGCACTCACCCCAACCCGCACACACGCTTGAAGCACGAAGCCACACACCCCCGGGAGGAAAATCCCGGGGGTGTT
>NWQQ01000042.1 GCA_002798255.1 Lysobacteraceae bacterium NML95-0200
CCTGTCCCGTGATTACGAACGATTGCCGGACGTGCTGGGGGGATTGCACTTTGTGGTCTTCGCCATTCTCATGTTACCCAATGCCATGCCCTTGATTCGATTGGCACAAAGTTCATAACACGCTCTAAGGCTTCAAGTGAGCGTTGAGGATAAATGGGTTGGCAGATGTCCCACGATGAATCGTTGGTTTTCATCGTCCATGGCAAGATAAATGCGTACCAGCAGTTTCGGGTCGCGGCTGTTGCCATGACAAAGATGCTTGTCCATGGTGTAGGTGCGTCCTTCATGGGTAACTTGGTACTCAGGGGCGAAGCGGTGGTTTTTGGTGGCGTGTCCGACTTTTGACCAGCGCATTCCCAATTCACCAAGACGTTTCTCCCAGCGCTCATTGGCCTGTTTGGAATTTTCGGGCTTGCCATATTTTGATTCCCAAAATTCGTTGGCAAGTGCCAGCAGACTGTCATAAATCCGCCTGTTTTCCTTGTGTTCGCCAATTGCCGCTGCAGACTTGATGGCTGCTTTGGTGATAATCACGCGTGGTTCCAGGGGTCTGGACCATGCCTCCAGATCCTTCAGTGTTTCCGGTATGGGCAGGCCGACGATTTGTTCGACTTCTTCTCCAGTCTGTTGTCGCAGACGTGTTTCCAGCCCGGCATTCTTGTCCCGCAGTTCTGCATTTTGCCGTTTCAGATCATCAAGTTCTTTGCGCAGACTGGCGTTTTCAAGCGTGATTGCCTCCAGTAATTCTTCATCTGCCGATATTGCTGTCTGTTTTTTGGCATCTTCGGCGGGCTTGGCTGTGGAATATTGCCGTTCGACAGCTGCTTCTGGTGACGATGGGATCATCTTTTCTGTCAGATCGTGCCGGGGGGGATGGAAAGTTCCCGACAGCAGTCTTGCTTCTCTAAAGCCCAGCGCTTGTGGACAGATGTTGCGTGTGGCAATGCGTGCCACCAGCGCCCGTATTGCCTTTGCATTGCCTAGATCAATTTTGAAGGGTGCGCTTTCCCCGGGGAGCCATGCGTCCATGAAGCCATCGGCAGGTGTGCCCTCTCCATGTAATTTGGAGTAATGGCGAGCTGCGCGGTCGCTTAGATGCACAAGCGGCATGACTGCGGCCAGGTCGGCGCGGGGAATGTAGCCTTTGGCCTCACCAATGACGCCGACAGCAAATTGTCGATCCGAGCTTGTTAATAATTCGCGGAGCTTTTCCAGATCATTGCCGCTGGTATACCGTAAGACGTCACCGCATTTGAATCCATTGAAAAACAAGCCGGGAGCGTTCAGCAATCTGGTCACTACGGCTGGAATATGTGCTTCAGGTTTGCTGTAGTTTTCCCGGTCAATGGCATGAACTTTCAGATGAACACTTGCGGGTGCTTTTGTATGTGCAGGCAGAATGCTGACATCGACATGCCAACTGCGTCCGGGAAGCTTGCGATCCGGGTGACGCATTTGGAATGCAAAAATTTCTCGGTTTTCGAACTCAACCTCTACGTCATGGTGTTTTTGCCATGGGTGCTCTGCAATAGTCGCGCATGAAAACGCTTTGCCAAGACACGCTTGTAACCATTCCATTGCAGATTGCTTGGCGGCATGAAAAGCATTTGCATGTGCCGGAAGCGTCCATTTCAGGGCGTACAGCACATGGGTATGAAGTTTGAAAGCCAGAGGCCGGACTGTGGCGGTGCAGGAAGTCAGGCTGTCCTGATCGGATAGGGAGGGTGTGTCGCTTGCCTCTTGTGTCGCTTGCGGCAGGCATTGTGCTTTCAGGGCATCCAGCCAGTACTGGATTTCATCGTGTATTCCCGGTAGCAGTCGTTCCAGGCTTGTTCCCGTTCTGTTGCTTGCACGCAAGGCCGGACACAGCGCAAATACCCGCTTCTTGTCTTGTTCATTCAGCGCGTTGATGGCGACTTTAGCTTCATGCAGAAGGCGTTTTTGTTCGGATTGACGTTTGCTGCTGGCAGCCTGCAGATACAGGGCATAAATGCGACCGGTGATGGCCTTGTCGGTTGCAATGTCCAGTGACAGCAGCACTTCCATGCTTTTCAGTATCGCCTCGGGAGGCAGTGATCGGGTTTCGATGGTCTGCAATATTTCTAGGGTGTTGGCATGCTCATTCAGGGGGTGCAAATACATCCCGTGGACGATGCAATGGCTTTTTTCCGAGGGATTGAACAGGACGTAGTATCCCTGTGGGTTGCCTTCTTGAATCATGCTGCCCACAACCGTGAAGCGTTGCCTGGCATGTTCGCGCATGGTGACTTTCTGTCCAGACACAACAAAGCCTTCGGGGATTGGCCGCTCAATGTGTTCAAGTGCTTTCGGCAGTGCTTTGTCCAAATGGAGGCGCGCAGTCTCAAGTCGCGTTTTGTTTATCGGAGGGTGTTCTTTGTCATCTTTTAGTGATGGCGAGCTGGCACGGTTGGCAAAGGTTTGAAACTCGCTGAAACTGGAAAGAGGCGATTGTTCCGAAGGGGTATCACCTGCCTGCATGCGCTGTCGCAAGTCCCAAAATCCCGGTGGCAGGAGTTCTGCCTGGCTTGTTTCCAGTCGGTTTGCCAAGCGTTGCATCCATGGCAGCAAATGGGCTTTGGGCTCAAAGTGGCTACATTCATAGGCCAACGCTACCATCCATGCCTCTGCAATCGGGCAGACTTCAGATACGACACTTGCCAGAATGCTGGCAGCGATGGCCACCATATGGCGGTTGTTTTGTGGCAGTAATTCGCAAAGCCCTTGATAGACTTCGGCAGCGGTGTATGTCTTGGGTGTTTTTTGGAAATTCGCCGCTCTGGACAAGGGGCAAGGCATGAGCATGGCGTCTTGTCCCAATGTTTGAAAATAAAGCATGTCCGCATCTACATGCAATGCGGTAACGATGAAGAGCTTGTTCAGTGTGTGTTGGGTATATGTCGAGCCTGCCAGATGGCGGTAGGAGAAATGCCATGGATGACGGAAAGCCAGGCGCCCCTGGGCGTCCTGGCTGCTCAGGGGTTCACATATGACTCTGATGTTTTTTCCGATGGTGGGCTTTCTGTGTTTTATCCGGCGCATGACTTTTCCGTGCTGGCAGCTGGGCATTGTCCAGATTAACCAATGGCAAGTATCTGCTCATGTTCTTTTTAGGGGATTTTTCAAGGGGCTTAGGAAGCAAACATGTGTTGACCACATGCTAACTTCTTGAAATGCCAAGCAAAAATAGATATTACCGTCACTCAAAAATCAGTAAGGCCAAGTTTCGACGTCTTTTGCGTCTGTTTGCC
>NWQQ01000023.1 GCA_002798255.1 Lysobacteraceae bacterium NML95-0200
CAGTTTGAACATGACCACCGGGTCGAGTGCCGGGCGGCCATTGTCTGCGCAGTACAGATGCGCCACATGGTCACGGATGAAGGAGAAATCCACCGTTGCGTCGATCTTGCGCAACAGGTGGTCTTGGGGCACCAGCATCTCAAGCGTCACCATCTCAAGCTGCTGCTGCGCAGGCGTGGGCGCTTTCAGCATCTGTCTATGAAAACAACAAACCCAGGCCAAGGCCAGGGTTTGTCAGCAGTCTGAGGCCATGCCGTTGTGGCATGGCCTTGTCGTGGTGAATGGCAGTCCGGTTAGAACTTCATCACGTAAGAAGCGCCGTACACCAGCGGGTCAACATTGACAGTGCCAATCGGCGCCTTGTTCAGCTTGACCTTGGTGTCGATGTCAATCCAGCGGGCATCCACACGGATGGCGCTGTTTTCGCTGAGCGCGAAGTCCACGCCCGCATGCAGGGCGGCACCCCAAGAGTTGCCAAGACGCAGATCATTGCCTGCCAGGCCGCCGTGGGTCTTTTCGCTGTAGAACCAGGTGAAGTTCACGCCAGCGCCGACGAACGGCTTGACCTTGGCATCAACAGCGCCAAAGTGGTACTGCACGCTGATGGTCGGCGGCAGGTGCTTGGTGGTGCCCACCTTGCCCAGCCCCTTGATATTGACATCATGCTGGAACGGCAGAGCAGCAATCACTTCCAGACCCAGGTTGTCGGCAATGAAGTATTCGCCGGTGATGGTCGGGCGGATGTTATTGCCCACATCCACAGCCAGGGTGTTGCCAGCCAGCTTGCCGTTATTGGACTTCGGGGCAACCTGATGGGCACCGAGCCCCAGGGTGAATTCGCCTTGGGACTGGGCGAAGGCCGGAGCGGCCACGAACAGCGCAGCAGCGGCTGCCAGCGGTGCAATCTTGCGAATCATCATGTTTCTCCTGATGAATGGTGGAAAAGTGAATGGGGGCATGGTGCCGAAAGTTTCGGAACCGGGCTTGATGAAAATCAAAAATCCGTTAAATCATGGTGGCAGTTAGCTGAATGGCGGGGAAACAAGTGTGAATTTGCTAAACTCTCATGTCTTTCCCCAGCCCTCTAACCAGGAGTAATTCAATGGCTATCAAGGTCGGTATCAACGGGTTTGGCCGTATTGGCCGCAACGTGCTTCGCTCGGCATTCCAGAACTTTGCCGGTGAAATTGAAATCGTCGGAATCAATGACCTGCTGGAGCCGGAATATCTGGCTTACATGCTGAAGTACGACAGCGTGCATGGCCGTTTTGACCGCGAGCTGAAGGTCGAGGGCAATACCCTCATCATCGACGGCCAGAAGATTCGCCTGACCCAGGAAAAAGACCCGGCCAATCTGAAGTGGGATGAAGTGGGCGCCGATGTGGTCATCGAATCCACCGGCATCTTCCTCACCAAGGAAGGCGCGCAAAAGCATATCGACGCAGGCGCCAAGAAGGTCATCATGTCGGCACCGTCCAAGGACGATACGCCGATGTTCGTATATGGCGTCAACCACCAAAGCTATGCCGGTCAGGCGATCATCTCCAATGCCTCCTGCACCACCAACTGCCTGGCGCCGATTGCCAAAGTGCTGAACGACAAGTGGGGCATCAAGCGCGGCCTGATGACCACCGTGCATGCCGCCACTGCCACGCAAAAGACTGTGGACGGGCCTTCCAGCAAGGATTGGCGCGGTGGGCGCGGCATTCTGGAAAACATCATTCCCTCCAGCACCGGCGCTGCCAAGGCGGTGGGCGTGGTGCTGCCGGAGCTCAAGGGCAAGCTCACCGGCATGGCATTCCGCGTGCCGACCAGCAATGTTTCGGTGGTGGACTTGACCGTGGAACTGGACAAGCCGGCCAGCTATGACGAAATCAAGGCGGAAATGCGCGCGCAGAGCCAAGGCGCGCTCAAGGGCGTGCTCGGCTATACCGAAGACAGCGTGGTGGCCACCGACTTCCGTGGCGATGCGCGTACCTCCATTTTTGACGCCGGTGCCGGTATCCAGCTCGATGACACCTTCGTCAAGCTGGTGAGCTGGTACGACAACGAATGGGGCTATAGCAACAAATGCCTGGAAATGGCAAAAGTCGTGGCTGCCAAGTAAGCCGCGCATGGATGGAGAAGCCCCGCATTGCGGGGCTTCAGACTGCTGACAAACCCCGTGTTTTTGGCACGGGGTTTTTCAATGGCATGCTGGGAGCCCTTTGAAGGTCAGAAGCATGCGATGCAGCTTGGTCGTGTTGAAGGCGTTCTGTGAAGGATTCGTGCGCTGTAG
>NWQQ01000040.1 GCA_002798255.1 Lysobacteraceae bacterium NML95-0200
TTTTTGGCACGGGGTTTTTCAATGGCATGCTGGGAGCCCTTTGAAGGTCAGAAGCATGCGATGCAGCTTGGTCGTGTTGAAGGCGTTCTGTGAAGGATTCGTGCGCTGTAGCCGCTCAGCCAGTACAAAAAGGCTTTGGCTTTGGCTTTGGCCTTTGCTCGGGTTCTGAGCAGGGCAATCTTCTTGATGTTCTGTGCCGCTGCGGCCAGTAGGCATTGCTCACTCACCCGCAGCCAGCCACGCATCCGGGCATAGCGGTGTCCATGAAGTTGTTTGGCATCGGCAAAGCTGCGCTCCACGGTTTCTTTGCGTCTTGCATAAATGCGTTTGCCCCAGTCCGTCAGGCGTCGGGCGTTCACGGCCTCTTTGGCCGCTTCCCAGACATGACGTGTCACCACTTTCACGGCGTTGGCGTTGCGGGTGCATTGATGGCGAACCGGGCATTGGCGGCATTGCTGCGAGTTGGATTTGTATTCCCGGTAGCCCTGCCGATTGGTGGTGCTGTAGGCAAGTTGTTGACCCTGTGGGCAGGTATAGCTGTCGCTGGCGGCGGCGTAGCGGTATTCGCGCTTGTAGAACATGCCCGCCTTGTGAGGGCTGCGGCGATAGCCCATCACGCCAAGCACCGCACGTTGCGCCAGTCCCTGGCACACCATCGGGGTGAAGTAGCCTGCATCCAGACCTACCGCTTCCACATTCAAGCTGAAGGTGTGAATTTGCCTGTCCAGTCGCTCAAGGTACGGCTGGCTGTCATGCACATTGCCTGCGGTCACATAGGTGTCGGTAATGATGGCGTGTTTGCCATCCACCGTGCGGTGGTCCAGGTAAAAGAAACCCTGTGGTTTGCCTTCGCGGGTCATATAGCCACTGTCCGGGTCGGTGCGGCTGACTTTGGTTTCTACCGTGGGCGGTGAGCCGCCCTTGTCGTCATCACGCTTCAAGGGCTGCTTGCCCTTCGATGTCCGGTCGGCATCGACCGCCGCGTCCAGCTCGGCCAAATAGGCCGCAGGTGTACGCTCAACCTGTTGTATCTCAAAGCGCTTCTTGTTGGCGCTGGCTTTCAGATGCGTACTGTCGGTATACAGCACCCGGCCGCCCACCAACTTGTGTGCGATTGCCTGACGCACAATCTCATCGAAGATGCCTTGATACACCGATATTTCCCTGAACCGGCGCCGCCGGTTCTGTGAGAACGTCGAAGCATCCGGCACTTTGTCGGTCAAGCTGAACCCCGCAAACCAGCGATAGGCCACATTCACCTGTACCTCGCGCATCAGTTGTCGCTCACTGCGCACGCCATACAGGTAGCCGATGAACAACAGTTTGAACATGACCACCGGGTCGAGTGCCGGGCGGCCATTGTCTGCGCAGTACAGATGCGCCACATGGTCACGGATGAAGGAGAAATCCACCGTTGCGTCGATCTTGCGCAACAGGTGGTCTTGG
>NWQQ01000031.1 GCA_002798255.1 Lysobacteraceae bacterium NML95-0200
GGCAATTTCACAGAAGCCAGCAGCAGTTTTCCCGCCACCCTGACCCGTTTGCCCGATGGTTCATTCAAGCTGGAGAGTCTGGGGGGTGTGGAGGAATATCATGCCGATGGCCGTGCCAAACGCCTTGCCGACCCGCGTGGCATTGCCTGGAATTACAGCTATAACGGCAACCGTCTTGCCCGGGTCACCCATACCTCTGGGCAATATGTGGAATTTGTCTGGAGCAGCAACCGCCTGCAGACAGTACGCGACCCGGCAGGCAATACATACCAATACGGATACACCGGCTCTGCCACGGCGGCACCGCGTCTGGTGTCCGCAACCGCTCCGGGACAGCCCGCACTCACCACGACTTACCATTACGAATCAAACAACTATTGGGCGCTGACTGGCAAATCCATCAACGGCGTACGCTATTCAAGGTTCAGCTATCACACCAATGGCCTGGCCGCATCCACTGAACACAACGGCATGCAAAAGCACCGCTTTGTGTACAGCAATCCGCATCCGGACCAGTTCCATATCGAGCACACCAACCCGCTCGGCAAGCGTTCCACCTGGGTGTATACCAATGGCAAGCTGACTTCGTTTCATGGCCATGCCAGCCCGCATTGTGCAGCCACCGTCTCGAGCATTGACTACGATGCCAATGGCTATCCCAGTAGCGCATTGGACAGCAACGGTAATCGCACCACCTATCAATACAACGCCCAAGGGCAATTACTGGAAAAAATCGAAGGTCATGGCACTGCCATTGCCCGCAAAACCACTTACCAATGGGACAACAAAAACCGTCTCATCAGCGTGACCCTGAGCGGGGTTCCAGCAGGCACGCCATGGCGACGCACCCATTACAGCTATACCGCCGATGGCCGTATTGCCCGTATTGAACGCACCAATCTGTCTGGCAATGGCCTTGCAGGCAACAGCCATGTGACCCTTTTCAGTTACAGCCAACATGCCAATGGCATGCTCGCCAGCATCACCATGGACGGGCCACTGGCAGGCAATGCCGACCGCATTGTTTCCCGCTACGACAGTCACGGCAACCTGCTCTCCGTGGAAAACAGCCTGGGGCACAAAACCACCTATTCCGCCCATAATAACCTGGGTTTGCCCGGGCGCATCACCAGCCCCAATGGCGGCAAAATTGACTATACCTACGATGCGCAGGGACGCATTACTCAAGTCAAGACTTTCTTCAATGGTAACCCAAAGGCAAACACATTCACCCATGATGCCGAAGGCCGGTTGAGCCGGGTCACGACTGGGGATGGCGTATCCTCAACGCTGACCTATCACCGCTCTGCCCGGGCGCTATTGGATGGTATCCGCACCCCTTCT
>NWQQ01000045.1 GCA_002798255.1 Lysobacteraceae bacterium NML95-0200
ACTGCGCGGCATCCGTGGCGGTCAAATCCATGGCAAACAGACGCAAAAGACGTCGAAACTTGGCCTTACTGATTTTTGAGTGACGGTAATATCTATTTTTGCTTGGCATTTCAAGAAGTTAGCATGTTGTCAACACATGTTTGCTTCCTAAGCCCCAAACCTGAACGTGAAAAAATTTTCCCCGTGGCGACGGTGGCAGCAGAATTGGACTGCGCGGTTGTTTTGAGGCGCGGAATGCGGTGGCGACCCACCGGGCAAAGCCGAGGGGGACGTGAGTTTTTGAATAGCTCTGCGCGCAGATACCCGTAACCTGCCATCCTGCGCACCACACCCAAAACCAAAACCCGTCACCTTGCGCGTAGTCGCAGGGTCTTTGCTGGAGCACCCAAAAGATTCTGCAGCTGCGCTTGTACAGAATGACAGGTCAATGTTGGATGGGTGTTTGGAGGCGTGAGCGTGAAAGCGTTTCGCCCGTGGCGACGGTGGCAGCATAGCTGGACTGTGGAATTGTTTCGGGGCGCCCCGTGGCGACGGTGGCAGCAGGACTGGACTGCGCGGTTGTTTTGAGGCGCGGACTGCGCAGCCTTTTCAAGGCGCGAAGCTGAAAATATGTTCAACTACAACGGGATTTGTCACGCAATCACGACAGCAAACAGCGCATACTTGCGCGAATATTCCCACCATGCTCATACGGAGATAGCCATGAACAAATTTGAAGACATCACCCAGCGCGCCGCCCAAGTGGCGAGTGAAGTGGGCAGCCGCGCAGCAGATTTTGCTGCCGATATGGGACAGCGCGCTTCCAGGGTGGGTCACAAGGCCGCAGGCTTTGCCTCCAGCATGGGTAGCCGCGCCTCCAATCTGGGTGGTGGCCTCAAAAAGCAAGTGCCGGATGTGGCCATGCAATGGCTGGAAACGGGTGCAGCCATCGCTGCGGTGAAAACCGGCTCCAAAGTGGCAACCCAGTTTGTCCGCCGTCACCCCGTGCTGGTAGTGGCCGCCGCCGCGGGTATTGGCCTTGCCTGGTACGCCCAGCGCCGTTATGCCCGCAAAAAGGCTGAGCAGACTGCCATTGAAGGACATTGGCGCCATCTGCAACTTGAGCGCGACGAGCACGCCGAAGACATGGGGGTTTGATGGCGGTTTGTTGGTCATGACAATTTTCTAAAGAGCCGGTTATCCGGCTCTTTCAGACTGCTGACAAACCCTGGCCTTGGCCTGGGTTTGTTGTTTTCATAGACAGATGCTGAAAGCGCCCACGCCTGCGCAGCAGCAGCTTGAGATGGTGACGCTTGAGATGCTGGTGCCCCAAGACCACCTGTTGCGCAAGATCGACGCAACGG
>NWQQ01000010.1 GCA_002798255.1 Lysobacteraceae bacterium NML95-0200
CAGTTTGAACATGACCACCGGGTCGAGTGCCGGGCGGCCATTGTCTGCGCAGTACAGATGCGCCACATGGTCACGGATGAAGGAGAAATCCACCGTTGCGTCGATCTTGCGCAACAGGTGGTCTTGGGGCACCAGCATCTCAAGCGTCACCATCTCAAGCTGCTGCTGCGCAGGCGTGGGCGCTTTCAGCATCTGTCTATGAAAACAACAAACCCAGGCTAAGGCCAGGGTTTGTCAGCAGTCTGAGCTTTCTGGAAGAAAGCTGCCGTGCTGGAATGTGAGCTTGAGTTTCTGCACGCAACAAAAAAGCTCCTGAAGTCAGGAGCTTGTTAAGCACATGGTGGCCGGGGAGGGAATCGAACCCCCGACACGGGGATTTTCAATCCCCTGCTCTACCAACTGAGCTACCCGGCCAGTGCGAGCCGCACATTCTACGCATACATTTTGCCGATGGCAATAGTCTGTATCCCGCCAATACATATATTGCATTGATACTCGTCGATTTCGAGGAACCGCATGGGGGGGATCGTAATCCGAGGGTGTAGTGGGGTCTGGATTTGTTGAACCAGATGAGGTAATTGAGCAGCTTGTCGTTGAAGGCTTTGATGTCCTGGAACAACAAGTCTTTGTGGAACTCGATGAACTCCTCCTGGAGGGTGCGGTTGAAGCGCTCGACCTGTCCATTCGTTCAGGGATGCTTGACCTGGGTCAGGCGGTGCTCGGTGTCATGTTCTTGGCACACCCGGATGAAGATGTGCGCAAAGCTGTAGTGGTCACGGCTGCGGTTTGTGAACTGGATGCCGTTGTCAGTCAGCGCCGTATGGATGTGGTAGGGCACGGTATCCATCAGCTTGCGCAGAAACTGCGCGGTCGCCATTTTGGTGGCGCGGCCATGCAGTTGGGCAAAAGCAAACTTGGACGTTCTGTCAATGGCGACAAAGAGGTACAGCTTGCCCTCGGCGGTATGCACCTCGGCGATATCGACATGGAAGTCGCCGATGGGATAACGCTTGAAGTGTTTTTTGACGGGCTTGTCAGTCTCCGGCTCAGGCAGCCGGGAGTGCCATGGCGCTTCCGGCAGTGATGCAGGGAAGAGCGGGTCAGATGCGGGATAGTGGGCTGCAAGGCATACAGACAGTCATCCAGCGGCAGCAGGGTGTGCTTGCGAAAGGCGACGATGGCGGCCATCTTCCTCGATGGATAACACGGTCGAGCGCGGTTGCCTGGGTCCGGTGGGCAGGTCGGCCACCGAAGTGCGTTTCTTCCACTTGGCCACCGTCTTGGGATTGATGCCATAGCGCTTGGCGAGCGTTCTCAAGCGCTCCTGACTCTCTTGTATTGCCAGGCGAGTTGCCTCTGTCGTAGTGGCGCGTGCATGGAGTACCTGACCCATAGTGCTTCCTTCCATTCGGGGGATAAGATGGGGCCATTAAAGCATGAGACCTTACACCTAGTTCGACTTGTCGGTTGCCAGCGATTGCTTTCGTCTTGCCGGATTTTTCTTGACGACTTTAAGGACAAGGTTGTCCAAGGCAACCAGTTCCAGCTCGTAGCCCTTTTTGCTTCCGGTGCGGGCGATGATATCTCCCCATGCGTAGACCTTCAGATAGTGATCCGGCTTCAATGCCTGCTCAATACGATCAGTCAGCAAAGCCCCACGCCGTGACTGTTTTAGGCGCTTGATGGGCAAGGAAATAGTCAGTGATTTATCGCCCGTCATTTCTGGAAAACGATCGCATCGATCCATGAAGTTTACGTAATAGTGAGTGGGGTTTTTTTCAGGCCAAGCCTTGACACGAGCACCGCCGTATACTACTCGCGTGCCGTTTTCTTCTTCGGATATGATGCTAATACGGAGACATAGCTGGTGGTAGGTGAGCATCCGCCCATTGGCTATAACGCGGTGATTGCGGCGGTTCTCGACCTCAATGTTCGACCAGCAGTCGATTAGTTTTTCCAGGCGGGATGTGGTTGTGGCTCCTGTGCGAATGCCTGCTTGGTCACCATTCTCTTGTGTAGCGTCATTCGAAACGACTGCTGGTGGGCGCGCATTTGCTGATCCTACGCCCAAAAAGGTGTCGGAGTGGCGTGGCTCGAAGATATCGACGACGTTCGTTGCCTTCGGACGTGGATGGCGAACCTCATCGCGATCCTCTCCACTTGGATTTTCCTCGGGCTTGCCCGCGTCGCTCATCATCCAAATGCATGTATCGATATGCGGGTGGTTCGCGTGTGATTTGAAGTGCGGCTGCTGGTACTTGTCGGACTCCTCCGCGTTCTTGTCGTAATTCACACCCTACGACGAGCGGGTTGTTTGCGGCGCGGCATGTGTCGTCTGAGCAACGGAACTTGAAGCGATGCCGGCTGCCTACTGGTCGTGCGAAGTATTCCTCCTGCGCTTCGTATATTTCAACAATGCGCTGAAGTTCTTCGCAATACGCTTCAAAAATTTCCATCGTTGGCTTCCTTATTGGCACGATCAGATGGGGTGCTGACCGTTTTGGATAAATTGATCAAAGCTATCAAAGCTCTCTTCGTCCTGCCACAGCCGATCCCAAGTGCGTGGTTCGGTATTTTCCAGTGAGAGCCCGTTCAAAATCTTCGTGCTAATTTGGCTATGCTCTTTGCATGAGAGCAAAATACCCAGGCGACATCAGCCCCGAGCAATTCGAGCATGTGCGCCCTTTGCTGGAGAGCGCGCGCAAAAGCACCCGCCCACGCACGGTTGATCTGTATGAGGTGTTCTGCGCAGTGCTGTCCTGGCGATTGTCCTCAAAAGACCTTGAACAGACTCTCAGGCCACCAGCACGCCGCCGGTTTCTTCCAGAATCACATGCGGGATGAAGCGTGCGCTGTCGCGGGTGATGCGGCTGGCATCGGCGCGCAGCCCGAGGCCACAGGGGCGGTCGCCCACCACCCAGCTGCCCAGCACCACATGCTCGCCCTTGAATTCGGCCAGCGGCTGGAAAGCCTGGCGGATGCACGCGCCCTGATAGGGGCCGGGGGCGGATTCTTCGCGGCCATCGGGCAGGCAAATGCGGATATTCGCGCCCTC
Organism: Lysobacteraceae bacterium NML95-0200; assembly: GCA_002798255.1. Lineage (GTDB taxonomy): Bacteria > Pseudomonadota > Gammaproteobacteria > Xanthomonadales > Xanthomonadaceae > Solilutibacter. The sequence goes on from NWQQ01000010.1 coordinate 3,056, forward strand.
GCGCGAGTACAGCGGTTTCAGCACCCAGCCCGGCGCAAGCGGCTGGCGGCCATCGTCAAACTCGGCCAGCAATAGATTGGGATGCCCGGCATGCCGCTGCCACAGCAGCGGCAGGATGCCCTTGTTGCTCAGCACCGCCTTCCAGGCCGGCTCCAGTAGCTGCATTCCGGCGCTGGGCAGATACTGGCCAAACGGCTCGCGCATCAGGTCTTCCAGTGGATAGAGCTTGGCCAGCGTGCCGATGGCGTTGTCGGCAAGATCCGTATAACGACCATCGGCGCTGATGCCGATGTCTTCCATCGCCAGATGGCTGCATTCGATACCGGCTTGCAAGGCACAGTCACGCAGATAGTCGATAGTGCCCTGGTCTTCGCTGCTTGCGCGTACCGCTGCAAAGTACAGCGGCCGTTGCAGCCGTTTGGCAATCAGGCTGAAGGCTTCCACCAGGCTTTCGTAAATCGAGTTGTACTGGTCGGCCATCAGCGGGAAGGTGCCGCGCTGCTGCATGTCATCGAGCCACTGCCACTGGAAAAATGCCGCTTCAAACAATGAGGTGGGCGTGTCGTAGTTCAGCTCCAGCAACTTGGCAGGCCCCGTGCCGTCATAGGCAAAATCCATGCGCCCGTACAGATGCGGCTCCTGGTTGCGCCAGCTATCCCGAATCCAGCCCCAGTAGGCCTCCGGAATATCCAGCTGGCGCAGCAGGCGCTCGTCCTTGACGATATCGCCCACCATGTCCAGCACCATGTCGTGCAGCTCCCCGGTGGGTGCTTCGATATCGTTTTCTATCTGCTCAAGGCTGAACGCATAGCAGTGGCTCTCATCCCAGTAAGGTGCGCCGTCAATGCTATGAAAGTCGAAACCGGCCGCCTCTGCCTTTTGCTGCCAGTCCGCACGCGGCTCAAGGTCAATGCGGCGCATCAGCCACCACTGCTGCTGCGGTCACTATCGCCGCCAAAACCGCCACGGCTGACGGTCGGCGCCTGATTGGGCTGCACCTGAATGGGGGCAGACGCGGCGCGCCCGATATTGCCCGCACGATACACACCACGCTCATCGGCTCTGGCCGGGCGCTCCCAGCCACCGGCCTTGTTGCGGAATGCCGGACTGGACTGCAAGCCGGCCACCTTGTTGCCATTCATCATCCGGCCCATCATGTAACCGGCCAGAATCGGCATGAACATCGAGCCTCTGCGCTCACTTTTCTCCTGGCATTGGCCTTCGCCATGCGCTTCCACGCAGGCCTCGCGCGTGGCATAGCGCGGAGCGTTTTGCTGATGGGATTTTTCAGCTTCCGCCAGGGCGCTCTGACAGCTTTCACGGTCGCCGGTTTGCTGCACGCAAGCCTCCACCGAGGTGTACAAGCCTTCTTCCACGCGCGGCTCGTCACTGCTGCAAGCCGACAGCCACAAAGGGCTTGTGCCCATCAAAACCAATGCCATGGTGCGCGAGCGTTTCATATGCCATCCAAGAACGAAATGAAAGGCGATTTTTTCATGCCCATACAGCTGCTTCAAGCAAGGGCATTTGCTGTGGCGGGGAGTCTTATGTGCTTGACGAATGCTTATTTTATTAATGAGAATTGTTATCTTTATCATTGGAAGCCTGCCGTGAATCCGACACATACCAACTCTCAATTGCGCCCCCTTGCCCGGCTTATCCCGCTGTTGATGTTCGGCTGTGCCAGCCCGCTGGCCATGGCGCAGCAGCCGCAAGCGCCGCAGCGCGATACGCCGCAGTCGGCAGAAACGCTGGATGTGATTGAGGTACACGGGCAGGCAGAAAGCTATGCGCCCCCGGCCAGTAGCGCCGCCACCGGGCTGGAAATGAGCCTCAAGGACACGCCGCAGTCGGTCACGGTCATCACCCAGCAGCGGCTGCGCGACCAGCAAATCCAGACTATTCATGAGGGGCTGCAACAGGTCAGTGGCTTGACCATCCAAAACTATGACGATAACCGCAGTGATATCGTGGCGCGCGGATTCAAGGTTGAAAAATATCAGCTTGATGGCAATCTGTTGGTTTCCGATAACGCCGAGCCGCACTTGAACCTCTCGGCCATGTATCAGCGTATCGAAGTCACCAAGGGCGCCACCGGCCTGCTCTCCGGCACTGGCGACCCTTCCGCCACGGTGAATTTGGTCCGCAAACGTGCCGATAGCAGCGAATTCAACGCTGAGTTGGCGGCCAATTTGGGCTCCTGGAAAAGCCGTGGCTTCACTCTGGATATGGCCAATGCGCTGAATGCCGATGGCAGCGTGCGCGGACGCGCGGTGCTGGCGCAGCAGCGCGGCGAGAGCTTCATGGACTTGAAGGATGAGCGGCTATACAGCCTGTACGGCATTGTCGAGGCCGATATTGGCAACGCTACCCGGCTCAGCCTGGGACTGGCGCATGATGACAAGCGCATTACCGGCTCTTTCTGGGGCGGGCTGCCGCTCTTTTTCAGTGATGGCAGCCGTACCCACTGGCCGCGCAGCAAAACCACCGCCACGCACTGGAACCGCTGGGATACCCGACAGACCAATGCCTTTGTAGAGCTGGCGCATACCTTTGCCAGCGGCGTGCAATGGCGCACTGCGCTTAATTACACCAGCAAATACGAAAAGTCCAATCTGCTCTGGGTCACCGGCTCGCTTGACCGCCAGACCGGACTGGGGCTGCAAGGCGAGCCTTATCTGTGGGCAGCCAAACCGGAGAATCTCGATTTCAATACCGGGCTGACGATACCGTTCCAGATGTTGGGCTTTGCGCAGCAAGCCAATATCGGTCTGCACTACAACCGTTATGCAGGGGGTTGGCAGGGCGGCGGAGCAGGCGATCACCTTTTGAATGCAGGTGAAGCCAGCGGCGATGTGATCGGCAATTTCTTCAACTGGGATCACAACAGCCCGGCACCGCTCTGGGGCAAGCTGCCAACTGGTTCGATTTTCACCACCACACAGAAAGCCATCAGCTTTGCCAGCCGCCTGCAACTGGCCGAGCCGCTGAAGCTGATTCTGGGTGGCCGCTATACCCACTGGCAGCAAGATAATGAACAGGCGGATTGGACGCCGCAAGCCTATGTACAGCGCGAAAAGGTGTTTGTGCCCTATCTTGGGGTGGTGTACGACCTGACCCCCAATTTGGCCGCCTATGCCAGCTATACCAGCATGTTCAAACCGCAAGAAAACAAAGACCGGCATGGCCGCTATCTTGACCCGGTGCGCGGCAACAGCCAGGAAATCGGCCTGAAATCCAGCTGGTTGGACGAGCGGCTGTTTGCCACGCTGGCGCTGTACCAGACCCGGCAGGACAACTTCGCCGCCCCGGATGAAGGGCATTTCGTACCCGGCACCACCGATATCGCCTCGCGCGCGGTCAAGGGCGCCAAGGTGCGCGGCTATGAGCTGGAGGTCAATGGCAGTCCGCTGCCGCACTGGAATATCAGCGCTGGCTGGTCGCAGTATTCGGCCAAAGCGCCGGACGGCAGCCATTTGAGTGTCAACCAGCCGCGCCGCAGTTTCAAGCTGTTCAGTACCTACACTTTTGCTGAACGCCTGCCGGGCTTGAAGCTGGGCGGCGGGCTGAACTGGTACAGCCGCCCGCCGGCGGAAGTGGAAAACCCCGGCACCGGCCGGATGGAAGCCGTCGGCCAACCGGCTTATGCGGTTGTTGACCTGATGGCGCGCTATCAGGTGAACCCGCGGCTGGGACTGCAACTGAATATCGACAATGCACTGGACAAGCATTACTACACCCAAGGGTCGTGGCAGCTTGAAAATCTGGTGTATGGCGCGCCGCGCAGCTTCCGGCTCAGCCTGGACTACCGCTTCCACTAACCGGCACTGCCCCGGCCAGCAATGGCCGGGGCAGACCGCCCGCCACCTGACGGCCTGACCATGCCACGTTCTGTTCATCTGGGGCTGCGCGTCATCGCTGCCATCCTGGGCGGCTATGCCTGTGCTTTTGGCTTGGCCGCCGCCATCGCTGCCAGCGCCCATGTGGGCTCAGGGCTTGGCTTTCATGAGGCCGAGCAGCTCGGTCACCTGCTCGCCTTGCTGCTGTATCCGGCACTGATGCTGTGGACGCTGGCCACGCCCCGCCTGTTACGAGCCTTCTTGCTGCAAGCGGGCAGCGCCGGGGGGCTGATGCTGCTGGCGCTCTGGCTGCAAAACCTGATGCTGCACGGCGGAGCATGACCTGTATGAAACCGCATCCATACGCTTTTGCCAGCTTCCGCCAGGCCATGGCCTGGGTGCATACCTGGCTTGGGCTGGTACTGGGATTTGTACTGATGGTGTGCTTTTTTTTCGGCACGCTGTCGGTATTTGACCGCGAAATCGACCGCTGGGCGGTGCCCGCCACCCGCTTTGCCGCTCAGCCCATGCCGGACTTCCAGACCCGGTTATGGCCGGCCTGGCAGTCGCTGTTGCCCAGCGAGGCCGACTATCAGGCCGAAGCGCCACGGCTGCACGACCCGGCCAAGGGGCCGCTGCCACCACGCAGCGCCCTGCAAGCCGACCAGTTCTGGGCCTACACCACCCACCGCGACCCGGTGGTGCAAATCGGTGCGCGTTTTGTGTTGCCCAGCGCCCGCGATGATGCCGATGACTATCTCTATGCCAGCGCCCAAATCGACCCGCGCAGCGGCAAGGTGCTGCCCGATGCTGCACTCAATATCGGCAGCGACTGGTTCTACCCGATGCACTACCACCTCAACTGGGCATGGCTGAACCTGGGCTATTGGCTGGTCGGTCTGGCCGGGATGGTGATGCTGCTGGCGCTGATTTCCGGGGTAATCCTGCATCGCAAGCTGTTCCGTGAACTGTTTACCTTCCGTCCCGACAAGCAGCGGCTGCGCAGCCTTCTGGATTTGCACAATCTGAGTGGCGTGGTGGCACTGCCGTTTCATTTGTTTTTCGCCTTTACCGGGGTGCTGATTTTTGCCGCCTGGCTATACCTGCCGGTCGGCCATAGCCTGTTGCAACCGCTGCATGACCAGCACGCCGTACACGAAGCATCCGCCAGTGGGCTGCCGCACCAGCGCAGCGGCAAGGCGCAAACCCATATCGCCCCGGTCACGGCGATGGTGCAGCAGGCCAAACAACGCTGGGCCGAGCGTGGCATGCCCGGCGAAGTTGGCCTGCTGGAGCTGCATCATGTCGGTGATGCCGATGCCTATATCAGCATCCATCGCGCTGGCAGCGACCGGGTGGCGCTGGTCGGGCAGGCGCTGCATTTCAAGGCCAGCAGCGGCGCATTGCTGCATGAGGCGCCGCCGCAAAACCCGGTGGCCGCCGTACATGAATACCTCAGCGGCCTGCATTTGCAGCATTTTCGCCATTGGCTGCTGCGCTGGCTGTATCTGCTTGGCGGGCTGCTCGGCTGTATCTGCATCGCCACCGGGTTCTTGTTCTTTGTGGAAAAACGCAAGCAGCAGCATGCCCGCCAGGGGCGGCAAGGTAGCCGGGTGGTGGACGCGCTGGCCATCACCGCGATCACCGGCATGGTCTTGGCTGCGCTGGCAATGCTGGTGATCAACCGGCTGCTGCCAGAAAACTTCACGGCGCTGGGCTGGCAAGGCGATGCCTGGCAGAAAGCGGCCTTCTGGGGGCTGTGGCTGGCAGCCGGGCTGCATGCCTGGCTGCGCAGTGCGCCGCTGGCACAAGGCCGCCCGAACCCGGCCTGGCGCGAGCAGTGCCTGCTCGTGGCCGTATTGGCACTGCTGGCAGTGGCGCTGAACTGGCTGAGCACCGGCGATCACCTTCTCAAAACGCTGATAACCGAGCGTTATTGGCCGGTGGCCGGGGTGGACATGGCACTGCTGTTGAGTGCGTTGACGGCATTGTGGACAGCAAGACGGTTGGGTGAAAGAACCCGCCGTGCGGAGGGCGAGTGATGACAGCGGCGCTATGGCATGGGCTGACCCTGGCCGCCTGCACACTGGGCATGGCCTGGCTGGCGCTGGGCATGGCCGTGCATTGGCAGCAAGTCCGCGGCGCACTGCCTGCCCCGCCGCGGCTGCGGCGGTTGCGGCTACAGGGCTGGCTGGCATTGGCGGCCGGACTGGGCTGCGCGCTGGCGGCCGACCATCCGGGCATGGCCATGCTGGTATGGCCGCTGGCACTGGCTGCAGCGGCATTTATCGTCGCCATGCTGTTGGCCTTCCGCCCGCACTGGCTGCGGCCGCTGGCTTAGAGCCTGTTCCTAATCTTCTCCCCGGTCTGCCGGGGCATACAAAACCCCGCCAGCGGCGGGGTTTTGCCGTTACTCGTTGAGCTGTGAAGGTCAGCCCAACAAATGCGCCACACCGGCGCGCTCTTCTTCCAGTTCGGCCAGGGTGTCGGCCATTTCGGCGCGGCTCAAATCATCGCTGATGTCCAGCCCCTGCACGATGGTGTATTCACCGTTTTCGCAGGTCACCGGGAAGCCGTAAATCAGGCCTTCGGGGATGCCGTAGCTGCCATCGGAGGGCACGCCCATGGTCACCCATTTGCCATTGCTGCCCAGCGCCCAGTCGCGCATGTGGTCGATGGCGGCATTGGCGGCGGAAGCGGCCGAGGACAGGCCACGGGCTTCGATGATGGCCGCGCCGCGCTTGCCGACCACGGGAATGAAGGTATTGGCATTCCAGTCGGCGTCGTTGATTTTGTCCTTCAGCGAAGCGCCATTCACGGTAGCGAAGCGGTAATCGGGATACATGGTCGGGCTGTGGTTGCCCCAGACCACCAGTTTCTCGATATCGGCCACCGCCACGTCAGCCTTGTTGGCCAGCTGGCTGAGGGCGCGGTTGTGGTCCAGGCGCAACATCGCGGTGAAGTTCTTGGCCGGCAGGTCGGGGGCGGACTTCATGGCGATATAGGCATTGGTATTGGCCGGGTTGCCGACCACAATCACCTTGACATTACGGCTGGCGACCTTGTTCAGCGCCTTGCCCTGCACGGTGAAGATTTCGGCATTTTTCAACAGCAGGTCCTTGCGCTCCATGCCCGGGCCGCGCGGCATGGCGCCGACCAAAAGCGCGTAATCGGCATCCTTGAAGGCCACTTCCGGGTCATCGGTGCCCACCATGCCGGCCAAGAGCGGGAAGGCGCAGTCTTCCAGTTCCATCATCACGCCCTTGAGCGCTGCCTGGGCTTTTTCCAGCGGCAGCTCCAGCATTTGCAGGATGACCGGCTGGTCCTTGCCGAGCATTTCGCCCGAGGCGATGCGGAACAGCAGAGCGTAACCAATTTGACCAGCAGCGCCGGTCACGGCAACACGGACGGGTTTCTTCATGACAAAAATCCTCGTGGGTAGAAAACAACATGCAGACTGGCTGGCGGCCAGCTGCTCATAAACACTCAGTACACGCGATAACCTTGCGGGTGCAGCAATGTTTGCAGGCGCGCGGTGTTATAGCCATGCACGACTTCTTGGCCGATAACGGTCACCGGCACGCCGCGCGCGCCCAGTACCTGCATCGCCGCCTGGCCTTCGGGGCTGTCGATATTCAACGCCTGATATTTGACCCCGGCACGCTTGAAATCGCCGCGCTGCTTGCGGCAATAGCCGCACCAGTCGGCATACAGCATGACGATGCCATCGCTGCCGGTGCGGTTGCGCGGGTCGTGCTCGGCCAGTTTGGCGCCTGCCGACCGGTTGGCGAAGTGCAGCACGCCGCCAACCAGGGCAATCACCAATAGCAACCACAGGGCGCGCATCAGTCTCAGGCCATTTCTGCAAAGAATTCGCGGATGCGCTCCATGCCCGGCGCCAGCTGCGGGGTCGGGCAGGTATAGCTGATGCGCATTGCACGCGGCTCACCAAAGGCCGAGCCCGGCACACAGGCCACGCCCTTGCTTTCCAGCAATGCGGCGCACAGTTCCATATCGTTGTTCACCGGCTTGCCGTTATGCGATTTGCCAAAATAGGCGCTGACATCCGGGAACACATAGAACGCGCCCTGCGGACGCGGGCAGACGATGCCGGGGATGGCATCGAGCACGGCCAGCACCTGATCGCGCTTTTGGGCAAATTCGCGGCATTTTTCCTGCGGGACATCCTGCGGGCCGGCCAGTGCTGCCACGGCGGCGGCATTGATGACTTCCGGCAGGCTGGTGATGTGGTTGGAGTTCATCGTGGTGATGGCATTGGCGACCACTTCCGGGCCTGCGAGCAGCCCCACGCGCCAGCCCGGCATGCCATAGCTCTTGGAGAGCGAATCGACAAAAATCACCCGGTCTTTCAGCTCCGGGCGCACATGCACGAAGTTGTGATAACCCACGCCGTCAAACACCATCTGGTTGTAGAGGTCGTCGGCAATGATCCAGGTGTCGGGATACTTGGCGATGACATCGGCCAGCGCTGCGATTTCCTCGCGGCTATACACCATGCCGGTGGGGTTGGAGGGGTTGTTGAACAGCAACATGCGCGGCTTCTTGGCCAGCGCTGCATCCAGTTGCGCCGGGGTCAGCTTGTAATCCTGCTCGGCCGGGCAGGGCAAAAGCTCAATCTTGGCATTGACGATTTCGGCGATATCGACATAGCTGGTCCAGTACGGCGTCGGGAAAGCAATGGTGTCGCCTTCATCCAGCAGCGCTTCGGCCAGGTTGTAGAGGATGTGCTTGGCGCCCACGCCCGTGGCGCAGTTGGCGCGGGTATAGCCGTTCAGCCCCAGGCGCTCAAGATGCACCAGGAAGGCATCCAGAAGCTCCGGCGCGCCCCGGTTGCTGCCGTACTGGCCACTGTCTTTTTTCAGCCAGTCAGCCACCGCCTGATAGACATGCTCGCCGGGCAGGAAATTCGGTACGCCGATGGAAAAACTGATGATGTCGCGGCCTTCGGCCTTCATTTGCTTGGCCTTTTCGGCAATCTGCATGATGGCGCTGGGCTTGGCGCGGCCAATGCGCTGGGCGAGTTGGGGCATGTCGAGTCTCTTTTCAGGAAATGAAGTCAGGAAGGGGCGAAGCACGCTGCCCGAAGGCAGCACAAAGCCCGGCGATTTTACCACGCGGCAGCTGCTCGGCCTGGTGCCGTGCAGCCATCATGACGCCTCGGGCAGGCGTAGCCAGCACAATCCCGGCATCTTGTTGCCCAGCGGGGTTTTTTCAAGCCAGGGAATCGTAAGCTTCCCCAATTGCCAGACACTGCATAAGTAGAACTTTCTGGCCTGATTCCCCAGCCAGGAGTTTTCATGAAGAAGTCCCGTTTTACTGAAACCCAGATCGTCTCCATCCTCAAGCAAGCCGATGCCGGTGTCCCCGTCAAGGACATCTGTCGGCAGTCCGGCATCAGCATGCCGACTTCACAAGTGGAAGTCGAAGTACGGCGGCCTTGAGGCTTCCGAGCTGCGCCGGATCAAGGATCTGGAAGCGGAGAATGCCAGGCTCAAGCGGCTGTATGCCGAGCTGGCACTGGACAACGCAGCGATGAAGGATTTGATCGCAAAAAAACTGTAGGGCCGGCGCAGAAACGCGAGGCGGTGCGGTATCTGACCCAGGTACACGCCCGCCCCCTGAGCCGGTCCTGCGAATGTGTCAGCTTGTCACGAGCCGCCTGGTATCGACCGCCGCTGCACTGGACAATGCGCGATGCCGAGATCATCGCGGCACTCACCGCGCAGGTTGCCACACGTCCCAGTCGCGGCTTTTGGAAGTGCTGCCAGGTCTTGCGGCGTGCGCGGCCGGACTGGAATCACAAGCGGATTTACCGGGTCTACACCGCCATGCAGCTCAACCTGCGGCGCAAAGCCAAACAACGATTGCCCAAGCGCGAGCGTGTGCCGCTGTACGTTCCGAAGCGGCCGGACATCGTCTGGTCGGCGGACTTCATGGCCGATGCGCTGGCCTGTAGCCGCCGCTTCCGAACCTTCAACATCGTCGACGACTTCAACCGCGAGGCCATGCATATCGAAGTGGATACCTCCATCTCCTCGGCGCGCCTGATCCGGGTCTTCGAGCAGCTCAAGCAGAGTCACGGCCTGCCGCAAGTGCTGCGTACCGACAACGGCCCCGAATTCCTGGGCGAAGCCTTCGTGAACTGGGCCAAGTTCAACGGCATGTCTCTCCGCTATATCCAGCCCGGCAAGCCAAACCAGAACGCCTACATCGAACGCTTCAACCGGACGTTCCGAGAGGAGGTTCTGGATCAACACCTGTTCACCCGCCTCGACGATGTGCGCGAAGCCGCCTATGGATGGATGCTCGAATACAACCAGGCGCGTCCCCACGACGCACTCGGCCATCTCGCCCCCGCCGAATACCGCAATCACCTCGCCGGAAGTTCTACTTTTGAAATGTATGCTTGACGGGGAAGCTTACGCCCTCTTTTGGGGCACATAGTGGCATGGCTTTTTCGATACCCCCACCGATACCCCCACACTGATCGGGATTGAGGGAAACCCTTTGAAACACTCAGAAACGAAAAAACCCGCACGTGGCGGGCTTTTTAGGGGGTTTGGGGTTGTTCCTGAAACCTCTTGAAACGTCCTTGTGGTGCCCAGGAGAGGACTCGAACCTCCACGGTTTTACCCGCTAGTACCTGAAACTAGTGCGTCTACCAATTCCGCCACCTGGGCAGGTGGAGCGCGAATTATGGGGATGGTTTTTCTGGCTGTCAACACAATTTTGAAAAAATTTCTTTATGTCTTGACGCGCGCTTGTCACTGGCTTGTGCGAGCATGGCCGGATGAAGAAAACAACACGCAAAAAAGCCGCCGCCGCTGCAGTCACCCGCAAGTCGCCTGCCAAGAACAAGAAGGCAGCCCCCTGGATGCCTGATACCGTGGTAAATGCCACGGGCAAACGCAAGACGGCGAAAAAGGTGCCGGTAGGCAAAAAGTCTGCAAGCCGCGCCATGGCCGGGCGCGACCCCAATTACCAGCGCGAGGCTGAACGCTATGCCGAGCCGATTGCCAGCCGCGATTACATTCTGCAAATCCTGCACGATGCCGAAGGCCCGCTGGATGCCGATACGCTGGCCGGGATGCTGAGCCTGACCGCTGCTGACCGGCGCGAAGCCCTGGACAGGCGGCTGGGCGCGATGGTGCGCGATGGCCAGCTTTTGCAGAACCGGCGCGGTGGTTTCGTGCCCGCCAGGCAGTTGAGCCTGATAGCCGGTACGGTGATTGCCAACCCGGAAGGCTTCGGTTTTCTGCGCCCTGATGGCGGCGGCAGCGAAGATGTCTTTTTGCCACCCAATGAAATGCGCAAGGTGCTGCATGGCGACCGGGTGATGGTGAGCATCACCGGCATGGACAGGCGCGGCCGGGCCGAGGGCATGATTGCCGAAGTGCTGGAGCGGCGCATCACCCGGCTGGTGGGACGTTACGATGAAGAGGCCGGAGTGGGGTTCGTGGTGCCGGACGATGCCCGCATCCAGCGCAATGTGATGGTTCCGCAGAATGAGCGCAATCAGGCCAGGCCCGGGCAATTGGTGGTGGCCGAAATCACCCAGCCGCAGGAAGGACGTCGCCCGCCGATTGGCCGCATTGTGGCGGTACTGGGCGATAAATTGACGCCTTCGCTGGTGGTGGAGGCGGCCATTCACGGTCACGACATTCCGCATGAGTTTCCGCAGCAGGTGCTGGATGAAGCCGCTGCGGTACCGCTGCAAGTGAGCGCGGCCGAGCGCGAAGGCCGGGTGGATTTGCGTGAGCTGCCGCTGGTCACTATTGATGGCGAGGATGCCAAGGATTTTGATGATGCGGTGTACTGCCAGCGGCTCAAGGGCGGCTGGCGGCTGGTGGTGGCGATTGCCGATGTTTCGCACTATGTGCGTCCCGGTGCGCCGCTGGATGTGGAGGCTGAAACCCGCGCCACATCGGTGTATTTCCCCGGCTTTGTGGTGCCGATGCTGCCGGAAGTGCTGTCCAACGGCATCTGCTCGCTGAATCCGGATGTGGAACGGCTGTGCTTTGTCTGCGACATGCAGCTCAATAATCGCGGCGAAGTAAAGGCCTCCGAGTTCTACCGGGCGCTGATGCGCTCACATGCACGGTTGACTTATACCGAAGTCTGGAATGCAGTGGGCGATGGCATCCCCGAAGATGCGCGCGCGGCAGCGCTGGCAAAAATTGGTGACTTGCTGCCACACATCCAGCATTTGCAGCAGATGTATCAGCAGATGGCCAAGGCGCGGCAGGCGCGTGGCGCCATCGAGTTCGAGTCCGGCGAAGTGCGCTTTGTGCTGGATAACCGTGGCGAAGTGGTGCAGGCCGGGATGTTGCAGCGCAATGATGCGCACAAGCTGATTGAAGAGTGCATGATTGCCGCCAATGTCGAGGCCGCCAAGTTCGTGCAGCGTGCCGGGATTGCCGCACCATTCCGCATCCATGACCGTCCGCCGGAGCAAAAATACGCCGATTTGCAGGAGTTTCTGAAAGAGTTCAAGCTCTCCATGCCGCCCTGGAGCCGGGTGCATCCGCGGGATTTCACCGCGCTGATTCACAAGGTGCGTGAGCGTGCCGATGCCGCGCTGATTGAATCAGTCCTGCTGCGCAGCCAGTCGCTGGCGGTGTATTCGCCCGAGAATATCGGCCACTTTGGCCTGGCGCTGGACAGCTATGCGCACTTCACCTCGCCTATCCGCCGTTATCCTGATTTGCTGTTGCACCGGGCTATCGCCCATGTATTGCAGGGCGGCAATGCCGACAACTTCCGCTATGGCGAGCGCGACATGGCGCGGCTTACCCTGCAATGTTCCGAGCGCGCCCGGCGCGCGGATGAGGCCGAGCGCGAAGTGGATGAGCGTTATCGCGCCGCCTGGATGGAGCAGCATGTCGGCGGCGAGTTTGAAGGTGTGGTGAGCGGCGTGACCAGCTTCGGCCTGTTCGTGGAACTGAGCGAATCCAAGGTCAACGGTTTGGTACACGTCACCCAGCTGCCATATGACTATTACCAGTTTGATGCCATCCGCAAAACCTTGACCGGCGAGCGCCGCGGCCGCGAATTCCGGCTGGGCGACAAGGTGCGCGTGCAGGTGCTCAAGGCCAGCCTTGAAGACCGCAAAATCGATTTCCGCTTGCTGGAAGAAATGGACAGCGAAAAAGCCCGGCGCGGGCAGCCGGCACGCCGATCCAAACAAAAATATTGAGAGAGCCGCCACGCGCAAACCCCTACAATGTCGCCATGAGCAAAACATCGCAATGGATCGTCGGCATCAATGCCGTGGCCTCGGCATTGGAGCACGACGCGCAGAATGTGCGCGAAGTGCTGGTTGAATCGGGCGGGCGCAATGCCCGTTTGACTGACATCGAAGCCCAGGCGCGCCGCCAGGGCATCGATACCCGCCGGGTGGCGCAGCAGGCACTGGATGGCGTGGCCGGTGGCTTGCGTCATCAGGGCGTGGTAGCCCGCTATCAGGCCGCCCGCACTTGGGCTGAGCATGAACTGGCAGCACTGGTCGAGCAAGCCGAAGGCCGAGCACTGCTGCTGGTGCTCGATGGCGTGCAAGACCCGCACAACCTGGGCGCCTGCTTGCGCTCTGCAGCGGCGGCCAATATCACCGCCGTCATCATTCCGCGCGACAAGGCCGTGCAGGTCAATGCCACGGTACGCAAGACTTCCGCAGGCGCGGCTGACCGCATCCCGGTGGTGGCCGTCACCAATCTTTCCCGTACCCTGCGCGAGCTGCAAAAACAGGGCGTATGGATTTATGGCCTGGCAGGCGAGGCCGAGGCTTCACTGTATTCGCTGGACTTGCGCGGCAATATCGCCCTGGTGCTGGGCGGCGAGGGCGACGGCCTGCGCCGCCTGACCCGGGAGAACTGTGACCAACTGGTGAAAATCCCCATGCCCGGCGACATGGAAAGCCTGAATGTCTCGGTCAGCGCCGGGATTGCCCTGTTTGAAGCGGTGCGGCAGCGGTTGGGCTGACGCTCAGTGCGCTAACGGCCACTGGTTGGCGATAGTGCAGAACAGTTTTGCGGTCATTTCGGCGTCGTATACGGCCGAATGTGCCTCACGGCTGTCCCACTCCATGCCAGCGGCCTGCACCGCGCGTGCCAGTACGGTTTGCCCGTAGGCAAGGCCTGCCAGGGTGACGGTATCAAACACGCTGAAGGGATGAAACGGATTGCGCTTGTGCCTGACGCGCGCCACTGCGGCGTTCAGGAAATTAAGGTCGAAATGGGCATTGTGGCCGACCAGAATTGCCCGCTGGCAGCCGTGTTTTTTGACGGCCGCGCGCACCGGTGCAAATACATGGTCAAGCGCTTCTTTCTCCGGCTTGGCAAGGCGGAACGGATGGTCAAGCTGGATGCCGGTGACCGCCAGCGATTTGGGGTCGATTTCGGTGCCGGGGGCAGGCTCCAGATGGGCGCATGAGGTTTGCCCAAGGACAAGCTGGCCGGACTCGTCCAAATCCAATGGTACGGCGGCGATTTCCAGCAGGGCATGGCGATTCCAGTCAAAACCACCGGTCTCGACATCGACGACTACGGGCAGGAAGCCGCGAAAGCGGCGCGCCATGGAGGGAAAGGGCGGGGTAGCGGGCGCAATATCTTCAGACATGGGTAAAGTGTAACGGCTGTGCTGGCAAAGCCGCTGGCACACCAGTATCATTTCCAAAAGCCGGTCGGGGTGCTTCCCGCTCGGCTTTTATCGCGTATGGCGGCATGAAAAAGTGTCCGGCTGCCATATTGGCGGCCAGATCAAATTTTCGGAGAGCAAGATGAGTCAGTCAGTCGTGGTATTGGGCGCACAGTGGGGGTGAGCGCTGTAGCTTGCGCATCACCGATGCGCGCAGCGCGAACGCCGGCGGCAGGACAGCCGCTGGCCGGGTGAGTTGGCGAGGCAGGAGCCGAGCCTAGTCACCGAACGTCGCCCCATAGGGGCAAATCAAACACAAGTTTTCGGAGAGCAAGATGAGTCAGTCAGTCGTGGTATTGGGCGCACAGTGGGGCGACGAAGGCAAGGGCAAAATCGTTGACCTTCTGACCCAGGACATCGGCGCGGTCGTGCGTTACCAGGGCGGTCACAATGCCGGTCATACGCTGGTGATTGGCGGCAAGAAAACCGTATTGCACCTGATTCCTTCGGGCATCCTGCGTCCGGAGGCGCTGTGCCTGATTGGCAATGGCGTGGTGCTGCATCCGGGCGCCTTGCAAAAGGAAATCGCAGAGCTTGAAGCCAATGGCGTCGAGGTGCGTTCGCGCCTGAAAATCTCTCCGGCCACGCCGCTCATCATGCCGTATCACATCGCCCTAGACCAGGCGCGCGAGAAGGCGGCCGGCGGCAAGGCCATCGGCACCACCGGGCGCGGCATCGGCCCGGCTTATGAGGACAAGGTGGCGCGGCGCGGCATCCGCGTGGCCGACCTGCATTACCCGGATGAGTTGGCCGAAAAGCTGCGTGCGGCGATGGACTACCACAACTTCGTGCTGACCCAGTACCTGGGCGTGGAAGCGGTGGACTATCAAAAGACCCTGGACGAGGCGCTGGCATTTGGCGAATACGTCGAGCCGATGAAGGCCGACGTGGCCGGCATTCTGCACGAGCTGCGCCGGCAGGGCAAAAAAGTGCTGTTCGAGGGTGCGCAAGGCTCGTTGTTGGATATCGACCACGGCACTTATCCGTATGTGACCTCCAGCAATACCACCGTGGGCGGCGCTTATGCTGGCGCCGGGGTGGGCGCGGATGCCATCGACTATGTGCTGGGCATTGCCAAGGCCTATGCCACCCGGGTGGGCAGTGGTCCGTTCCCGACCGAGCTGCATGATGAAGTCGGCCAGGGCATTCGCGACCGCGGCCAGGAATACGGCGCCACTACCGGGCGTCCGCGTCGCTGCGGCTGGATGGATATCGTTGCGCTCAAGCGTGCGGTCGCCATTAACGGCATTACCGGGCTTTGCATCACCAAGCTCGACATCCTCGATGGCATGGACACGCTGAAGATGTGCATCGCCTACGAATACCACGGCAAGCGCACCGAATACGCGCCGCTTGATGCCAAGGGCTGGGAAGAATGCACCCCGGTGTATCTGGAGTTCCCCGGCTGGCAGGAATCCACCGCCGGCATCACCGAATGGGACAAGCTGCCGCCTGCCGCGCGCGCCTATCTGCGTGCGCTGGAAGAATTGGCGGGCTGCCCGCTGGCGATTGTCTCCACTGGCCCTGACCGCGATGCCAACATCGTGCTGCAAGACCCGTTTGACGGCTATTACTGAGCTGGTTTCAAAAGAGCGAAAAAAATTGCAAAAAACACTTGACGCACTGCAATGAACTGCCCATAATCTCGCTTCTCCACAGCGCGCCCGTAGCTCAGTTGGATAGAGCACCAGGCTACGAACTTGGGGGTCGGAGGTTCGAATCCTTCCGGGCGCGCCATTTATCCCAAAGCCAACCCTTCGCGGTTGGCTTCTTTTTTGCCTGAAATCCGAACAAAAACAAGCCAGGCCATTGCGGACTGGCTTCAGAGTCTTGGAACGGGTTTTCTTCGTGTGTTTTCAGGGTAGCAATACGGTGTCGAATGTGCGCTCATTGCCCTCATGGGCAACGGCGGGCAGACCCAGCAGCCTCATCAACAGCGGATAGACATCTACATTGTTGAACACGGGCAGGGTGGTATGAGGACGAAATGCCGGGCCATGGGCAATGAAACTGGCGTGCATCGATGGCAAGGCTGGGTCATAGCCATGCGAGCCGCGCATCCTGGGATTGTTCTTGCGCGTTTCAAATTTTTCGTCGGTCAGTGCATCCCAACCTTCGTCCATTTGGCAGACGACTTCCGGTACACGCGGATGTTGGCCGTAAGTCCAGCGTGCGGGCAGTTCATTTTTGCGCCAGCATTGGTAATGCTCATGACGGCCAAGCAAGTGTTGCTCGGCCTGGGCGCGGGTCGCGGGTTTGAGTGCAAAGCCCACCACCTGGCCGGTTGAAATCACTTCCACCCAGTCGGGTGGTACCATTTCAGCCACGGCAATGGCTTGACCGGGCGGGACTTCGGCGAAGCCGTGGTCGGAAACCACGATGATATTGGTTTCATCCAGCTGTTTATTCTGTCGCAGGCGTGAGAGCAAATGGCCGATGGCTGCATCACTGCTGCGACGCTCACTGTGCGCCTGACTGGAGTTCGGGCCATGGCTATGCGAGGCGTGATCGACCTTGTCAAAGTACAGGGTGGCGAATGCGGGGCGCTTGTTGGCCGTCAGCCACTCGGCCACTTTTTCTGCGCGCCACTGTGCACTACGGCTGCTATCAAAGGGCAGCCAGACCTGCGGACGAATGCCATGAATGGCCGCTTCGCTGCCGGGCCAGTACAGGGTGGCAGTGCGCAGTCCGGCCTTCTCGGCGCTGACCCAGACCGGCTCCCCCTCCCACCAGAGGCCATCCTGCACCGCCTTGCGCAAATCTGGCCGGAATTCGCCCAGCTCAGCATCATGCATGCTGTTATGGACAATGCCATGGCGGTCAGGCATTACGCCGGTGACCAGGGTGTAATGGTTTGGAAAAGTCAGCGAAGGGTAGGCAGGACGCATGCCCTCGGCACGTACGCCTGCTTCGGCAAGTTGCCACAGGTTCGGCATGTCCCGGGCGTTGATGTCTTGCGGGCGCAACCCATCAATGGAAATCAGCAGCAATGTGGGTTGAGCAGGCTGATTCCGGGATTCCGTCTGAACCGGGTGATGTAAGCAAGAAGTGGAAACCGAGGCCAGTGTCAGTGCAAGCAGGCAAGAAAGGGCTTTGTTATTCATGGACTCAATTTTAGTGCCGCTGTTTTATGTGAAGTCGATCACAGTCAAAATAAGGCCTGAAGCCAAGGAAATGGTTTGCATCTTTATCCTGTGCGCTTGGTTAAAGTGTTGCTGTATCGATAAAGCAGGAGTCAGTAATGAAAAAGCAGATTCTGGTTTTGAGCATCAGCCTTGTACTGGCACCCCTGGCAATGGCTGAAGGGGCGCAGAGAGCTGGGCGTCCGCTGCAAGCACAGACAGATGCGCAGAGGCAGGCGGATGAATCTCGTCATTGCCTGCGACATACCGGCTCGCGCATTCACAGCAGGCGCATGCAGCGGCAGCATGGCAGTGGCCGTAAAGCTGGCAGCAAAGATTGCGCGATGCTGGCAGGCCGTGCCTATAGCCGTGAGGATATTGAGCGCACCGGCGCTTTCGACCTGCATGATGTCCTGCGCAGGCTGGATCCAGCTATCCATTGAGACTTCCAGGACTTTGAGTCTGATGCGCACAGGCTGCGATAATGACGGCTTCCTTATCCATGAGGCCAAGCCATGTCTGCATCCAATCGCCATGACCCTTCCCGCAAGATTCGCGCGCCGCGCGGTGCCGAGCTCAGCTGCAAAAGCTGGCTGACCGAGGCGCCGTTCCGCATGTTGCAGAACAATCTGGATGCGGAAGTGGCCGAGCGCCCGGAAGATCTGGTGGTGTACGGCGGCATCGGCCGAGCCGCACGCGATTGGGCGAGCTACGACCGCATTCTGGAAACGCTGAAAACCTTGAATGATGACGAAACCCTGCTGGTGCAGTCCGGCAAGCCGGTCGGTGTATTCCCGACGCACCCGGATGCACCGCGCGTTCTGATCGCCAATTCCAATCTGGTGCCGCATTGGGCGAGCTGGGAGCATTTCAACGAGCTCGACCGCAAGGGTCTGATGATGTACGGGCAGATGACCGCCGGCAGCTGGATCTACATCGGCAGCCAGGGCATCGTGCAGGGCACCTATGAAACCTTCGTGGAGATGGGGCGCCAGCATTACGGCGGCGACCTCAAGGGGCGCTGGATTCTGACCGCCGGTCTTGGCGGCATGGGCGGCGCGCAGCCTTTGGCCGCTTCGCTTGCCGGCGCGTGCAGCCTGAATATCGAATGCCGCCAGTCCAGCATCGACTTCCGCCTGCGCACCCGTTATGTCGATGAGCAGGCCGACAATCTTGATGATGCCCTGGCGCGCATCGCCAAATACACGGCGGCTGGCGAGGCCAAATCCATCGCGCTCTTGGGCAATGCCGCGGAAATCCTGCCCGAGCTGGTGCGTCGCGGCGTCAAGCCCGATTGCGTCACCGACCAGACCAGCGCCCATGACCCGGTGCATGGTTATTTGCCGATGGGCTGGACGCTGGAGCAGTGGTTAACCGAGCAAAAAGCCAACCCGGAAAAAGTGCGCGATGCGGCCAAGAAGTCAATGCGCGTGCATGTCGAGGCGATGCTGGCCTTCCATGCGCAGGGCATCCCGACGGTGGACTATGGCAACAATATCCGGCAAATGGCCAAGGACGAAGGCTGCGAGAATGCCTTTGACTTCCCCGGTTTCGTGCCGGCCTATGTGCGACCGCTGTTCTGCCGCGGCATCGGCCCGTTCCGCTGGGTAGCGCTTTCCGGTGACCCGGAGGACATTTACAAGACCGATGCCAAGGTCAAGGAACTGATTCCCGATGATGCCCATCTGCATCGCTGGCTGGACATGGCGCGCGAGCGCATCAGCTTCCAGGGCTTGCCGGCGCGTATCTGCTGGGTCGGCCTTGGGCTGCGTCACAAACTGGGTCTGGCCTTCAACGAAATGGTGCGCAAGGGCGAGCTGAAAGCGCCCATCGTGATTGGCCGCGACCATCTCGACAGCGGCAGCGTCGCCAGCCCCAACCGCGAAACCGAGGCGATGATGGATGGCTCCGATGCCGTGTCCGACTGGCCGCTTCTGAACGCCATGCTGAATGTGGCCGGTGGCGCCACCTGGGTCAGCCTGCACCACGGCGGCGGCGTCGGCATGGGCTATAGCCAGCATTCGGGCGTGGTAATCGTTTGCGATGGCAGCGAGGCCGCCGACAAACGCATCGCCCGGGTGCTGTGGAACGACCCCGGCACCGGGGTGATGCGCCATGCCGATGCCGGTTATGACATCGCCCGCCAATGCGCCCGCGAGCAGGGGCTGAAGCTGCCGATGCTGTTGCTGTAAGCGTCCGCTTGGCTGCCAGTGGCGGGCGCTGCCCAGTGACTTTCGTCACTGAGTGCAACGGAGTGCTAACCGCACTTGTGTGTTGCAAGTGTGGTTTGAGCCGGGTGCAAGCCCTGCTATATGACAACGGATTCTTCCGGGAGAATATCTCAATGTGCAGATAGTCGGCGCAGCGAGCTGCATACCTCCAGCGTCATGTCAAAACGCTGGATTGTTGAGTGCAGTTCCGCATGGTTGGAGAAGCACCGCAGGTTTTGGAAGAGGTGCGAGGGCAAGTTTAATGCCAGCCTGCAGTTCATCCATCTGCCCTTCCAGGCGGTATTGCTCAAAAAACTTGTGAGCGAGCTCTTGGGGGGCTTGCAGATACCCCCAGTACGGTTGACCCTGGGGGTTATCCCGGGTCCAGGTCTCTTTTTTAAAATTCAGCTTTCGCGCAGCCTTTGCAATCAACCACAATATACGGCTGAATTCTTCGGGGCTGCAGGAAATGCCGATTCACATTAGCGATGCGCACAAGAGCTGGCTGAATCAGACTTTTTGGGACTGGCAAAATTCTCGTTTCAGGCCGCTGCTGAGGTTGCAGAATCATGCTGAAGAAGGCGGCGGCGAGCCGCGCTGGCTGCTATTTTGCGACTATCTGGTCAAGGCTTGGATGGATGGGCAGTCGGGTGACAAATTGCAGCAAGCCCTATATGGAACAGCTTCGCAATTGTGGGGGGAGGAGCCTGCCAAGCTTAAGTCATTGGTAGAGGAGTGGTTTCTTAACGCGCCCGGTGAAATCATCAATCGCGCCATTGCGGTGGCATCGTGGATTGGACAGCAACATGGCTTGCCTGCGCTTTTTCCTGAGCAGTTACCCGAGCTGCAACTAGCGGAGCAGGCGGCATTGGGCGCTTATCTGCGGGGTGAGCGTGTTTCGCGTGGCCAGGTGCGAATGCCGGTGATGTTGCTCAATAGCCTGGTGCCCGCAGACGAGCAAGGAAGGCGGGCACAGTTGCGGCTGACCCCGGTTGCTGTGCCAGCAAAAGCGCATGGGCGGCTGTTCCGCGCCCCGGCGGCGTTGTTGTTGAGCCTGCGTGCGGAGGGGGATCACAGCTTTGAAGCGGGGCTTGGCAAGGTCGAGCGACTGCTTGCCCGTTGTTTGAAAACCCCACAGTCACAGGATGATGGCTGGGCACTGCTGTGGTCGTTGCATCCTGAGCCGATGACCCTGGACAGGGGCGATGTCAACAGGCCACATGAGTGGTTTATGCACGCTGTGACTGGCGCTTCGGCAACCGGGGCTTTTGTGCTGGCGGGTTTGCATGCACTGCAGCAGCAGCTTGACGTAGGCCTGCCGGGGATGCGCCTTGTGCGGCAGCAACTACGCGAAATCAATCTGTCCAGTGTGGCCATTAGTGCACAATTGTCAGGCGATGATCCGCCTGAAACTAACCCCTTGTCCTGGCGCTGGCAACGCATTAGCGGGCTGGATGCGAAGTTGGGCAGTTTCGTGCGAGATAGGGCGTTGCTTGCGGACTCACAAAGCCAAGTATCCATGGTGCTCGTTGCCAGCGAGCAGGCGTATGCCGCTGATGGAGATGCGCTAAAACCAGTGCCGGTTGAAACCATTGCCGAAGCGCTTGAAGTTGCACATAGACAAGCCAATCCTGCCTTGCCGGATGCAGCTGAAGCGTTGCGGAGGTTTTTGTTGGCGCAGGACTTGCCAGACGCAGGGCAAACCAGGACACCGCTGGCACCGGCTGAATTGATTGACCCACTGCGTGCGGAAACGCTACGTGGCGATAGGCTGCAATGTGAGGTGGAGCCCGGCAGCTCCAATGCGATTGCCTGGTACCTGCTGCGCTGTTATGCCCGCTGGGCAGGTGGCGAGCATCTGCTATGGGGCGAGCCTGCACGCCTTGCCGAGGATTTTTTTCCTGTTCACTTAAAAGTAGAGTCGGACGAAAAATTTGATGATGAACCTGATGAATTGGAGTTTGAGGAGGAACCTGATGAATTGGAGTTTGAGGAGGAATGTGTAAATAAGTCAGAAGATGAAATTGAAGAAATTCTTATTGCAAGAACAGAAGCTATTCAAGCAAGAACAGAAGCTATTCAAGCAAGAATAGAAAGAAAAAAGAAGCGCATTGAAAAAAAGATTGGACGGTTTTTAAGGTTTGTAAGGCAAAATCCGCGAAGCCTGCACGAGTTGTTGGATATCGAACTCATGTTGCAACAACCACCGGTCTGGGTACTGGCTGCATCGCCAGCGGCAGGCAAGACCACGATGCTGGCCGAATTCCAGCTATTCCATGCTTATAAAGCCTTGCGTCAATACGCAAGCGATGGGCATTTTGGCGTGGTGCCGCTATGGGTTCCGGCACGCGAACTTGATGCGGATGTGCTAGCCGGACAAGGGCTCGGCGGAGCCATTGACCACTGGCTTGAGTACAACTGGCCGGAACTGGGCAAGTTGTCGTCGTTGCTGAAATGCCAATATGCACGAGTCCAGATATTGCTTGATGGCATCAATGAGCTGCGTTGCGCGCCGGAGCAGCGTAGCGTTTTGCTGAATAATTGGCTTTTGACGCATTTTCCGGCCAGCCACACCCATTGTCCGCCATTGCTGACAGTGCGTACCTTGGAGTTGATCAGGCCACCGGGGGCGAAAGTGGCGCATTTGCAGCCCTGGGATGAAGAGCTGCGCCAGCATTATGTTCAGCAACGCTTGCAAGCATCGCCCCAATACCTGCAAAGAATGCTGGCAGAGCTGGAAGCCGATGCGCGTGCCGCCGGAGGCGCGCCAGAGAAAATGCTCTATGCAAGCCCGGGCATGCTTTCGCTGGCCTGTACCCTGATGAGCCAGGGCTTGCTGGGCAAAGCCAACGGGCAGCAGCCCATTACCCGGGCACGGCTGCTGTCCACCCTGGTCTGGTCGCGCTTGCAGGCCGAAATTGGCCGATTGCATCCGGATGCAGGGCTACTGGGATGGGAGGAGCAGCAGCGTTTGCAAAACCTGCCCCAAAGCCTGCAAGAAGGTGATTGGTGGCCGCCGGCGCAGCCCGGTGTTTTATGGGCGGCGCTGGCAAGACAGGCCAAGCAGATGCAGTTTGACCTTGAGGCCGCTATTGAGCTGCCAGAGCGAGATTGGTGGCCTGGCGAGCATGCTGCCTGGCAGCGGAACGCTTTGAGCCAGGCATCTGCACAGCTGGGGCTGGTACAGCGGCGGCGTGGACGTGATGAGCATGGGGGACGCTTTTGCAACTGGCTGCGCTTTAGTCACCAGCTTTTGATGGAGTTTTTTGCCACTTATGAGCTGACACCTGATACCTTGCCGGAGGATATTGCTGTCCCCGGGATGCGTCCGGTAGAAGGAGATTTTGCCGAGTGGGAAAAAGCGGATCGCAAGCCAGCAGAGGATGGAAAGCCCGTGCGCTGGGAGGGGCATTACTCGCTGCCGGAAGCGGCCATTTCCCCCCATGAAGAAACCATCAAGCTGGCAGTGCAGTTACATGGGCACCCGGAACGTTGGGTTCAACGCCTGCTGGAGGCAGGCAATCCGCCGCTGGCCGCCCGCGTGGCGCTGGAGAACTGGGCAGCTTTTGGTGAGCCACTATACCCGCAGGAAGATGTGCTAGGCCCCTGGCGGCCAGAGCGTAGCCCGGAAAATGGCGGGCATGGCACGCACCCGGTGCTTAACAAGCTGCGCCAATGCCTGCATGAGCGCATGTATAACCGTGAGGTGCATATTTCCCAGCGTATTGAGGCCGGAAACCTGCTGGGGCAACTGGGTGGCTCACCGCTTTTCGAGATTGCTGGCAAGGCTTTGGTACTTAAATCACGCTACTGGGCGCGCGTGCCGTTGCCGGGCAAGGATGTGGTACAGCAGACGCAAGCGGATGATGAAGCATTTTTTATGGTGTCTGGCTTTCTTTTGACCAATGCGCAGTACATCTGTTATTTGACATGTTGTTTTTTTGATGATCTGGATTCTTCTGGGCATAATGGTTATGTGCTTGATAAAAGCCTCATTATTAATTTCTCTTCTAGGAAAGGGTTTTTGGGTCTTAACCCAGTCAGGGGGCTAAGTGCGCATATGGGGGATGTCTATGCTAGGTGGGAGCTTTCACAGCGACAGATGGCAATAATTGGACAGGAGAGAGAGTTAGTGTTTTCGAGAGGTATCGGAAAACTGCGCTTGCCAACTTTGAATGAATGGAACTTGGCCGCCTGTAATTTTTCTGGTGGAAACAATTGGGCCTTCGCGCATACGCAAGGAAAGCCTGCTGGTAGCTATACTGGGTTCAGTGATGTGAGTCCATGGGACTTTAATTGTAATAGGATTTTGGATGGATGCTCTCCTGTTGGTGTTTTTGTTGAAAGTAATGCAGGTCATGGAGATTCAGCATTGCGGGATATGGCGGGAAATGTTCATGAAGTTACTGTGACACCTTGGTTATGGAGTGGTGGGGCTGGAGTTGATGGTGCGAAACTTTGTTTTATGTCTTGTGGAGGGTATTGGGGGTGTTCATTTTCATTCTGTTTAAGGAATGGGTTTGATGGTCGCATATTTAATTATTCAATGGAACGTGGGGGCAGTGGTGTGCGACTTTTGGCTGATTTTGGTAGGTCGCCGGAATTTCAATCTGCGCCATCTTGGGGAGGGTGAATGTTTTGGCTTTGCAGTCAGAGTCATAGCCGCTTGACAGGGGCATGGGATGTCTTGATGATAGCCCTTATGCTGTGTTGCAGCATGGGATGAAGATTCGTGAAAAGGCTTATACGTACACTGGTACGAGAGGGGAATAGATATGCCGAATGAAGAAAATCTGCATCAGCGCGATGGTGCGCAGCTCAACGATTTGAATGCAGAAGGCGGTTTGCCGGAGGGGCAGCAGATGAATGACTTGAGGTGGCTGAATGGCGATTATGGCTATCCTTTCCCCATGGGGCCATTGATTCCGTTGCCTAATTTGAAGCACCCCCCGCTCTGGCCGGGGCTGCTGAAAAAAGACTTGAACCGTCCTGAAGCAGCGGCGCAAGTGGTATACGAAGTCTATCGTAATCGTGTGAATGATGAAGACCCCATAAGAAAAGGAAAGGAAACTTTGGGGGCGCTTATGGATACGGCGTTCAATAACTTTCTCAAGCATGCAGACCCAGAAATGAAATTGCAGGGGGCAGAGCCTGCTTTGGGCTTACTTGAGGAGTGGAAGGGAAAAATTAAAAATAATATAGAAAGGAATTGTTTTTCGGATCTTTTAGGCAGTCGGCTGGAATCTAATATTCGTGGTCTTCATAAAAGGGGGCGCCCTCCCTTGGTGTTTTCGATGGACTACTATCCGGCTATTGGTGATAAGTTCGATTTTAATAACTCGCGTGGTGTAAGGGTCAATGGGTGGCCTAAATGTTATGGCCAAGAAACGCAGGAGCATATGAGCGGCTTGCTGGATAAGCCTGATGGCATATGGACGGTCATGGCGTTGCTGTTTAACAAGTTGCTGCATGCACATATGGGGTGGTTAGTTCCTGATGGAATCTGGGCTGACCGCAGGGAGCTTTATTACACGCATGTTCTTCGGCTCCTGGAGCGTTGTGCTCGGCAAGTAGTTGAAGCAGAGGCTCATCCGCTGGCAGGGACGGCTGCGGCTATCTGGATGAACTTTAGACGTATGAAGGGGTTAATTGTTGTAGATGAAAAAGCTCCTGTCATTGACTCGCAAGATGAAAAAGCTCCTGTCATTGACCCGCAAGATGAAAAAGCTCCTGTCATTGACCCGCGAGATAAAAATCTACCTGACAGTCTGCATATGGATTCTGCAATGTGGGTGGACAGGAGCTTGGGAGAGGTGCGGGAAATTTTCCAGTGGTGGATGGAAAACAATGGGGGAGAAAGAAATGAATTGAAGGAAGTGGAAGGATTGATGCAGGATGTGTCTTTCTTGGCCTGGGAGGTCGCCAGTTACTATACTGACCCCTTTGCAATCGGAGGCTTGGGTATTGAGCTGCCCTCAATTCAGGTAGTGATAGAGGATACGCGTGAAAGAGTTGGCGAGGTTGCGGAATCTAAACAGAATGATGGAGCGTCGGGTGAAAAAAAGAAGGCCAAGAAAAAAGGTGTCGAGAAATTCGCTAGCGACCATGAAAACGCAAGAAAAGGATTGGCTATCCTGAAAAATTTTAGTGATTATGATAATCTTTCGAGAAAAAAACGGGAGAAGTTGAATCATTTGCCGCAGAGGTTCCGAGAGTGCCGGATAGTTGATTTGGATATTTGGTTGGTGCGTTTAGCGCAACTGAAAGTCTGTTACGAAAAAATCCATCAAATGCTGTCGAAGTATGGTCTGGATAAGTTCCAGGCCAGGCAGGGAGAGGGGCAATGAATACGAAGCTTACTGATGAATCCATCGCCGCGATGATGCGCAAGCCGGAGCGTTTTTTGCTGGTGGGGCCGGATGAGGGCTGGTGTAAGCAGGCGCGCGCAAAGTTGCAGAAGTGTGCTGAGCAATTGCCGGGGTCATTTCTGGCCTGGCGGTTGGAATACAAGCTGTTGTGTGTTTTGCCGGTAGATGCTTTGGAGGGGGTATTGCAGCAGGTACTGGAGCTAGGCGAAGGCCAGCAGCCGAATGTGCTGCGCATATGGACGACGCAAAGCCGGCAGGCGTGGCGTGATTTTGCCAAGGATAGTAAGGCTTTGAGCATGCTGGCAGCCCGGGAAGCAACGCTGTCGCTGATTGATGCAGATAAGCTGCCGCTGGACGAAATTGCGGAGGCCGCCAATCAGCCCGATGTTCTGGCGCGGCTGAACTGGTTGCTGGAGGGGCGTACTTGTCCCGTATCTCGCGAGTGGCTGGCGTTGGCGCCATTGCCAGAATTGACTAAAGAAAAGAACGCCGCCATGGCGCAAGCAGGCGATGCCTGTTACAACGCTTGGGCGCAGGCGTTGTTGGACAGCTATGGCGCTGATGTGCTTGAAGAACTGTGGGGGCTATCTGCAGATACGGAGGGTGAAGATACAGCGGAAGACGAGGCTGTTGGTGAGGATGTGCCGCCTGCTGGCATTCCTGTAAAAGCGCCTGTAGCTATTGTACCAGGCGGTTTGGCGGACTATCTTTCTTCTTATTCAGCCAATGACTTTAATTATGATGAAGAGCTGCCATTGGCGGCTGCCAGTCATCCTGGGCAGCAGATGGAGAAGCGGCCTGTTCGGGTATGGGAGCTGGAATCTGCTAAATCGCATGGGATTCAGATTCTGAAGGCGTATATCGAAGACAAAACTATAGAATTTGAGGCGTGTGTTGATGGCCGGGCTTGGGAGGGGCAGAATTCTTGGGAGACGCGAGAAGCCCCTATTTGTCTGGTTCTGCTGTTGCCGGGCCCTGCTCGGCCGGTAGTGCTCAAGCGTAGCGATAACCGGAAAGAGCCCGGTATCATGCGCTTTACTTGGCCGGTTGCCGCCTGGCCAGAGGGCTGGTTGGAGTGGCTGAATGCCCCCTTGGGCGGCTGGTCAGAGCTTAATGCGAAACTTTCCGATGCTCAGGTGGCCGTGATGTAAGTTAGCGGTATCAGTGCTACTGTGCTGGCCGGAAAAGGATGTGGGAAGCGGTTCCGGATGGCACGATAAAGCAGGCGTGAGTGCAGGCAAGACTTGTACTCACGCTTTTGTTTTGCGCTGTTTTTGGGCAGTTTGCGATGGCCTGTGTGCCGGGTTTGTATGCCGGGTGGCAGGTCAGTGCACCAGAAACTTTGTTTTCCCCGGAATTGTCGCCCTCCAGGTCAGGACTTTTCGTTTCAATAAACGGGCAAATCCATGACACAGGAGATTCATATGGCACGCAAACCCGATAAGCCGACACCTGCGCCGAGCTGCCCAGACGATGCCGACCAGTTGCAACTGCCGGAGGGCTGGGAGCTTTCCGATAAAGGTGATGAAAGGGAGATTCAAGAGCATCTTGAGGAAAACTGGCAGTTGAAAGAAGCAGAGAATGCGCTCAACGCTGCGGAAAGCGAAAGCGATATTGTTGCTGCGCGTGATTTGATTCGTGTGTCTTCTTTCTGAGGAGAGCCAGAATGAATAGTTTTTCAAGTTCCCGGAGAGGTCAGGCAGGGCGATGGCTTTCAGAAGTGCAACGTGCGCCTGAGCTTTTTGAAATGCTTAAACGGGTCACATTGATGCGCGACCCTGGAGCCAGTAGCGCCAATCGTAATGACATTATCGAAGCGTTGGGGTTTTTCTGTTGCCAGAAAGAGCATCTTGAGATAATCCGGGATATTTGCGGGTGGCAGCAGAAGAGGCGCGTGGAAATGAATCCTGCTAGTGAAGAAGCGTTGCGGTCGTTGCTGGCAATGCCTATGCCGGACAATTCCAAGCTGTCGCTGGCGACGGAAGATCGTCCATTGATTGCGCGTTTGCTGGCAAAAAATCCGCCGCTGAAGCTCCGTTACCCGGATATTTACAGCGGTTGGCAGCTCTCTCATTTTTTTGACAAATTGCATCAGGCCGGCTGTTCTGTGCCAGGTCAGGAGCATGTGGCCGAAGCGGTGGCTGCCGATCTTGCCCTGCAACTGGTAAGTACGGAGCAAAAAGGTAGTGTGCGTTGCCTGCTGCATGGTAAGGAGGCTTGGGGAAGCATGGCATTAGCGCGGGCACTGGCCGATGCATTGGTCAGCCACCAGGGGTATCGGGTGCTGGAGATTGATTGTTCGGCGTATCGCCATGAAGGCGAAGCGGCCTCCTGGGATGGTTCAAAATCTTATTGGTCGGGCTCTTCGCCGGGAGAGGTTACCAGCTTTATCAGCCAGCATCCCAAGGCGGTGATTGTCTTTCGCCGGATTGATGAGACTTTGCCAGCAGTGATGGCAGCGCTGCGCCCAGCATTGGGCGATGGGCAGATGGTGGATAATTTCGGCTTGAATTCTCAGGGCTCAAAATCCAGAACCGATGATCGCAAAGGTAAATCTGGGCGGAAGGGCTGCGATGCGGACATGATCATTAATACTCGCCAGGCAGTATTCATTTTTACTGCCGAATATGGCAGCGACTGGCTGACACATCCGCAGGTCGATACCATATTAGGAGATACGCCGGCGCAGCGCAGTGCCAATCTTGTGGGGGAGTTGAAGCATGCTACGCGGGAGTATCGCGGAGAATATATCCGCAGGTTCGATGTGGCGGTTTTGCAGGCGCTGTCAAACCACCATCATTTGCTTAGCCCTGTTTCCTGGAAAGTTTTGCATGCACATGCCGTCCGGCAGTGGTATGAAGTGCGGCAGCAGGTGCGGCAGCAGTTGGGGCAAACCGTATTGACTGCTTCTGCCGAAGTGCTGGATGACCTTGTCAGCCTGTTGTTGCTAAGTCATGGCGCAGAGGTATCGCTGGCGCACGCACAGCCTGAAGCTTTGTATCGTGCGGCTTTCCAGCCATTGCAGATTCAGCGCATGAAACAGGCGCTGGGGGCGGTCACTACTGCCATGCCGCTTGAAGTGGGGCTGACACCCGCTGCACAGGAGCAGTGGCGCAAGTTGCAGGCGCAACTGGGCGCTGACCCGGTGGCGACGTTGCGGCGGCGGCGGATGTTTGTGCGATTGCAGTTTTCTGCCCGGCAGGCAAGGAATGGGCGAGCTACTGTCGCCTGGTGTGTAGAGCAGGTGTCACTGGAGCCAGTGCGCGTCCTGGCGGACTATACCGGTAGTAGCGGCATGGTCAGCCGGATACCGGATGAGCGTTTCGCTGATGTTTGCGGGCATGAGGACGCCAAACAGTATCTGCGCTCGGTGATTGCCCAGTTGAAAGCGCCCGGGCAACTAGCCAAGTTGGGGATTCAGCCGCCGCGTGGCGTGATGCTGTATGGACCGCCGGGAACCGGCAAGACATTGTTGGCGCGCGCCTTGGCCGGAGAGGCGCAATTGCCATTCATCAGCATCATGGGGACAGAGCTGCTTAATCCGGAGGCTGTGCGGCGGGTTTATGAAGTGGCACACCGTAATGAACCCTGCGTGATTCATATTGATGAGGCTGATGCATTGGGATGTCGTGGCAAACAAAGCCCGGTGCATGATGCAGCCATCAATTTCCTGCTGGGGAAGATTGATGGTTTTTCATCGCCTACCGGGATATTTCATGTATTGACCAGCAATCGTCCGAATGAGCTGGATGCGGCACTGTTGCGCCCGGGACGTATTGAAAACAGTTTCCTGGTTGGCGCTTTGGACAGGCAGGAAAGGCAGCAACAGTTGGACAAGTTCTGGCCATTGCTGCAGGTGTCTGATGCGCAGATGGCCGAGGTGCAGGAGGCGCTTCTGGAGCAGACCCAGGGCATGACGGGAGCCGAGTTGAAGCAGTTGTATGCAGAAGTGGTGCGCTATGCACTGGGTGAGCGTCTGGGGGCGGATGCCGATGATGCGCTGTCTGTGCCGAAGCTGGCGCCGGAGACAGTTTTCTCGATAGTGGGACGGCTACGGTTTGGTGATGCGCTTGATTATCGCCTTGATGAAAGTATTCGTCGCCGTATTGCAGTGCATGAGGCTGGACATGCTTTGCTGCAGTGCTTGCTGTTGCCGCAGTTGCCGATTTCCCAGGTCACCATCGTGCCGCGCCAGCAGGCAGCCGGTGCTGTTATCAGCAGAACGGAACAGCAGGATTATCCGGAAGAGACTGCTTCTGTGATTGGCAACCGCTTGGCAGTGTTGCTTGCCGGTCGTGCGGCAGAAATCATGCTGTATGGCCCCCAGGGCGTTAGTAGCGGCGCCTTGGGTGACTTGAAAAATGCCAGTGATCTGGCTCACAAGGCGGTTACTGTCTATGGGCTTGATGCAGAGCTGGGATGCCTGTCGCTGCCGACGTTGGGTAATGCGCCGAGTGAAAGCCTGCGCCAGCAAGTGGAGCAGCGGGTGCGACATTGGCTGGAAACGGCTGCTGGCAATGCGCTGAGCCTTTTGAATCAGTACCGACACCTGCATCAGGCCATTGTACAGGCATTGCTACAGCGGGAAACGCTGTATGGCTCTGAAATTTCTCAATTGTTCGCCGACTCCGGCGTGACACTTCATCCTCAACTGTCTGGAGAACAGCCATGACCGATACTGCCAATACCACGGCTTCCATTCCTTTTTTTACTGCAGATGACCTGCCGGATGATTTGATTGGGCGGCTGTGCGCGAAAATAGCTCCACCTGCTTTGACCCGTGATGTGGATGTGCCTGCATTTGTGCGTCTGGTGTGCGCTTCCATGAGCTTGAGCGCCGTAGAGAAATTGCGGGTTTTTGACAGGCTTGTGGTTTTGTCGCCATTTCAGATTGACAGCCTGATTGACGTATTCAACGACGAGCGGGGGCAATTTGCCAAATTGGTAGAGAGCGAATGGACGATTGTTGCCAGCCTTGCAGCAAAAAATTGGCTGCAGCTTTGCATGCTTGCCGACTACATGGGAGCGGGTTATCCGGACGAAGCGACTGAACGCGAAGCACTGCGGCAGATGCTGTTGCGCAAATTTGCTGATGGAGCGCATCAAGAATTGCTCGAAAGTGCTTTGGAATCCAGTGTTTGGAGCAAGCATGTGTTTTCGGCACTGACAGAATTGCCAGGCAATGCAGATGCTCTGATTGATGAATTGCCGGATACGTTCTGAGTAGCCATGGGCAGCCTGTTTGATGTTTATCGCCAGGGCTATCAGTTGGGGGTGGCCGATGCACAGGCCGGCCGCCGCCGCCGTGCCCGTTGGGAGCTTTGGCTGTTGCGTCCGTTGAACTGGTTGCCGGGGGTGGATGCGAACAGTTTTGTGGCCGGTTACATCGAAGGTTATAGCGAAGGATTGCGCTTGAGGCTCTGGCAGCAGCATTTAATACCACCACTGCATTGAGGCAAAATGCGAGGCGTTCTGTCTCATCTGTCATAAGGATGCAGTATGTCGCGCATATCCATATCCCCCTTGCAGCTCACGAATTTTTTGCAGCAGTGCAGAGAGAAAGAACCACAGCAGTTGCAGGCGTTGCAGGCGGAAATCAAGCAATGGCAGCAAAGTGATGATAGTCATACTCGGGAACTTTCCCGGCTGGTACGTGAATGCGTACAGGCGTTGGGGATAGAGTTGCCGCACATGGAGCCGGTGGGCGCTCGCCTAGATGAGGATGCACAGCGCATTGGATGGCAGAAAAACCTGACGGCACAAGGCTGTCAGGTTTTGCGTGAGGAGCAGGCCGGCCGGCAGCCTGAAGCCTTTGTGCCGCGCCAGAAGCAGGCTGGAGTTGCGGCAACACGGTGGCCGGAAGCTGAACATGTCAAAGTGCCGATTTTCTTTGTGGCAGAGAAAGACGACACACAACTGGGAGTCAATGGCTGGTTGAAATTGTGGCTATGGCCTTGTGAGGGCGCACAACTGGAGCTTTTACCCAGTGTGTTGCAGCGACTGGTTCCATCGCTAGCGTGCTGGGACGATGGCTTGAAGCAGGTGCAAGCCTGGCTCAGGCAGCGCCTGCAAGGGCGGGCGGGGGATTGGCGGAACCATGCGCTGGTGTGGGAGGTTGGGGTAGCTGATTTCGGGGGCATATCCTCATTGCAGGGCAATAGTGCCAGTGCAGTTTTTGCGCTGGCGGGTTTATGGCTGGCGCGTGGCGATGCGCCGCAGCCCTGGAGGCAGTGGTTAAGTTATCTGCGGCAGGAGGATTGGCGTAATAAAGTGCGCATCACTGCCGCCATATGTTGCCCTGAAAATGAGGATGGGAACGACCTTGCCGTCGTCGGTGGTGTTGAGCATAAACACCCGGCTCATTGGGTACTGAATCAAGGCGGTAGCAATACCAACCCGCCGCCCTTGCGTGTGGCTCAGGGGCAGACCTACGGCGAGCACGAGAATATCGCGCCAGCGCCGCTTGAGTACGCCAATACCCTTGAGCTGCTTGAGGCATTGGCAGTTAGTGCCCGCAATTTGAGCGAGCCACTGGGCGCTTTGCTGGGCAGTTTGCAGCCTGCACTGCCCGATTTTGCGCCAGTTGAGAATGGTGCGACGGCTGGTCATCTACCGAAACTGGAGCCGGACTGGCAGGCGCCCAATGACGAGGGATGGCGGCAATGCATCCGCAATGCGGCTGCGGATAACGGGTTGCCGACCAGTCTGGAGGCTTTTGCCTTGAAACGCTGGGCGACCCTGGCACGGGAGCAGCATGAGGGTGGCTCGGTCAGTTGCCTGTTTGTCAATTTGCAGGTGGAAAGACAGCATGCGTCACAGCCGCAAGTGCATTATTCGCTGGATGCGCTGTTGGCCGAATACGAGCAGGACAGTAAAGCCCCCGCAACCGGGATACAGGCGCTGATGATTGCCGGAGCACCGGGTGGCGGCAAAACCTGGCTGCTGCGCCGCTTTGAACAAGCCTGCATGGAACGGCTGCTGTGGTTGTTGGATGAGCAAGGCCATTCACGCTGTTTGGACAGACCTCTGGATGTACCCCTGTATGTATCGCTCAGTGGCCTGCCTGTTGGGGCGAAGTCAAGCGAGGAAATCGTGGATTGGTTCCGCAGACGGGTGCTGGGCTGCATTGGCGAGGGTGATCCACCGGAAAGCCGCCTGAAAACCCGGCTGTACGAGCCGCACAAGGAGCCGGGCTTGCGCCTGCGCATCATTCTTGATGGCTTGAATGAAGTCAAAGTGGAAGGCACAAATACACGTAATGCTCGCGTCAGGCAAGTGGTGCAGGCGCTGTGGGAGGCGTTGCGGCCGGGTTTGCCGATGCTGCTGGGGACACGCACTCACCATGCTTATCGGCTTGACTATGCCAATGAGTTGGGAGTGCCCTTTACGGTTGCAAACGCGCACCTGCAACCTTGGGAGGCAACGCAGATTGAGGGCTATCTGCGCAAGCGCTGGGCGAAGGATAAATATGCGCCTCTGCGCCAGAAGATTGCGTCATGGGTGCAGCGCATTGCAGGACCTGGTACGGAAGGGCAGCGGCTGCGCGAAGTGCTGAGCCTGCCCCTTTATCTGCGCATCCAGTGTGAATTGCTGGAAGCTGGTGCCACGCGGCTTTGGGACAGCCGCACGCAGTTGATGTCGGGCTTGCTGTGGCGCAATTTGCATAGGGAATTCATTCAAAACACAAGCCCGGACAGGCAAGACGGGGGACTGCTGACAGCGCAGGAGCGCGCAATCGCCGATGACTTTCAACAAAAACTGGATACTATTCCGCCAGCCTTTCCGCGCAGTGGACGCCTGCTGCAAGGGTTGTTTGCACTGGCCTGGGAGATGTGGCTGGCGCATCCGGACAAACCCGCAGATGCGCGGGGGACGGTAGAGCTGCCGCTGTACGACAACGGACAGCAGGGGCGGCTCAGTGTGTCGGGAGTGCTCCGTAAGCTGGCGTGGGTTCAAAAGAAACAGTTTCTGCAGGGCAAGCTCGCGCTTCGCCAGAAAGGTTATTCAGAC
The DNA here is from genome assembly GCA_002798255.1 of Lysobacteraceae bacterium NML95-0200. GTDB lineage: Bacteria > Pseudomonadota > Gammaproteobacteria > Xanthomonadales > Xanthomonadaceae > Solilutibacter. The sequence goes on from NWQQ01000010.1 coordinate 37,318, forward strand.
GATGAAATCAATGAAACCTGGATTCAGGATTGGCTGAATATGGCAAAGGAGCTGGGCTGGCTAACGATAGATGAGGCGAGCCAAACCGCACGCTTTGCCCACCAGGCCTATGGTGAATTCCTTGCCAGCCAGCAATTGTTCTGGAAACCCCGGCATGCGGGCTTTACGCAAACGCCGCAGCCAAAAGATTGGACGGAAGAGGAGCTGAATGAACTGGCACAGCGACTGGCACCGCCGCCACTGGAGCGGAGTTTTATTGAAGAACTGAATGCCCAGTACGACGAACTGGCGCGCCGTTGGCAAAACGTGCCGCAGGAATTGCTGGATGCTGGGTTGGAGCGTGGTCTGAGATTGCCAAAAAAGGTGGTGAAAAAATTACTTGTGCGCTGGGGGTGGGGCATTGATGAAATTCGGCAGGAAATTTATATTTTAAATAAAGGCGGGCGAGCAATAATTTCCGAGCAAGGTGAGGACTGGGTGTTGAGTTTGCGCCATTATGGTGATTGGTTGAAGGCGCGTGGTGAGCTTTGGCGTTGCGATGATGGTGATTGGAGTCTTCAACCTTTGGCTTGGGGGTTGATGTGGCTTTATGTTTATAAGTGGACAGGGCTTGGGCCTTATTCAAGGTTGGCAGGAAGGATATTGGAGGTGCATTGGGGAGAGAGGCAGTTTCAAGAATTGGTGAGTAATTTCTACACGGGGCTTCCAATAAATTTATTGGGCTCACTGGATGAAATCATGCTGTTGGCGCTTGATGGGTTGCCGGATTCACTGCCATGGCTGCAGGCGCTGCTACAGATGGCGTGTCATATGACCCTTGCTCTGGAGGGTGATAATAATAAAAATGTATCAGATAATTTGAAAAGTCTCAGGCAAACTGGGTGCTGGGCTTTACTTTCGCGTGCTTTGCAGCAGGAAGAAGGAAAGCTCGACCAGCTGTATGCCAATAATCCAGAGGAGTTGGCCGCATGGAAGCGAGGCGTGGCGCGACTGCTGCTGGCGGTCAACCAGTCGGCAGATCCGGACTTGGCCGTGGCTGGATTGCCACAAGCGCCGGGCAGCACGCAAATACCTGGTATTACCGAAGTGGCTGCGCATGACCTGCGCTATCGTTTGCAAGCGGGGGAACTTCTGGGAGTACAGGGGCAGTTGGGGACAGATGCCGGTGATCATCTGCGTTATGAAACGGTTAATTTTGGCGCGGCAGATGGCAAGCAAATTTCCGGTGTGAGACTGAAGCGGGAGCACTGGTGTGTGATTCGCCCGCAGGCGCAAGAGTTTGGAGATATGGGGCCATTTTTAATGGCGCATTATCCTGTTACCATAGGCGAGTTTGATGCATTTAAGGCTATTGGTTGCTATAATTTAATGGGTCGGGATCAGGAGGTGGATTTATGTTGGTCGAATTTACTTCCTGCGTGTGGAGTTTGTTGGTATGAAGCAACTGCTTATGCACATTGGGCGGCAGCAACATTGTATGCGGACTGGTTGCCCGAGTTGGCGGAAGAGTTAGGAGCTCCTGTGTTGACGTTAAGGCTTCCTACTGAGAGTGAGTGGCAGTATGCCATGCGTGGTTCGGATGCTTTGATTGATGGGGTGCTGGCAAGCCAAAAAAAATCAATTTTGCCTTTGTTGTTTAATAGTGAAGATTCAGGTGTAGATGGTGTGGCGCCTGTTGGTAGTTTTCCCGCAAGCTGCACGGCCAGTGGTATTTATGATGGCCTTGGCAATGTGTGGGAGTGGTGTGCCAACTTTACATCCGGTGATATTTATGATGATCCGGGAAGTATAGTATTGGAGTTTTTGAATAATTTTGGATGTGTAGCTTTAAATGATGAAAGCCGATCTTTGTGTGGTGGCGGTAATTTAAGTCAGGCATTGCGTTGTCGGGTTAATCGTAGAGTCATGCTGTCTCCCAAGGAGCGTAGCTCATTTGAAATAGGCTTCCGCCTGGTCATCGCCGAGCCGCTTCCTGTGCAATAAGCGTCCAGAAGAATGGCTTTCAGGGGGTGTTTGACAAACAAGGCACTTTCCCCACTTTTGTTGGTTCGGTGATCGGAGCTTGTGGCTATCATGGTCATTGCCTGGACTGATGAGTCCCCATCCCCCGTATAGTCTGTAGACCTGCAGATGGCGGCAGGGAAGTCAATAAAATGCCGCCGACCTCCTATGGGTGTATCTGCACGCCTTACCAAGTCAGCAGAGAACGGCACGGATACTGATCCGCATGCCATCGGCCAGCAGGTGGCGCGTTTGACAGCAAGCCCCCGTCTCAAGTGTGAGGCGGGGGCTTGGTTTTGGGGGGGCGGCATAGGGATGGTGTGGAGATGCGCGCGGATTGGGAGACGCTGTTGTGAGGCGACAAAATGACGCTTTCCCCTTTTTTGTCGCGCCTGCGGTAGGTGTTTGCAACTATCCTTGTCCGGACTAATGAAAACCAACCCCAACATTGTCCGTAGACCTGCGGATGGCGGCAGGGGTAAGTGCCGCCTATACTCCGAAGGCGTATCTGCACGCCTTATCAGGTCAGCAGAGAACGGCGCGGATAGTGATCCGCATGTCACCGGCCAGCAGGTGGTGGATTTCAAATCACCCCCCACGCTTTGTGGACTTCACCCCAAAAGTTGGACATCCAATCCAACCTTTGGGGTGCTTTTTTTGCCGGCTTTCAAGAGAGCTTCAAGCGACCCTGAAGCGTACGCCATCTGTCCCCATGCCGACCCGGATGGTTCGTCCATTGGGCGCTGTTTCAAAAAGATAATCCGATAGCGGCAGGATGAGCAGGCGCTCCAGATGCTGCGCCAGGCCACGGCCACCGAGCAGCAGCGACTCGGCATCATTGCGGGCGCTGGTGACGATATGCTCGACTACGTCATTGCCAACCTGCAAATGGATGCTGTGGCTAGTGGCGCAGCGTGCGGCCACATTGCGCAAGAATTTGCGGGTAACGCCGTGCAGGTCGCGCAGAAAATCAAAGACGATGATGTTCTGTGCGCCTCCCAGACGCCCCAGCAATTCTGGGCGGCCAAGACGGTTGACGAATTCATCACGCACTGCATCGCGTACTGCGGCCTGCATGTCGGCAAACGGGGTGTCATAGTCAAAGCGGGGGCGGCGCACGATATTGCCATCGCTCAAGCGGACTTCTTCGTACATGCCGAGGTTGCTGGTAAACACGATCATGCTCTGCCCGAAGTAGGCCGTATGCCCTTGTCCGCTGGTGAGGCGGCCATCGTCCAGCACGCCAAGAAAGGTATCGAGCAGGCGCGGTGCGGCTTTTTCGATTTCGTCCATCAGAACCAAACTATTGGGCTTTTTGCGGATGCCTTCGGTCAGCTCGCCGCCGTTGTCATGGCCGATATAGCCGGGAGGGGCGCCAATCAGGCGCGCCACGGCGTGCTCTTCACGCAGCTCGCCACAGTCAAAGCGCAACAGTTGCTCCTGGCCATACACCACCTCTGACAGTGCCTTGGCCAGTTCGGTCTTGCCGGTGCCGGTGGGGCCTGCAAAGAAGAAAATGGCGCGCGGGGTCTGCGAGCTGCGCCCTTGATGCGCACCGGACAGGCCGGAGACCGACTGGCGCAAGCGCGCGAGGACGGAGGAAATCGCCTGGTCTTGCCCCAGAACCCGCTGCTCAAGCTTTTGCGGGGCTTGGCGCACGGCGTTGCGGATGATTTGCCCGGTCCACGGGCTGTGCGTGGTGCCCAGGGTGAGCGAGACGGCGAGTTCTTCGAAGTCCTGGAGCCGCTGAGGCTTCTGGTCTTGTGCGACTTTCAGCAGGGCATCGACCTTGTCCAGCGGCCAGCCTTCGGTGCAGCCGCTGACGGTATTGGCCAGCTCGTCGGCTGAAGCGCCGCAAGCTGGCGCCAGTCTGGGGGTCAGCAACATGGCATAGGCATGGCGGTCGTCGCGGTCGGCCTCCGGGATGTTGATATGCTTGACACGTGGCGCCTGCGCCAGCGGCTCGGGGAGGTCGTCGGGGCGGTGGCAGCGCAGAACGATCAGTTTGCCAAGCGGCAGCTCGCGTGCCAGATATTCCAGTAGCTGCAATAGCACAAAGAATTGCTGATGCGGTGCATGCGGGTCTTCGAACAACAGATGTGCATCAATCACCAAGACCTGCGGCGCATTGACCGGGGCTGCTGGCAACTGGGCAAAGGCATTGAGTACTTCTGCCAGGGGGCGCCTTGCGGGCTGTCCGGTGGCTTTGGGTAGCTCGCCGGTGGCGACGGGCGGTTTGATGTCGGTATTCAGGCCGAACAGCTCGACCGTGCCGGCGCTGGGGTCAAAGCGCCATTGGGCGCTGGCATTGACCGAAGTCTGGATCAGTCTTTCCAGGGTGATGGGGCGGTAGCCATTGCCGTTACTACGCGGGGTGATGAAGCGGTCGTAACAGCGCTCGCCGATCAGGCAAATCACCGAATTGGCGCGGACGGCCAGGCTGATGTTTTTGGCAAGGGTTGCGGTCGTGCTTGTCATGATTTTCCTTATCAAAGGGTTTGATGGTGAACAACATCACAGTGGCCGAGCCCTCGCCCTGAGGGCGGGTTTGCGCGCTCGACCAATCTGCCGACCGTCTCTCAACTCATGCATCTGCCTTTGTATCTTCGGGTTGGGTTCATTGCCGGTGGCAATGGCAGCATTCAGGCGGTCGCAGGCTTCTGCGATTTTGCTGTTCTCGTTGATGGCGCCGACCGGAGCGTTGGTCTTCAACTCGAAACTGTGCACGACGCCCTTGTCGGTGTCGTGCTCTGCCAGCTCGAACCAGGTATGTTTATCGACATTGACAATGGCGCCTTGCTCGGTATCCAACACCTGCATGCCATGTGCCTCCAGCGCAGCAATCAGGCTGGCGTTGGACAGCCGGTTGTTCAGGCGCTGTTGGATATCGCGGCGCAGTTGCGCAAACTCGCTCTCGAAGTCTTGGGTCATGTATTCCAGGCCACCCAGAATGGCCTGCAAGTGTTGGCTCAGCCGTTCCCAGCGGCCATGCAATTCCGGGTCGTCATACACACCTTCGGGCGGCGCCAGCAACATCTGCCGGGCGCGCTCAATATCGGCACGGCGGCGCGATTCGCGACCGAGGTAATCGTGAAGGGTGGGGCGCCAGTCACGATGCGGATTATCTGCTGCCATGGCCCGTGCTGCCTCAAGGTAGTGCTGCATGCTGCCGGGCAACTGCGCCCACTGCAGGCGGTGGGCGCCCAATGCCTGCTGAAGCGAGGCATTGAAGCGCGCCAGTGCGGCATCGATTTCCGCTTGACTGTGGGCAGCAAGTGCTGCCTGGGCATCAGGTATGTCGCCGATAGCAGGGCCGCTGGTTTTGCGCGCTTGGGCAAGGTGTTGTGCCTGCTGGCGCAGCCTGGTAAGGCTCTCGGATTGTCGTTTGAGCACGGCTTCGCAGGCGGCGAGATAAGACTCCACCTCCTCAAGCTCGGCTTCACGGCTTGGTCGAGGCGGAAAAGCTTCCCGCGGTGCAACATGCCCCAGCCGCTCCGCGAGTGTTTGGCAAGCCTCCTTGTTCAACAGCTGCTGTGTCTCAATGTCCTGAGAGCGTTGCCAAGCGCGAGCTTTAGCCTGGCGACGCTTCAGCAATGCTTCAGCGTGCTGGATAGCACGGTTGGCTTCGCGGTCGAAGCCATCAATCTGGCCGCGGATGGTGCTAAGGTAGACATTCAAGGCTTCCAGCGTGGCATCGGGTGGTGGTGCTTGCCAGACCAGGCCAGTGAATTTGAGGTCAGGCAGCCGCGTGGCAGCCTCATCAAGCCTCTCTTGGATTTTCTGATAGCGACATTCCTCGGCCTGAATCTGGGTGCGTGCCTGATGGGTAAGCCATTGGATTCGCGCCTGCCGTACAGCTTGTTCGGCGAGGCGAACAGCAGTTGTCGTAGCTGCTTGAGTGGGGGTTGACGTGGTGACTTTGCCGGTGGACATCGGTTTGACTCCTTTGGGCTTGGGTAAGGCCATATTGGCGAATCAGCCGCATGATGTGGCGAACAAAACTGGGGAAATCAGCTGGTTTCTTGACCTGAAAATGCGCCGCGCAAATCGGCCTCATAGAGTTGTTTCAGTTGGTCAAAGTTCGGCGGCTTGCTATTCAATGCCTTTTGCGCCAGTGCCACTAGTGAGGCTTCGGCATGCAGGTCGGAAAAGTCCAGGTCGCGCCAAGTGCGCGGCAAATCCGGGCAAATCTGATGAGTGAGGTAAACCAGAACCCAATCGGCTGAGTGCTCGCCGCGATGCAGGACTTCGCGCATCTGCGCCGCCAGTCCTTTCCAGGCGGTTCCATCTGCCCAAATCAAGATTTCGCCGAGCCTAAGGATAGCCTCATCCCAATTCGCTGGCTGTTTACAGTGAGGCAGGAGATCTTCTAGTCGAAAGAAACTCTGGCCTGCAAAATCGATTGCGGTTTTTGCCGAACCGGGCATTAGTTTGGACCAGGCGGGTGCCTCAGGCATCGCCTCTGCCGAGTTGGCTCCAAGTCCTTCCAGCATTTGCGCAAGGCTCCAGCGCTCTTCAGCCTGCGGGTACAGGCTGCCCATTAACAGCCGTGCCAATACCGGGCTTGAGATGGCTTTGAACGGAATTCCGCCCGTCCGGATATCGTCCAAAGAGGGCGGCTGACCAAACAACGCAGAGGCCAGTAATTGACCAATGGAAAACACCAGTGACTGTGGCGCCAATGACAGGCGCGCCTTGATTTCCGGCGCGACCCACGGCACAGGCAACAGGGGGGAGCGTTCAAAGTCCGCACGATAGACCGTTTTGCTGCTGCTGATGTCAGCAGGCATCCATAGCCCGCCCAGGCGGGTAATGCGCAGGCGGCCATCGGTGCTGCGCTGCACGATATTCGGGTCAAGCGAGATGGGTAGCACGCCACTGGCAATGCAGGCGTGCAGCAGGCCGGACAGTCCCGGCAACAGGCTCAGGGCGCGCTCTTCGCTGGCGGATGAGTTGGCCAGCCACGAGTTGAGCAAAGTCGTGGCATCGCTTGCCTCGACCAGTTCATAACTGGCAATCACGCCATGACCGCGGTTCAAGGTACCGAAGGCATACAGCCGGGCATAAATATCGTGAGGGTGTTCCAGCAAATGCTCATAGCTGGGAACATCGGTCAGCACACCCGAGGCATAGACGCACAGCTGCGCATTGGCACCCGGGCGCTGCACTGGCCAGACATCAATGCCGTGTTTAGTGACCGGTGTGCCACTGATCTGCCAGCCTTGTGCCAGCAGCTCTTCGGGTAACTGCAGTTGATTGGATTGCTTGGATCCCTGGTTCTTGAACATCTCTCCAATTCGCTCGGCAAGACTGGACTCGGGGCGCGTTTCTGTGGGCGTAGCTGTGCTAGAGCCAGTTGCCGTGCTTGCAGTTCCGAAAGGCGGCGGGGATACTGACCCCAATCCTTCTGTCAAAGTCTGTCCTGCCGGCGTGGTCGAGGTGGGGGCGTGACTGTCCGGGGGCGTTTGCCAGGTACCATCAACCGGCTCTTGTGGCGGGAATCCGGGGGTGTCATCGTCCTGTGGCGTGGATGATTCACCCATGGGATGGGTATCGGTCATGGCTGCCTCTGGCGCTATGGCCAGGGTTACCAGGAGTGTTGTGTCATCCGGGCAAAAATCCTCACTATCGTCAAACTGCTGCTGGCAGATCGGGCATTGCTTCATGGTTTACATCTCCGTATTGTCCATATTGAGGGTGGCGAGCGCGGCAGGCATTTCACGCGAAGGGATGCCGACAAGCAGCAGCTCGCCGGGGCGTTGCTGTTTGATTTGCATTTGATGCAAAGGCCAGTCTTGCCAGCCAGCATACAGGCGCTCTGCGCGCGGGGTGAGCAAGTGGACGGTCTGGTTGCTGCTGCCTGCCAGAGAGGTAGGCGGCAGGTCACGTGCATAAGGCCCTGCAATTACCACATCACATAGGCCAATCAGTTCTGCGTGGTATTTGCCTAGCTTCCGCCAGGTCAAGGCGCTGTACAGCACCACTTCGGCCTCGGGAAGAGCCTTACGGAAGCACTTAAGCAATACCACCAGCGCTGCGGACTGGTCGGTCGGCTCGCCGCCGGTGATCGTCAGACCCGCCAGGCGCGGCAGACGCTTTAGCCACGCCAGCAGTGCATCGACTGTGGTCAGCTCGCCGCCATCGGCATTCCATGTGCGCGGAGAGGTGCAACCCGGGCATTTGACGTGGCTACACCCTTGTGTGACCAGCAGCGCGCGGTCATTGGTCGCACCGAGCACCCCAGCTTTCAAGCCATAATGTACGGTGTTAAGACGCAGGGTTGCCGAATTAGCGTTCATACGCCAGATCCTCTTCCCAAGTGGGGAGCTGCAATGTTTCGCGGTGCTCCAGGACCCGCCCATTGCGGGTGAGCAGCGTAAACACCACCTCGCCGTTGTCGGCGGGCAACTCTATGTATCTACACTCGGTCTCATTTTCGATATAGCGTGTCAAAGGACGACGCATGAAGACATCGTCCGCTCGAATCCTCACGTAAGCCACACTATTTAGCTCGTATTCCAGCCTGACCGGCTGTCCCCACAGGGGATTTTGGGGTTTTATCCGCACACGTATGACTTCGATGGCTTCCGGCGAGTTAGTCATAGCTGGAGCTTCAAAGAGCTCGTCAAGGTCTGGAAGCGCCAACAAGGCGGGTAGCATTGCGGTTAATAGGCGCAGTTCCGGCGTACTGAAATCACTCATTTCACCGCGGACGATGGCTCGTTCTTCCAGCGCCTGCCAACTATCGGCGGAAAGTTTTTGCATAACGCCAGCGCGATCGTGATCCCCCAAGGCGGCGTAGGCGAGCATAAGGTTCTCGCTGGGCACCTGGCTGGGCTGAAGGCCGCGGTGCGTCACCTGCCTCCCCAAAGCCTGCTGTTTTTCCACGGCGGCATAGAAGCGATCAATTATGGCTGCAATCATGGCTGGCGCCCTCCGTTTTCAGAAGAATCAGCTTTCTCAGGAATAGCTCCCTCTTTTTTTTCAAAAAAGCGCCGATACGATTCTTCGCGCATAAGGGCGCGGATCGAGCGAGCTCTTTCTTGCCGGCGCAAGGACTCCAGATCGTCAATTTGTTGTACCAAACTGAACAGGTTGTCGCCCGGCGCAGATTGCGAACGCCACGCCAACCCTTCTGGCAGGAGAGCGAGTAGCATGTAGAACAACACGATAAAACAAGAGGTTGCCGTCATTGCAAAGCTGGTGGCGAACATAAGGATCACTAGCACTCCGAATCGCTCCACCGCTCCGCTGTGCATTTTGACGGCCTCTGCTTTGATTTCACGATCAATGGAAGCGACCTCTTCCTTGGCCTTATCCAGCTCGTCTCTGGAAATCAGAGATGCATAATGGGCAAGCTGAGATTCTTTTGCCTCAAAGTCAGCTTGATGCTGCTTTGCCTTTTGAATATGCCCGCCATATTTGGGTCCTTTTCCATCGACAGCTTTGATGCCATCCATTTCGTAGCCTTCGGCTTCAACCTCAGCATTCGATAAGCTCTTTTGATGCTCCGCCTTGAGCGTGGCAATTTCGTTGCTGAGTCTCAACACCTCTGCCTCACGCTGCTGCCAATCATTCAAGGCACGCTGTAAACCTTGCCTAGCTTGGATCAACCGATCTTTGTAGCGAGCATCATTCTCCAGACTGGCGCGGGTGGCATTCACCCGCTCGAGAAGCATGGCATCGATGTCGTCTTTAAGAGGCCCCATGACCGCGAGAAAGGCGCACATGGACATGATGGCGATGATGGTGATGCGGAAATAACGGGCTCGCCTGGTCATTTGTCGTTCGCGAATAATCTCGCGGGTGTTGCCGACCTCCAAAAGAAACATGATGAATGCACAGGCAGCCGAGAAGGCAAAAGCTGAATGCCAAGGCTTCAACAAGAGGTTGATAGAAAATTGATAAACGCCATATTGGAATGCCATGCAGCTAATCAATATCGCAATGCCACGTTGTACCAAATCTTGGGTGGCCTGCGGGGCGGAAATAAAGATTTCATATTGCTCATCCGTATATCTGAAAATCGTTTGAACAATAAACCGTTGCAACCATTCCATAATTGATTCTCCATCGACTAAAAGGTGATTGTGGAACTGTCCTTGATGCTGGAGCTCCTTGGGATAGAGCTTGGCAGATTGCGATTGGATACGGCTCGATATTTCAGGGGAAATACGCATTAGCCGATGCCAAGTTGCACGCAGGTGGGGATGTCCCAGTGTTGTTGGGACACTGTGGCATTGCGCCTTGCGTTCTTCAGGCATGAACAAGCAAGCCCCAAGGGGGCGCGCGGTTATGACGGCTATCCCTTGGGGCTTGGTTTGTTGGTGGTAGTGTGGGCTAACTCAGGCGGCTTTGCGGGTAGCGGTCAGCTTGATTTCCACTTTCCAGCCGGGATGGGCGAGTTTGGCCTCGATGCAGGCGCGCGCCGGGGCGCGGCCGGGAGCGGTCCAGGCATCCCAGACTTGATTCATGCCGTCGTAGTCAGCGGCCATGTCCGCCAGATAGATGGTGGCTTCAAGAATATGCGCCTTGTCCGAGCCGCAGCGTTCGAGCAGGGCGTCGATCTGTGCCAGCACGCTGCGGGTTTGCGCCTGAATATCAGCGCTGGCGTCTTCCGGCACCTGCCCGCCCAGAAAAACGAAACCATGGGCAACAGTGGCATCGCTGTAGCGCGGCTCGGGGTCGATGTAGTCAATCTCGGGGAGATGATGGATGTGACTATTAAGCTGGGCTGGATGCCTTGTTGAGTACAGCATCCAAGGGAGTGCGCTGATGACCAGATAGATCATTGCAGTAACAAGCATCACCAGAATGTTTGAGGAGCTACTGGAGAATTGGCGCATCATCAATTCCAGCCTTCCAGGGATAGTGGCACTGATGCGGCTGGCCTCTCGTTCAATTCCATGCTGGATTTCATCAAGATGTTGTTGGGCAACCTGGATTTTTGTTGCTGCCCCATCGATTTGGGCATCCAGAAGTTTGACCCTTTGTACATGCTCTTCATATATCGCGCCGCGACCTGTCAGTTCAATGCTCTCCAGTTTGAAAAGCAGTTGATGGCGTTCGGCGTGCAAATCAAATAGCTCGTCTTCGGCCTCTTCAATGGCTCGCTCGGCTGTTGTCAGGCGTGAATAATAGTGAGGTCTAGTTTTCAATTGCAGCTCAGCCAGCTGTTTGAAGTCCAGTGCCTGTGTAGTGGCGACTATTTTCAGCGGTTGAATGGCAACAAAAAACGCAGAGGCCAGCATGAGCATGGTAATGGCAGTGAGAAGCCAGCGGGTATGCTTGCTTGTACGTCTGTTGCGCGAGAGCTTGTAGAAGTTGACCATCTCAAGTATTGCCAGCATAAGGGCGCAGATGGTGGCAAACCCCAAGCTCCAGTTAAAGGATTTCAACAACAGATTTGATGAAAACAGAAATGCACCGTAAGCAAATGCCAGGCCGGTAATACATACAACGAAGCTGTGAAGTACCAGCTCCAGGGGGAATTTCTGAATAAGCTTTTTCATGTTGTGCTCCCACAATTGTGACGAGGTGGCCGGTGGTATCCCTGATATTGCAGCTCCTTGGAGGAGCTTTTCATATTGCTGGCGCGGCGTTGGTCACAAAACAGGGGAAATGCCTTGGCTGATGTCAAGTTGCACGCAGGCGGGGATATCCCAGTGTTGTTGGAGCACTGTGGCGTTGTGTCGTGTGTTCTTCAGGCATGAACAAGCAAGCCCCAAGGGGGGCGCGGTTATGATGGCCATCCCTTGGGGCTTGGTTTGTTGGTGGTAGTGTGGGCTAACTCAGGTGGCTTTGCGGGTAGCCGTCAGCTTGATTTCCACTTTCCAGCCGGGGTGGGCGAGTTTGGCCTCGATACAGGCGCGTGCCGGGGCGCGGCCGGGAGCAGTCCAGGCATCCCAGACTTGATTCATGCCGTCGTAGTCGGCGGCCATGTCCGCCAGATAGATGGTGGCTTCGAGAATATGCGCCTTGTCCGAGCCGCAGCGTTCGAGCAGGGCGTCGATCTGTGCCAGCACGCTGCGGGTTTGCGCCTGAATATCAGCGCTGGCGTCTTCCGGCACCTGTCCGCCGAGAAAAATCAGGCCATGGGCAATCGTGGCATCGCTATAGCGCGGTTCGGGGTCGATGTAATCAATCATGGGTTTCTCCAAAGAGGCAGGCTCCCATGTGCGGGAGCCTGCTGTTTGCATCAGTTCGGGGCTTGCCAGCCGCATTGCTGGCCCTGGTTTTGCTCCTTCAGCCAGGTTTGCAGCGGGGCGAAGTATTCCAGTACCGCGCTGGCATCCATTTGCTGGCCGCCAGTCAGTTCTTGCAGGGTGTTTTGCCAGGGTTGGCTGGCGCCCTTGGAGAGCATTGCCCAGTAACGCTGGCCGGCATCTTTGTTGCCATAGAAGCTGCACTGGTACAGCGGGCCGTTATGGCCGGCGGTATCGCATAGCGACTTGTAGAACTGGAATTGCAGGATGTGCGAGAGAAAGTAGCGCAGGTACGGGGTATTGCCGGGAACGTGATATTTGGCGCCGGCATCGAAGTATTCCTCGCCGCGCGGGTTGACCGGCGCCACGCCCTGATACTTGGCCTTGAGATTCCACCAGGCGGCGTTGTACTGGCCGGGCTGGATGGTGCCGTCGAATACGCCCCAGCGCCAGCGGTCAATCATCAGGCCAAACGGCAGGAAGGCGACTTTTGCCAGCGCCATGCGCATCTGTGAGTTGATGAGCGCCTGTTGGCTTTGCGACTGCTTGCCGACAAGGCCGATGGATTGCAGGTAGTCCGGGGTCATCGCCAGCACGATAACATCACCGATGGCCTCGTGGAAGCCGTCATGGGCGCCGGCCTGGAACAGTGCCGGTTGCACGTTGTAGGCCAGGTCGTAATAGATATGTCCCAGTTCGTGATAGATGGTGGTGAAGTCTTCCTCGTTGGGCTTGATGCACATCTTGGTGCGCACATCGCCCTGCATGTTCATGTCCCAGGCGCTGGCATGGCAGACCACATCGCGGTCGCGCGGCTTGATGAACTGGCTGTTCTGCCAATAGCTTTCCGGCAGTTTGGGGAAGCCAATCGAAGTGTAGAAATCTTCGGCGCGGCGGGTCATGTCCTGTGCAATCCTGAGTCTGGCCGCCTGCTCGATGTCATCGGCGCTGCGTCCGGCGGGCCTGGCCTGTTCGGCCTTCAGCGCGGCCTGGTACTGCGCTTCCAGGGTGCTGCTGATGTCGAGGCTGCCTGCGCCGGGGTAGGGTTCCAGCACATCCCAGAGATTGCCCCAGTCCTGCTGCCACATATTGCCCATCAGGTGCGCGGGCAACAGGTCGCCTGCGACGCTGCCCTGGCCGGGGTACTTCGTTTCCAGCTTGTTGCGGGCATAGCAGTGCAGCTCCTCGTATAGCGGTTTGACCTGTGCCCACAGGCGGTCGGTTTCGGCGGCGATTTCTGCGGGCTTCATGTCATAGCCCGAGCGCCATAGCTCACCGACATTGGTAAAACCAAGGTCGTTTGCGCCCTGGTTGGCCAGCTCGACAAATCGCTGGTAATCCTTGCGCATCGGTGCGGCCACGCCATGCCAGCCCTGCCAGGCATCCAGCTGCGCGGTGTAGTCACGGCTTCCGCGCAATACCTCTTCCAACTCGCCCAGTTGCCGGCAGGTTTTGGCCTCACCTTCGCCCTGGCAATAGCTGCCCGCACCGTAGGCGCCCTCCAGGCGGGTGGCAATCTGGGTCAGCTCCGAGAGTGCGGCCGGGTCTTTGGGCGGCGGCATGGTGGCCGAAAGTTTCAGCAGGGCAATGGTGCGCGCACTTTCGGCAGACATCGGTTTGCCTTCGTACTGCTTGGCTGCCTCAATCCACTGATTCAAACGGGTCAGCCAGTGCTCATTGCTCTTGGCGGCCAGCATCTGCGTGTCTTCACCAATGTAAGTGGATGCCAGCCACTGCGGTACGGTGATTTCCGGATACATCGCCTTCATCTCGGCATTGATGCGGGCGACGAACTGGTCGGCGTTTTCACGGGGCGCCTTTTGTGCGGCCAGTGTGCCGGGAACAAGGCTGGTGGCAATGGCAAGGGAAAGCAGCGCGTGGCGAAGTTTCATGGCAAGGCTCGTGGTGGAAAGTCCGCTAGTTTAGGAGGCAGAACATGGGTTTGCATACCGAAGTACGGCTACACTGCGGACAGTTTTTTCAAGTATTGATGATGACATCTATTCATAAAGGCGTATTTCTTGGACTTGCCGCCTATGCGGCGTTTTCTTTCAGTGATGCCTTCATCAAACTGTTGAAAGGCGGCGTGCCGCTATGGCAGCTGATGTTCATGGGCGCGTTGCTGGGGCTCCTGGCGCTGCCCTGGGTCAAGCAGCCCGGCGAGCACTGGCTAGACTTGTTGCGTCCGCGTCTGCCCGGAATATGGCTGGCGCGCATGCTGTTTGCCGCCATCAATGCCTTTGGTGCCTTGCTTGCCTTCACCCATTTGCCGATGGCCGAGGCGTTTGCGCTGATTTTCCTGATGCCGATTTTCGTCACCCTGCTTTCGGTGCTGGTGCTCAAAGAGCAGGTGGGCTGGCGGCGCTGGCTGGCGGTGCTGGCCGGTTTTGCCGGGGTGCTGGTGGTATTGCGCCCTGGCTTTCGTGAACTGCATTGGGGGCATGCAGGCGCGGTTGCCTGCGGGCTGGCCGGGGCGGTCGGTGTGGTTCTGGTGCGACTGGCGGGGTGCCGCGAGCATCGTCTGACCCTGTATGCCACCCCTTTGCTCGGCAACCTGCTGATTGCCGGGATGCTGATGCTGCCGCAGATGATGCTGCCCACTGCGCAGCAATGGGGCTATGTGCTGGGCTACGGATTGCTGGCAGCGCTTGGTACCGTGCTGCTGCTCTATGCCACGCTGGCGACTGAGGTGAACCATGTCGCGCCCACCCAATACAGCCAGATGCTCTGGGCGGTGCTGCTGGGCGCCTGGTGGTTCGATGATCGAGTGGATGCCCTGACCTGGCTGGGTATTGCCATGATTATCGCTGCGGGTCTGTTTACGCTT
Source organism: Lysobacteraceae bacterium NML95-0200 (assembly GCA_002798255.1). Classification (GTDB taxonomy): domain Bacteria; phylum Pseudomonadota; class Gammaproteobacteria; order Xanthomonadales; family Xanthomonadaceae; genus Solilutibacter. Next base: position 52,351 of record NWQQ01000010.1, read on the forward strand.
GTCCGCGAGCGGCATGTCGGCAGCTGGTGGCATCGTATAAAGCCATCGTAACCGACTGATTTTTCGGACTGTTGAGGAGGGCGGGCATGTAATGTGCGCGTAATTTTCCTCCCAAGCGCCTCGCATTTTATAATCCGCCCCTCATCCAAAAGTGATTTGACCGACGTGGGCAAAGATATGGCCGAACTCAAACGCATCCGCTGGCGTTGCCGTCGCGGGATGCGTGAGCTTGACCAGTTGTTCGAGCGCTATATTGACCGTTGCTGGGCGGGGGATTCCGAGGCGCAGCGGGCGCTTTTCCTACGCCTTCAGGATTGCGAAGACGACAAACTGTGGCGGTGGTTCATGGGCCATGAGGAGGCCAGTGATGCCGAAATCGCCACACTTGTCCAGCGCATCCGCGACTTGCCGCCTTGAGTGGCGGCCATCGGGCTTTGTAAAGGTTTGGCTGTTATCGCTGGCGGTGCTTGCGCCATTGGCGCTATGGATGTCGGCGCTGCCGCGCGTTGCTTTGCTGCTGTTGATGCCGCTGGCTGCTGTTTCAGCCGGGCTTGCTTTGTGGCGTTACCGCAGGCGGCCGCGTTATCGCCTGCGGGTGCATGCCGATGGGCATTTGTGGGTGGATGATGTGCTGATTGAGCACTGGCGGCTTGAATGGCGTGGGGCGCTGGCATTTTTGTACTGGCGTGAGCAGCACACCGTGGCTTTGGACTTTTGGCCCGATACCTTGCCTCGCCGCTTGCGACGTGAACTGCGACTGGCTTCGCCGCCCGCGAGTGCTGTATCGGCAGCGGCAGGAATGGCAACATAGCGCACCGTTTTCTGGAAGGACTTTCATGTTCAAACCGCTGCCCATTGCCATCGGTCTGCGCTATTTGCGCGCCAAGCGCCGTAACGGATTCATCTCGTTCATTTCGCTGGCTTCGGTGCTGGGTATCGCCATCGGCGTGATGGTGCTGATTACCACGCTGGCGGTCATGGGCGGGTTTCAGCGCGAGATTCGTGACCGCATGTTGCAGATGGTGTCGCATGCCACGGTGGCCGCCGATGGGCCGCGGATGGATAACTGGCAGGAGGCGATCAGTCTGGCGCGTGCCGATGCCCGCGTGGCCGGTGCGGCGCCCTATGTGGATACCCAGGGCTTGATTCAAGGGCCGCAGGAGCAGCCGGCAATGATTCGCGGCATTGACCCGATACAGGAAAAGTCGGTGTCAGTGATTGACGAAAAAATGCACCAGGGCCGCCTGGAGTCGCTGCGCGCGGGCGATTTCAACATCATTCTGGGACGCGAGCTGGCCACCTGGCTGAATGTGGGCATAGGCGACAGCGTGGTGGTGATGACTTCGAAAGTCCGCGCCACACCTGTGGGCGCGGTGCCGCAGACCAAGCGCTTTACCGTGTCCGGGCTGTTTGAGGCCGGATATAACGAGCTCGATCGCGGCTTGGCGCTCATCAATATCCAGGATGCGCAGCGGGTGCTGCGGATGGGCGATGCGGTGACCGGGGTGCGGCTGAAAATGCATGACATGGACGAAGCTGGCCGGGTATCGGTGGACCTGGCCTTGAAGCTCGGCGGCCCGTACCGGGTTAGCGACTGGATGTATGAAAACGCCAATATGTTTCAGGCGATGAAACTTGAGCGCACCATGATGGGCATTTTGCTTTCGCTGATCATCGCCATGGGGGCGTTCAATCTGGTGTCTTCGCAGGTGATGCTGGTCACCGACAAACAGGCCGATATCGCCATCCAGCGCACCTTGGGGATGAGTCCGGCACAGGTGATGCAGATTTTCATGGTGCAGGGCAGCCTGATTGGCCTGATTGGCACCGTGCTCGGGGTGGTGGGCGGCATCGTGCTGACCCTGAACCTTGAACGCATCCTTGGCCTGATTGAGTCAGCTTTTGGCGTGACCTTGCTGCCTGCCGATGTGTATTACATCACGGGCCTGCCCACCGAGTTGCGCAGTATGGATGTCATCACCATCGCCTGCGTGGCCTTGCTGATGGCTTTTGTCGCCACCTTGTATCCAGCCTGGCGTGCGGCGCGCACCGCCCCTGCGGAGGCATTGCGTTATGAATGAGAAGCTTTCATCAACTGCCGGCGATATCGTGCTCCGTGCCGAGCGGCTGGCCAAGGTATATGCCGAGGGCAAATTGAAGACGCCGGTGTTTGAGGGACTTGACCTCACCGTGCGCCAGGGCGAAACCGTCGCCATCATCGGTGCATCCGGGGTGGGCAAGAGCACTTTGCTGCATCTTTTGGGCGGGCTGGATACGCCCAGTATGGGGGAAGTCTGGGTGGCCGGGCAGCGCATGAGCGTCTTGAGCGATGCCGCGCGCGGCAAGCTGCGCAACAAATCCTTGGGGTTTATCTATCAGTTCCACCATCTGTTGCCGGAGTTCACCGCACTTGAGAACGTGATGTTGCCGGTGTTGCTCTCTGGCATGGATATGGCCTCTGCCCGCGAGCGTGCAGAAGCACTGCTGGCGCAGGTTGGACTTGCGCATCGGCGGGAGCACAAGCCGGGCGAGCTTTCCGGTGGCGAGCGCCAGCGAGCCGCGGTGGCGCGGGCGCTGGTCAACAAGCCTGCCTGTGTGCTGGGTGATGAGCCTACCGGCAATCTGGATGAGAAAACCGCGGCCGTGGTGTTCGACCTGATGCTGGCGCTGAACCGCGCCGAGCGCACCAGCCTGGTGCTGGTGACCCATGACCGGCGGCTGGCACGGCGGCTTGACCGGGTGCTGGAGCTGCACGAAGGGCGCTTGATGGAAGTTGCCCCCGAGGATTTGGGGGCTTGAATGAATACGGCAAGGACGCCGTTGCTTTCACCGGCCAGTGTGGCCGCACTCTTGTTGGGCATGCTGGCTGCCAGCCGATTACCGGCCTTGCCGCCTGGCTGGGTGATTGCGGCTTTGCTGCTGACAGGTGCCGGGCTGTGGTTGCGCTTGCAGGACTGGCGCCGCTGGCTGGGGGCGCTGGTTTTGGGCTTCGCACTGTTGATATTGCAGGGAAGCTTGCGGCTTGCGGCACAACTGCCTGTCGAACTTGCAGGCAGCGACTTGCTGGTTCGCGGCCGGATAGTCAGCCTGCCGGTGCATGAGGCACGCCGCAGCCGCTTTCATTTTCAGGTGGCCGACAGCGCCGATATGCCTGCCGGCCTGCGTGGCAAACGCTTGCGTCTGGGCTGGTATGACGGCTTTGGCAAGGCCGATGAAAACGCGCTGCCTGCTGCACGTTTCCGGTTGCGTGGCGGTGAAACATGGCAGCTCAAGGTACGCCTGAAAAGACCGCGTGGCCTGCACAACCCCGGTGGTCTGGACAGTGAACGGCAGATGCTGCTGGAAAACATCGCCGCACAAGGCACGGTGCGCGACTCCGGTAGCAATCAAAGGCTGGCAGCGGGCAACGGTATTATCGCCTGGCGCGAGGCGATGGCCGCCCGCATCAAGGCCGGTACGCCAGAGGAGGGCGCGCGTTTTGTGGCAGCACTGGCCATTGGCGATACACGCGGCTTGTCGGATGCCGACTGGCAGGCGCTACGGGCGACCGGCCTTACGCATTTGATTGCCATTTCCGGCTTTCATGTCGGCATGGTCGGTCTGGCTGCTGCCGGGCTGATGTTTGCCGTTTGCTGGCTACTGCCCGGCCTTACCCGTTATTGGCCGCGCCGGGTCTGGATGCTGCTGGCTTCATCCGCCGGTGCCTTTGCCTATTTGCTGGCAAGCGGCGCATCGTTGCCCACGGTACGCACCGTATTGATGATTGTCTTTGTGACCGGAGCGATGCTGTTGCGCAGGCAAACCAGTATTGCGCAATCGGTTGCATTGGCGCTGGCTGCGATGTTGCTCCTTGAGCCACTGTCTATTTTGCAGCCGGGATTTTGGCTGAGTTTTGGCGGGGTGGTATGGCTGGCCTGGGTATTGCAGTCGGCCAAGTCCGGGCATATCCGGCAATTTTTGCTGGCGCAAGCGGTGGCAACCCTGGGTCTTTTGCCGCTGACGGCGGTGTTCTTTGCACAAGCCTCCATCGCCGGGCCGTTGGCCAACCTGCTGGCGGTGCCATGGTGGAGCCTGATAGTAGTGCCGCTATCGATTCTCGGGGTGCTGGCGGAAATGCTGTCAACAGGGGGCGGACAGGTCTTCTGGACACTGGCCGCGCAGGCTTTCGAGCCTAGCTGGCAGTTGTTTGCGAAGATGGCCGCATCGCCCTGGGCATTGGCAAGGTTGCCGGAGGCTACATGGTTTGCCTTGCCATTGGCACTGCTTGGTGCATTCGTGCTGATGCTGCCGCGCAGCGTGCCGGGCAGATGGCTGGCGAGCGTTTTACTGCTGCCGCTGCTCTGGCCCTGGGTGCCGCGACCGGAAATGGGCGAAGTCGACATCGTGCAGCTGGAAGTCGGGCAGGGCACGGCCATTTTGCTGCGTACTCGCCAACATGATTTTTTGTATGACACAGGCCCCGCCGCGCCGGGCGGCTTCAATGCCGGTGAAAGCGTGGTACTGCCAGCCCTGTATGCACTGGGTGTGCGCAGGCTCACCGCCATCGTCATCAGCCATGCCGATGCCGACCATGCCGGTGGTTTGTCAGCCGTACAGGCCGCCTTTCCCGAAGCCCTGCTCTGGGCGCCCCCCGGTGCCGGGCTTGCCGGTGCCCGCGACTGCACCCGGGACAGTCACTGGCAGCACGATGACGTGGCGTTTGATTTCCTGCACCCGGTGGCGCATTTTCCCTATCTCAAAAACCAGTCCAGTTGCGTGCTGCGCCTGCAAAGCCGATACGGCAATGCGCTCCTGACCGGCGATATCGACCGGCTGATTGAAGCGCGCCTTGTGCGCACCGTGCCGGATGCGCTGCAGGCCGACATCATCACCGTGCCGCATCATGGCAGTGCAAGCTCATCCAGTCCCGCCTTTGTGCAGGCCACTCGCCCGCAACTGGCTCTGGTATCGGCAGGGCAGGGCAACCGCTTCGGCCATCCCCGTCAGGAAGTGCTGGCGCGCTGGCAGCAGGCGGGCGCACAAACGCCCATCAGCCATGAACACGGCGCAATCTACGCACGCCTTGCCGCCGATGGTATCCGCTGGCAGGGTGAGCGCCAGCACATGCCGAGATTTTGGGATGCCGTTGCGCTGGAAAAGCCCCGGAACAATGAATAGCCTCTCAATTTTCGTAGGCCATACGGGCTTGCTGTCCTTGCATCAGCAAGATTAGCTGCTATAGAATCGCCAGCCCCTTGTCCATGTCGGGCATGGGCGACCACAATAACTACAGAGGAATGCTTGGTCATGTATGCAGTACTGGTTACTGGCGGTAAGCAATACCGCGTAGCTCAGGGCGACACCCTGCGCGTTGAAAAGCTGGACGTTGAGGCGGGCAGCGAAATCAAGTTCGACAACATCCTGATGCTGGGTGATGGCGAAGGCGTGAAATTGGGCGATGCGCTGAAGGGCGCTGCCGTTTCCGCCAAGGTGGTGGGGCACGGTCGCGCCGACAAGGTGAAGATTGTCAAGTTCCGTCGCCGCAAGCACCACCGCAAGCAGATGGGTCACCGTCAGCACTACACTGAAATCGAAATCACCGGCATCAACGGTTAAGGAGAAAGACTCATGGCACACAAAAAAGGCGTAGGCTCCTCGCGCAACGGCCGCGATTCCAATCCGAAGTACCTGGGCGTCAAGATTTATGGCGGTCAGGCGATTGAAGCTGGCAACATCATCGTGCGTCAGCGCGGCACCCAGTTCCATCCGGGGCCGGGCGTTGGTCTTGGCCGTGATTACACCCTGTATGCGCTGCAGGACGGCAAGGTGGAGTTTTCTGTCAAAGGTCCGCTGAAGCGCCGTACCGTAAGCGTCGTGGCAGAATAAGCCACCGCAAACCGGCTTTGGCAAACCCCGCTGCGGCGGGGTTTGTTATTTCTGTCGCCACTCACACTTTGCATAAATCACCATGAAACTTGTTGATGAAGTCGAAATCACCGTGACTGCCGGTAATGGCGGCAATGGCTGCGCCAGTTTCCGTCGCGAGAAATTCATTCCGTTGGGTGGCCCTGATGGCGGTGATGGCGGCAATGGCGGCAGCATTTGGCTGGTGGCCGATGAAAATCTCAATACCCTGGTGGATTTTCGCCACCAGAAAAAATTTCAGGCGCGTCGCGGCGAAAATGGCATGGGGCGGCAGATGTATGGCAAATCCGGCGAGGACTTGCTCATCGTGGTGCCGGTAGGGACGCAAGTGACCAATATCGCCACGGATGAAATCATCGGCGATTTGACCCGTCATGGCGAGCGTCTGCTGGTGGCGCAAGGCGGCAAGGGCGGGCTTGGCAATATGCACTTCAAAAGCTCGACCAACCGCTCGCCGCGTCAGATCACCCAGGGGACACCGGGTGAGGAGCGCGATTTGCGTCTGGAGCTGAAGCTGCTTGCGGATGTGGGGCTGCTGGGCTTCCCCAATGCGGGTAAATCGACCCTGATTCGTGCTGTGTCTGCGGCTACGCCCAAGGTGGCCGATTACCCATTCACCACGCTATATCCCAATCTTGGCGTGGTCAGCGTGGAGCCACACCGCAGCTTTGTGATCGCCGATATTCCCGGTCTGATTGAAGGTGCGGCCGATGGCGCCGGGCTGGGCGCCCTGTTCCTGCGCCATATCCAGCGCACCGGCCTGCTGCTGCATCTGGTGGAAATCGAGCCGCTCGATGGCAGTGATGCGGCGACTCAAGTGCGCGCCATTGAGCGTGAGCTTGCCAGATTTGATGCCGATTTGATGAAAAAGCCGCGCTGGCTGCTGTTCAACAAGGCCGACCTTTTGACACCCGAAGATGCCCGTGCACAGGCGGAAAAAGTGGTGGCCGAGCTGGGCTGGCAAGCGCCATGGTTCATTATTTCCGGCCTGGCCCATGAAGGCACCCGTGAGGTGATGTTGAAAGTCCAGGCATTTCTGGACGAGCAAAAGCAGCTTGAGGCAGAAGCTGCGGGGCGGTTTTGAGCGGTAGCCTCCTGTTTGCTGTTACTGTAGGCAAGATAACTTGCGGCTGTTTCATAAATGGCTTGTCTTCATGTCGAGTAATAGGGGACACCGGGCACTGGAAAACTTGTCCCAGTTCGGTTTTAATCGTGATGTGGCGCACAAAATTTTGTGCGCCAGTTTGTTGATGCTGTTGGGCCGCTGACCATGTCCGGTAGTGATGGTGCAACAAGATATTTATGATGCAGGGGCTTCGGGAAAAATGCGCTCCGGAACGGTATTGTTTGAGAACGAAAATCATCTTTGTGTGGTATTCAATGATTTGGTACCCGGGGAGGATGGGGTTCAGGCCAACCAGTTTTTGGTGGTTGACCATGGCCAGGCGGCGTTGATTGATCCGGGCGGTGACCTGCTTTATACGCCGCTTTGGCTGGCCATTACCGGGTACGCGCAGTTGCAGGATATTCGCTGGATTCTGACCTCGCATCAAGACCCGGATGTTGTTGGCGCTGTGGGGCGCTGGCTCGCCAATACCCCGTCACAAGTGGCTTGCTCCCAGCTGTGGGGGCGTTTTGTTCCGCACAATGTGTCCAATTACCAGCAGGGGGAGCTGGGAGAAGACCGCTATTACCTGATTTCTGATGGTGGCGGAAAAATGCCGCTGGGAAAATCTGCCATGTATGCGTTGCCGGGGCATTTCATGCATTCGGTAGGCAACTTCTGCTTTTACGATCCTGTAAGCCGTATTCTGTTTTCCGGGGATATTGGCTCTTCCTTGATTCCCAATAACGAGAAGTACCAGTTTGCCTCCAGCTTCGAACAGCATGTCAAGCGCATGGCGGGCTTTCATCGCCGTTACATGACATCTAACCGGGTGTTGAAGCTGTGGGTGAGCATGGTGCGCCAGCTGAACCCGCTGATGATTGTGCCGCAGCATGGCTTGCCTATGAAAGGCAGGGAAATGAGTGCCTTCTTGTCCTGGCTTTATGACCTGGAGTGTGGGGTAGATCTTTTGAAGCCGGAGCATTACTCGCTGGGAATACTGAAAGCCGCAGGCGTGCCCCTGAACAAGATCTAAATGCAAAACAATGCCCGGCTTTGGCCGGGCATTGTTCATCAGGTCAGCCGGGGACTTGAGAGCGAAAATCCGGGGCGGATGGCTTAATCCCCCAGCTGCTTGCGGCGGATTTCCCAACGCTCTTGGGCGTCGATGGTGCGCTCCGCCTCGGGACGGGCTTCAAGCCGTTCCAGGCCGATTTCTTCGCCGCTATCCACGCAATAGCCGTAGTCGCCGTCATCCACGCGGCGAATCACGCTGTCAATTTTGCTGATCAGCTTGCGGTAACGGTCGCGGGTGCGCAGCTCCAGGGCGTTTTCCGTCTCGCGGCTGGCGCGTTCGGCTTCATCACCGATATCGCGCACTTCGTCCTTCAGGTTTTCGATGGTCTGCTTGGACTCTTCGACAAGCTCCTCGCGGCGTGCCACCAGTTTTTGGCGGAAGTATTCCAGCTGCAGTGGGTTCATGTATTCTTCGTCTGCGGAAGGCTTGTAGCCCTTGGGCAGAAGCGGGCGGCCGGTGGCCTCATCCGTTTTGAACTTGACGGCCTTGCCCTTGGGTTTGGGCACTTCCACTTTTTTATCGGCATCGACCACCACGCGTAGCACCTTGGCCGGCTTTGCAGGTTTTTTTGCCGGTGTTGCTGCAGCCTTGCGTGTGGCTGCCTTCTTGACGGTAGCTTTTTTGGCTGCAGTTTTCTTGGCGCCTGTACTTTTGGCGCTGTCCGTCTGCGCAGCAACGGCTGCCTTTTCAACTGCCTTGCCAGCTTTTACAGTAGCCTTGGTTTCGGTTTTCTTGACGGTTTTCTTGACTGCCACTTTCGTTTCCTTGAACTTCCCGGAACCGGGAAAGCGAGGCTTTATAGCCCAGCTGTCCGGCTCCTGCAAGCATATCGCCTGTTCATTGTCATCGTGATGGCCCGTTTTCTCATTTTTTTGCTGCGCAGCTATAAACTGTTCATCAGCCCATTGCTTGGACAGCGTTGCCGGTTTGCGCCCAGTTGCTCGGAATACGCAATGACGGCGATTGACCGCTTTGGCTCGCTTAAAGGCTGCTGCATGGCGGCCTCCCGGCTTGGTCGCTGCACTCCGCTGCATCCTGGCGGCTATGATCCGGTACCCCCTGCACCTGAATCCGTATCCAACGAAAAGGAGACCTCATGACATCCACCCTCGTTAAAAATGCCCGCTTGGTGAACGAAGGCCGCGAGTTCGAGGCCGACCTGCGTATCGAAGGCGAGCGCATTGCGGATATGGGGACTGCGCTTGCTGCACGCGCTGGCGAGCAGGTGGTGGATGCCCAGGGGCGCTGGCTGATGCCTGGCATGATTGATGACCAGGTGCACTTCCGCGAACCGGGGCTTACCCACAAGGGGGATATCGCTAGTGAGTCCGCGGCTGCGGTGGCCGGGGGCATTACCAGCTTCATGGATATGCCCAATACCAATCCGCCGACGCTCGACAGTGCCGCGCTGGAAGCCAAATATGCCCTTGCCCAAGGGCGTGCCTGGGGCAATTACGGCTTTTATCTGGGCGCCAGCAACGACAATATCGAGGCCATTCGTGCTCTCGACCCGAAAGCCAGCCCCGGCATCAAGGTGTTCATGGGTGCTTCCACCGGCAATATGCTGGTGGATGATGCGGAAATCCTCGATGCCATCTTCCGCGATGCCCCCACCCCCATCATCACCCATTGCGAGGACACGCCGACCATCGATGCCCTGATGGCAGCGCATCTGGCGCAATATGGCGATGCGCTTGGCGCTGACTTTCATCCCGCCATCCGCAGCCGCGAGGCCTGTCTGAAGTCGAGCACACTGGCGGTGGAACTGGCACGCCGCCATGATGCCCGTCTGCATGTGCTGCATATCTCCACTGCCGATGAGCTGGCCTTGTTCGAGGCCGGCCCTTTGCTGCGTGCCGATGGCAGCAAAAAGCGCATCACTGCCGAGACCTGCGTGCATTTTTTGCATTTCGCCCGTGAGGACTATGCTCGGCTTGGCAACCAGATCAAATGCAACCCTGCCATCAAGGAGGCCAGCGACCGCGACGCGCTGATTGCCGCCCTGGCAGATGACCGTATCGATGTTCTGGCCACCGACCATGCTCCGCATGGCTGGGAGGAAAAACAGCAGCCCTATGCCAAGGCGCCCAGCGGCCTGCCGCTGGTGCAATACGCGCTGCTGAGCGCGCTCGAACATGTCCACAGCGGCCGCCTCAGCCGCAGCCAGATCGTGCAGAAATTCGCTCACGCACCGGCACAGCTGTTCGATGTGGCTGAGCGCGGCTTCCTGCGCGAAGGCTATTTTGCCGACCTTGTGCTGGTAGAAGATTCTCCGCTGACCGTGCAGCGCCAGGATGTCCTTTCCAGATGCGGCTGGTCGCCGTTTGAAGGGCATACCTTCAAATCACGCATCGCCGCTACCTGGGTCAATGGGCAAATGGTCTGGGATGGCCAGACCCTGGTTGGACAGCCCAAGGGTCGCAGACTGGAGTTTGCCCGATGAACATGACAGCCGTTTTGGTGCCTGCCTGCCTGCTGGTCGCTTGCGCTGCGCCGCAAAAACAGGAAAGCACAACGCCCCCCCATTGGGCAGTACAACGGGATACCGCCATGCCTTCTTCGCCAAAACCCCTTCCGCCCGAGCTGCGTCCGGTGCTGCCCGGCACGCCAGTCCCCGGCAGTCGTATCAGTGTTCCCCGCACGGTCAAGGCGGGGGAGGCGCTCGAGGGGCGTGTCCCGGTGGGTAGCCAGGTGACGGTTAACGGACAGGCAGTTGCCGTGGATGAAAACGGCCAGTTCAGTTACCCGGTGGAAAAATCGGCCAATGGTAGCCTGGATGTCCGCATCAAACGCCCGGCACCCGACACCCGGCCAGCGATGCCGCTGCGGGTACAAATCGTCCGTTGAAGCAGAGTTTTTTTACAGAGAGGCCATGAAATGGCCATAAAAAAACCACATGGCGCCATGTGGTTACTTTGGTTCCACCTGAAAGGTGGTGGGCGGTACAGGGTTCGAACCTGTGACCCCTACCATGTCAAGGTAGTGCTCTACCGCTGAGCTAACCGCCCGAAGGAGGCGCATCTTAAACGTCTTGCAGCAGCTTGGCAAGTAGCTTGTGATTGGCGCGCGGGTAATTTTCGGTTAGTTTTGCCTGCCCTTGATTTGGAGCCTGCATGACTACCGCAGCAACGCCGCGCCCGCTTGCCATTGTTTCCGCCTTGTTGGCGGTGTATGTGATTTGGGGCTCTACCTATCTCGCCATTCATTTTGCGCTGCAAGGGGGGTTCGCCCCGTTTCTTCTGGGAGGCTTACGTTTTCTGATGGCCGGGGGCTTGATGTTTGCCGTGCTGAGGTGGCGTGGGGTGGCCGCACCCACGCCTGCGCAATGGCGCAATCTGTGGGTGATGGGCGCTTTGCTGCTGGCATTGGGCAATGGCATGGTGAATTACGCCGAGCAGACCGTGTCATCGGGTTTGACGGCTGTGGCAGTCGCCTCATCGCCGATTTGGATGGGGGTGTTTGCACTGCTGCGTGGCGAGCGTCCCAACTCAATGGAATGGCTGGGTGTGGCGGTCGGTTTTGTCGGCGTGTTATGGCTGAATGTCAACGGTATGCGTGGCGGCTCCATGGTGGGTTTGTTGGCGCTGCTGTTGGCTTCGATGGCTTGGGCCTATGGCTCCATTTGGAGTCGGGGACGCGATTTGCCCACGCCGTTCATGACCGCAGCCGGACAAATGCTCTGCGGCAGTGTGCTGATGCTGGGGATTGCGCTGGTGACTGGTGAGCGCATGTCCATGCCCGATGGCAAAGGCATGGCGGCATTTTTGTATCTGGTGTTTTTTGGCTCGATTATTGGCTTCAGTGCCTATATCTGGCTATTGCATCATGTGCGTCCAGTTCTGGCGGGCAGCTATGCCTATGTCAATCCGGTTATTGCGGTCATGCTGGGCGCCTGGCTTGCCCATGAGCGTGCCAGCGCCACCGAGCTGGGAGCCATGGCGGTTATCTTGGCTGGTGTCGTGGTGATTACCCTGGCCAGAGCCATCAAGCGTCGTTGAGTCAGGCAATGCCCCATGCGCCAACTATGGGTGCGACAAACACCCTTAAGTTGAGCGGATGGGGACGGGCTGGGCTGTCAGCTTTCGCGTTCCACCACGTTGCGGGCGAGCAGTGCCAGTGTATGGGTGTCGGCGTTGTTCAATGTGGCGAGGGTGTTGAGGGCGCTGTGCATGGTGGCGCTGAGTGCGGCTAGGCGCTGGCGTGAGGCTTGGATGCCGATGAGCGCCGGAAAGGTGGCCTTGTCCTGTGCGGCGTCTTTGCCTGCGGTTTTGCCGAGCGTGGCGCTGTCGCCCTCGATATCCAGAAGGTCATCCTTGATCTGGAAGGCAAGGCCCAGTGCTTGGGCATATTGGTCAAGGGCCTGTGCCTGCTCGCGGTTTGCCGCAGCAGCGAGCGCGCCCATGCGCACGGCGGCGCGCAGCAGGGCGCCGGTTTTCATGGCGTGCAGGCGCTCAAGCTGGGCGAGGCTGATGTTCTCGCCGGTGGCCTGCATGTCCAGTGCCTGGCCGCCGCACATGCCGGGCGCGCCAGCGGCCTGCGTCAGTTCGCGCAGCAGGTTGATACGGGTTTCGGCAGGCAGCGGGGCTTCGGCCAGGCGTGCAAAGGCCAGGCTTTGCAGGGCATCGCCGGCGAGAATGGCATTAGCTTCGCCATAGGCGATATGCACGGTGGGCTGGCCGCGACGCAGGGCGTCATTGTCCATTGCTGGCAGGTCATCGTGTACCAGTGAATAGCAGTGGATGAGTTCCACTGCGACGGCGACATCGTCCAGTATGGCCGCATCGGCGCCAAGGGCGTGGCCGGTGGCGTAGACCAGCAGGGGGCGGATGCGTTTGCCGCCATTCAGTACGGCGTGGCGCATGGCCTGGTGCAGCGGTTGCGGCTCATGGTCGGCAGCGGGCAGCGCGCGCGCCAGTGCTGCCTCGATGCGCGCGCGCCATTGTTCAAAATGCCCCCGGGGGGCGGCTGCGTCATTCATGGTCGAAGTCGAAGTTTTCGCTGTTTTCCGGCTGTGCCGGGTCGGAGAGCAGGCGCACGCGCAGCTCGGCCTGTTGCAATGCGCCCTGGCATTGGCGATACAGGCCAACGCCGCGTTCGTAGGCGCTGAGTGAGTCTTCCAGGGTCATTTCGCCGCTTTCCATCCGGGCGACCAACTGCTCCAGCTCTTGCAGGGCGTGTTCGAAGTCGGCCACCGGCGAGGGCGTGGGTTCGGGGGTGCTTTTGCGTGCCATGGGGCAAGTGTGCGGGCTTGGGTGGAAAGGGTCAATCTTCTTGGATATGCAGCTCGATGCCGAGTGCGCGCAGGTCGTGCGGCTGGCTCTCCAGGTCGCTTTTGAGTAGCGGCTTGGCGGCCAGCCAGTCGCGGGGTAGGCTGAGTGTGAGCTGGCTGGCATTGGCCTGTAGCCTGGCGACCGACAGGTCGCGTGCCTTGTGCGAGCGATTGAGCACGACTGCCAGCCGCAGCAGAGCGGTGATGCGCCGGGTGGGCAGCAGCAGGCGTTCGGGGATGGCATTGAAGGCGTTTTTCGGGATGCTGCGGCGCTGGCAGCGCACCAGCACTGCCAATACCTGCTGCTGCTGGCGGGTAAAGCCGGGGATATCGGAGTGCTCCAGCAAATAGGCGCCATGCACATGGTGCTGGCTATGCGCCACTGCCAGGCCGATTTCATGCAGCCAGGCGGCCCAGCCCAGTTTGGCGCGGTCTTCGGCCTGCAACTCCCAGCGCGCGGCAACCTGGTCAAACAGCTGCATGGCGGTGGCTTCCACGCGCTCGGCCTGTGCCTCATCCACCGCATAGCGTGCCATCATCAGGTCGATGGCGGCATCGCGCGGGTCATCGCCGCTGCCGCGGCCAATCATGTCGTAGAGGATGCCTTCGCGCATCGCCGCGCGGCTGACGCTCATGCGCTCGATGCCCAGGGCATTGAAGGCCGCTTCCAGAATCAGGATGCCGCCGGCAATCACCGGCTGGCGTTCGGCGGACAGGCCGGGCAGGTCGATGGCGGCGAGGCTATCGGCCTGCAATAGCCGCTCGCGGATTTTCGGCAGCGCCTGGGCGGTAATCGCGCCCTTGGTGAGCTTCATCTCGGTGCAAATCTTGCCAATGGCCTTGATGGTGCCGGAGGAGCCAATCACGTCATGCCAGCCGATATTGCGGTAGTGCTGGGCGAACTGCTGGAACTCGGCGGAGATTTCCGTCAGCGCCTGCTGCCACTTCTTGCGGCTCAATTTGCCGCTCGGGAAAAACCGGCGGGTGGTGGCGACGCAGCCCATTTGCAGGCTTTCGCGCTCGATGGCGTCAAGGCCGGTGCCGATGATGCACTCGGTAGAGCCGCCGCCGATATCCATCACCAAATGCCGCTGTCCAGGTTCAGTGGGCTGGGCGCTGGCCACCCCGAGGTAAACCAGACGCGCTTCTTCGCGCCCGGCCACCACTTCGATGGCATGGCCGAGCGCCGCCTCGGCGGGGGTCAGAAAGGCCTGTGCGTCTTTGAGCTTGCGAACCGTATTGGTGGCGATGGCGCGCACCCGCTCGGCCGGAATATCGCGGATGCGCTCGCCAAAGCGTGAGAGGCATTGCAGGGCGCGCTCGCGCACCTGGGCACTCAACCCGCCCTGGGCATCCAGGCCATCGGCCATGCGCACCATTTCGCGGATACGGTCAACCACCCGGATCTGCCCCTGCACATAGCGCGCCACAATCATGTGGAAGCTGTTGGAGCCAAGGTCGATGGCGGCCATCAGGTCGCCATCTTCAAGGGGCAGCGGGGCACTGAGTGCGGTGCGACGGAGCGTGTTCATCCGCAGATTTTCTCAAGCAAAGTGGCCTGGGCGGAATAGGGCGCGACATTTTCCGGCACCTCTACCCGCCGATATTCGCCATTGGCCTGCAATTCCCAGGCGTTCTGGTTGTCCGCCAGATAGTTGTCCAGGGTTTCGGCCTTGACCCGCTGCGCCAGTGTTTCATCCAGGATGGGAAAGCAGGTTTCCACCCGGCGCAGCAGATTGCGCTCCAGCCAGTCGGCACTGGCGCAGAACAGTTCCGGCTGGCCGTCATTGGCAAACCAATACACCCGGTGATGCTCCAGAAATTGGCCGACGATGGAGCGCACGCGGATGTTTTCGGAAATGCCGGGCACGCCCGGGCGCAGCGTGCAGGCGCCACGCACAATCAGGTCGATTTGCACGCCGGCCTGTGATGCCTCATACAGCGCACGAATCACGCGCGGCTCGTTCAGGGCATTCATCTTGGCGATGATGCGTGCCGGTTTGCCGGCGCGTGCGTTTGCCGCCTCGCGCGCGATGCGCTCAAGCATGCCGGTATGCAGAGTGAAGGGCGATTGCAAAAGGCGTTGCAGCTGCACCACCGGCGCAAGCCCGGAGAGCTGCTGGAAAATCTGGTGGACATCGGCGCCAATGCCGGGGTCGGCAGTGATAAGGCCGATGTCGGTATAGACCCGCGCCGTGCCGCTGTGGTAGTTGCCAGTACCAAGATGCACATAGCGGCGCAGCCCTTCGGCCTCGCGGCGCACAATCAGCAGCATCTTGGCATGGGTCTTGTAGCCGACCACGCCGTACACCACTTGCACCCCGGCTTCTTGCAGGCGGTCGGCAAAGCCCAGATTGGCTTCCTCGTCAAAGCGTGCGCGCAGCTCCACCACCGCGGTGACATCCTTGCCGTTGCGGGCGGCCTGTATCAGGCTCTCGACAATCGGCGAGTCCTTGCCGGTGCGGTACAGGGTCTGTTTGATGGCCAGTACATTGGGGTCCTCGGCGGCCTCGCGAATCAGGTCTTTCACCGGATTGAACGAGTCAAACGGGTGGTGCAGCAAGATATCGCCACGGGCAATGCGGCTGAACAGCGTTTCGGAATCATCCAGCTGGCGTGGATGCACCGGCGGGAACTTCAAGTCCGGGCGGCGCACCGCATCATACACCTGTACCACGCGATTGAGGTTGACCGGGCCGTTGATGCGGTACACCGCATCGGCGCTCAGCTCGAAGTTTTCCAGCAGCATCTGCACGATGTCTTCGGGACAGTTTTCGGCAATTTCCAGGCGCATCGCGCGCAGATAGCCGCGGCCAACCAGCTCATCGCGCAACGCCAGCGCCAGATTGTCCACATCTTCCTCATCGACTATCAGCTCGGAATTGCGGGTGACACGGAACTGGTAGGCGCCCTTGACCTTGAGCCCGGGGAACAACTCGTCCATGAATGCCGACAGCAGCGAGGAGAGAAACACGAAATCGTGGTAACGGTCGCCATCGCCATCGCGGTCGGGCATACGGATGATGCGCGGCAATGAGCGCGGTGCGCGGACGATGGCCAGATGTGCTTCGCGGCCGAAGGCATCGCGCCCTTCCAAGCGCACCACGATATTGAGCGATTTATTGAGAATCTGCGGGAAGGGATGCGCCGGGTCCAGCCCCAATGGCGAGAGCACCGGCATGATTTCCTTGCGGAAATAATCGCGCAGCCAGCGGGTTTGCTCGGCATTCCATTCGGTACGGTCAAGCAGGCGGATGCCTTCGGCCTCCAGCGCCGGGCGCAGCTCGTCGTAGAAGCAGCGGTATTGGGCGCTGACCAACTCGCTGGCACGCTCATGGATGCGTGCAAGGATATTGCGGTGCGCCAGGCCATCGGCGGCGCGGGCATAGCCAAGGTCGGCCGCATGGCGCACGGTAGCGGCGCGGATTTCAAAGAACTCATCCAGATTGGTGCAGGAAATGCACAGATAGCGCAGTCGCTCCAGCAGCGGTATGTCCGCATTTTGTGCCTGCGCCAGGACGCGGAAGTTGAAGTCCAGTTGCGACAGCTCGCGGTTGGCATACCACTGGGCGTCATTGAGATTGGTGGTGGGGGGCGTATCCATCGGGGCAGTGCCATTCAAGAGTGGGCGGGCGAGCGTAGCAGAGTGCGTGTGTTGGGAAATACACAGCGGAAAATGCTGCCCTGGCCGAGCTGGCTTTCGATTTCCAGATGCGCATCGTGCAGGCTCAGCACATGCTTGCAGATGGCAAGGCCAAGGCCGGTGCCGCCGCTTTCGCGGCTGCGGCTTTGCGAGACGCGATAAAAGCGCTCGGTCAGCCGTGGCAGATGTTGCGGGGCGATGCCGTAGCCATTGTCCTGGACGCTGAACACCGCGCCGCCCTGTGGCAAGGCGTCAAAACGGATGTCGATTCGGCCGCCGTCGGGGGTGTAGCGCACGGCATTGCTGATGAGGTTGGAGAACGCGCTATGCAGTTCTTTTTCCATGCCCAGCAGGTCAAGTCCGGCATCCTCGTGCAGCTGGATATGCTGCCGCCCCCTGGAAAGCCCTTCGGCCTCGCGCAGCAGGTTTTGCATGAGGGGCTGCATCGGCACTGGCTGTACGGCGACCGGTGCGGCGGCATCCAGACGCGAAAGCGTCAGAAGGTCATCCACCAGTTGTTTCATGCGCTGCGATTGCTTGTGCATTTCCGGCACGATGCCCTGCCACTCGGGGGGCGCCTCGTCCTGGAGTATGTCCAGATAGCCATGCAGTACGGTCAGCGGCGTGCGCAGTTCATGCGATACGGTGGCGACAAAATCACGGCGCATGTCCTCAAGACGCAGCAGGCGGCTGACATCCTGCACCATGAGCATGGGCTGACCCTGGCTGGAGCGCACAAATTCCAGCTTCAGGCGCAGTGAGGCATCTTGCGGCGCGGCCAGGTTTTGGCGCGCATCAGGTGCAGGGCTTGCCAGCCAGTCGGCCAGTTGCAGCGATGGCAGTCGCGTGGTGATGGCACAGCCAATATCCCCGGGATAGGCCAGCCCCAACAGGCGCTGCGCGGCCTGATTGAACCACAGCGCATGTTCGCGGCGCTCGTCCAGCAGCACGATGGCTTCGGGCAGGGCATCGAGCGCATCGCGGGCATGGCGCAGCCGCCGCAGCAGCAGGCGGCTGCGCTGGCGGGCGTGGCGTGGCGAGGGGAGAGGCGCAGGCTTGGCTTGTCCGCGCCAATACAGCCATGCACACAGTACGGCAAGGATGAGGCAGAGCAGCGACAAGGCAGCGGTGGGCGTAAGACTCATGCCGTGGTGGTGGAAAAGCGGTAGCCGGTACCGCGCACAGTTTGCACCATCTCTTGCAGCTGATACGGCTCCAGGGCGCGGCGCAGGCGGCGGATATGCACATCCACGGTGCGCTCCTCGACATAGCTCTCGCCGCCCCAGACATGGTCGAGCAATTGCGCGCGGGTATAGACCCGCTCCGGGTGCGACATGAAGAAGTGCAACAGGCGATATTCGCTGGGCCCCAGTTGCAGGCTGACTTCCGCCTCGTCCTGCATGGCAAATACGCGGTGGGCGATGGTGTCGATGCGCAGCGCGCCCTGCTTGAGCTGTCCGGCCTCGTCCTCGGCCTGGCTGCGGCGCAGCACCGCACGGATGCGCGCCAGCAGCTCGCGGGTGGAAAACGGCTTGATGACGTAATCATCCACCCCCGATTCCAGGCCAATCACGCGGTCATCCTCTTCGCCGCGCGCAGTCAGCATGATGATGGGAATCTCGCGCGCCAGCGCATCGCGCCGCCAGCGCCGGGCCAGCTCCAGACCGCTGCCGCCGGGCAGCATCCAGTCCAGCAAAATCAAATCCGGTGCGCTGCGGTTGATGGCTTCCAGCGCTTCGGCGGTATCACCGGCCTGCTGCACCCGATAGTTTTCGCGGCGCAGGGCAAAGGCCACCATTTCGCGGATGGCCGGCTCGTCATCGACAATCAGGATGGTCTTGGACATGGCTCAGGCGGGCGCGAGGTCGCTGCTGTGGTCGCGTTTTTCGCGCGGCGGCAGCGGCAGGGTGGGGTGGACGCGATACCAGACGTTTTCGGCGATATTGGTGGCATGGTCTCCGATGCGCTCCAAATTCTTGGCCATGAACAACAGATGGGTGCAGGCCTGGACATTGCGCGCATCCTGCATCATGTAGGCGGACAGTTCGCGGAACAGCGCGGTATGCAGCATGTCCACTTCCGCATCGCGCTCACGCACCCGCTGTGCGGCTTCGGCATCAAGCTCGGCATAGGCGCGCAGCACATCGCGCATCTGCTGGATCACGCGCATACCCAGCTCGCGCAGCGCCGGGATTTGCGGCATCGGCAGGCTGGCGTTGAGGACGATGGCGCGCTTGGCGAGGTTGGCGGCATAGTCGCCCGAGCGCTCGATATCCGAGGCAATCCGCAAGGCCGCCAGAATCACCCGCAGGTCGCTGGCCAGCGGCCCGCGCAGGGCGAGCTTCATCACCCCCTGGCTGATGTCTTCTTCCAGCTGGTCGATGGCGGCATCGTTGCTGATGATATGCCGGGCGAGCTGATCATCGCGGCGCGCCAGCGCATCCAGTGCCGCTTCCAGCTGGGCAATCGCCATCGCCCCCATGCGCTGGATTTCGTCGGAGAGATGCTGCTGCTCTTCGTCGTAAGAGCGGACGATATGGTCGTGTTCCTGATGCATGTCGGTTTCCTTGCGGCTCAGCCAAAGCGGCCGGTGATGTAGTCCTCGGTCTGCTGTTTGGCAGGCGCGGAAAACAGTTGCGTGGTGGCGGCGTGCTCGATGAGATTGCCCAGATACATGAAGGCGGTGTAGTCCGATACGCGCGCGGCCTGCTGCATATTGTGGGTGACGATGAGGATGGTGTAGCGGCCTTTGAGTTCTTCAATCAGCTGCTCGATGCGGCTGGTGGAAATCGGGTCCAGCGCCGAGGTCGGCTCGTCCAGCAACAGCACTTCCGGGCGCAGCGCCACCGCGCGGGCGATGCACAGGCGCTGCTGCTGGCCGCCGGAAAGCCCCAGCGCACTCTGGCCCAGCTTGTCCTTGACTTCATCCCAGAGCGCGCCCTGGCGCAGCGCTTCTTCCACCCGGTCATTCATTTCGCTCTTGCCGAGCTTTTCATGATGGCGGATGCCGTAGGCGATGTTCTCGTAAATGGTCATCGGAAACGGCACCGGCTTCTGGAACACCATGCCAATCTTGCTGCGCAGGCGGTTCATCGAATAACGCGCATCAAGGATATTCTCGCCATCAAGCAGGATTTCACCCGAGGCCACCAGCCCCGGATACAGCGAATAAATGCGGTTATAGGTGCGCAACAGGGTGGACTTGCCGCAGCCGGAGGGGCCAATCAGGGCGGTGACCTGGTGCTCGGGGATGTCGAGATGGATGTCCTTGAGCACATGCGCATTGCCATAGTGGAAATTCAGCCCGCGGGTGGCGATTTTCACCGGGTGCGGGGTGCTGTCGGGGCGGTGTTGGACTTCGGTAACAAGATGAGGAGCAGTCATGGATGGATTCCAGAATCAATCATGCGTCACGCGCTTGCGCAGCAACAGGGTGCGCGCCAGAAGGCTCACGCACAGCACGAACAGGGTGATAAACAGTGCCCCGGCCCAGGCCAGGTTTTCCCAGTTCTCGAAGCCCGAACCGGCAAATTTGTACATCACCAGCGGAATGGCCGACATCGGGCCGCCCGGGTCGAGGCTGAAGAATTCGTTGCCGAAGGCGGTGAACAGCAGCGGCGCGGTTTCGCCGCTGATGCGCGCCAGCGCCAGTAGCACGCCGGTGACGATGCCGGGCAGTGCCGAGCGGTACAGCACTTGCAGGGTGACCTTCCACTGCGGGATGCCCAGCGAAAGCGCCGCCTCGCGCATCTGCACCGGCACCAGGCTCAGCATTTCGTCGGTGGTGCGCACCACCACCGGCAAGACGATGAAGGCCAGCGCAATCGCCCCGGCAATGGCCGAGAAATTGCCGCCGGTCTGCACCACGAACAAGGCATAGACAAACAGGCCGAGCACGATGGAGGGCGCAGATAGCAGCAGGTCGTTGACAAAGCGCACCACTGCGGCAAGGCGGCTGCCCTTGCCGTATTCGGCCAGCCAGGTGCCGGCGGCGATGCCCAGCGGCGTGCCGATGCCCACGCCCATGGCGCACATCATCAGGCTGCCGATGATGGCATTGCGCAGCCCGCCCTCGGCCATCGGCGGCGGCTGATCCTGGGTCAGCAGCGACAATTGCAAATGGCCAAGCCCCTTGCTGATGAGTGTCCACAGAATCCAGCCCAGGAAAAACAGGCCGATGCCCGCAGCCAGGCAGGAGAGCGTCACCGCGATGATGTTGGTGAAATGGCGACGGCGGTAAATCGACAGGCTTTGGGGATTCATCAGTTGCCCTCCTTGCGTGCCAGATGGCGCAGCATCAGCCGCGCCAGGGTCAACACCACCAGGGTCACCACAAACAGCATGAAGCCCAGCAGCAGCAGCGCCGAGCGGTAGGTTTCGGTGGCTTCGCCAAAGTCATTGGCAATCAGCGCGGCGATGGTGGTGGACGGCTCAAGCAGCGAAGTGGTGAACTGGGTGCTGTTGCCGATGACAAAGGCCACCGCCATGGTTTCGCCCAGCGCCCGTCCTAGCCCTAAGAAAATCCCGCCCAGCACGGCGGTGCGGGTATAGGGCAGCACGATGTCCCAGCTCACTTCCCAGCGCGTGGCGCCGAGCGCATAGGCCGATTCTTTAAGTCGGGTGGGCACGGTCAGGAATACCTCGCGCATCACCGAGCTGATGAACGGAATCACCATGATGGCGAGCACGATGCCGGAAGTGAGCATGCCAGCGGCAATCGGCGGGCCCTGGAACAGCGGGCCGATCAGGGGCAGCGGCGCCAGATAGCTGTCCAGCAGCGGCAGCAGGTATTCGCGCATCACTGGCATCAGCACGAAAAAGCCCCACATGCCATAGATGATGGACGGGATGCCGGCCAGAAGTTCGATGGCAGTGCCAAGGATGCCGCGCAACTTGCGCGGCGCGACTTCGGTCAGAAAGAAGGCGATGCCAAAGCTCAGCGGCACGGCGATCAGCATGGCGATGGCCGCCGTCACCAGGGTGCCGTAGATCGGCACCAGCGCGCCGTAGCGGTTTTCCACCGGGTTCCATTCGCTGCTGGTGAAGAACGCCAATCCCTGGCTTTGCAATGCCTCACGCCCCTGCCACAGCATGGAGATGGCCGCAGCGGCCAGAATCATCAAAACCAGCACCGCGGCGCTGGTCAACATCAAGCGAAATAATCGGTCATTGCGGGCATCACGCTGCGCTGGGGCGGCGGATGCGGCAAGGTTTTGCATGGAGGTCGCATTCATTGCAAACAGTCATGGACATAAAAGGGGGCATCCTTGCCCGACAAGCCCTGCCAATCCTTGCAGGGGGCCTCATGAGCCGCTGGAGTTCTTTGGTTTACAGCGCACGCCAGTAGTTTTCGATTTGCGTCACCAGCTCTGGCGGCAGCGGCACATAGTCCAGCGACCTGGCTTGCGCCTGCCCCTCGCTCAATGCCCATTTGAAGAAGGCCAGCGTGGCGGCCTGTTTTTCGGCATTCTTGGGCTGCTTGTAAACCAGCATGAAATTGGTCGCGGTGATTGGCCAGGCATCGGCGCCGGGGGCATTGGTGATCACCAGGTTGAAGTCCGAAGCGCTGGCCCAATCGGCGCTGGCCGCAGCGGCGGAGAAGCTCTCGGCATTGGGTTCGACCCAATTGCCTGCGGCGTTTTGCATGGCGGCATAGGGCATCTGGTTTTGCAGTGCGTAGGAAAGCTCGACATAGCCAATCGAGCCCTTGATTTGCTTGACGTAGGCAGCCACGCCCTCATTGCCCTTGCCGCCCATGCCCACCGGGAAGTTCACCGTCGTGCCTTCGCCGATTTTTTCTTTCCAGCTACTGCTCACCTTGGAGAGGTAATTGGTGAAGTTGAAAGTGGTGCCCGAGCCATCCGAACGACGCACCACATTGATTTTTTCAGAAGGCAGGCTAAGGCCGGGGTTTTCGGCAGCCAACTTGGCATCATTCCAGTGGGTGATGCTGCCTAGATAGATTTCAGCCAGCGTTGTGCCGGAGATGCGCAGCTGTCCCGGCGCAATGCCCTGCAGATTGAATACCGGCACCACGCCACCGATGGCCGAGGGGAACTGCGCCAGCCCGGCTTCGGCCAGCTCCTCCGAGGACAGCGGACGGTCGGTGGAGCCAAAATCCACCGTGCCGGCCTTGACCTGGGCGATACCGCCGCCCGAGCCGATCGACTGGTAATTGACCTTGCCGCCGGTGGCTTGGTTGTAATCAGCCGACCAGCGCGACATCAGTGGGTAGATGAAGCTCGCGCCGGCGCCGGTGATATCGGCGGCAATTGGGGCGCCAGCCTGGGCTGCATTGTCGGCGCCCGTTCCGGGTGCAGTGCTGGAGGTGGCGTTGCTAGCGCCTCCACAGGCAGCCAGGGCAGTGGCAGAGAGGACGGCAACAACGGCAAGACGCAAAGAAACGGTTTTCATCGAAAATTCCTTGGGACAAAAATCACGCCCTGGGCGTGTTGGCATATCAAAGCGCAAAAAAATGACAGCTTTGTGACAGTGGAATTTCGATGAGATGAAAAATTGAAAAGCCCTGAGTCAGATGGCTCAGGGCTTTGTGGCATCAGAACACGAACTGGGTGCGCAATGCGTATTGTCCAGTGTTATCGCCGTTTAGCTGGTTATCGCCACGGGTGTAATTGAGCATGAAGCGCAGCGCCGGGTTTGCGTAATAGTTAACCCCGAATGTGGTGCTGCGCGCCTGGCGGTCTGCCAGATCACGGTTGCGGATTTGGTCATGGCGGGCGACAAGCTCCCATTGTCCGCCGCTTTCCACCTTGGCACTGCCAAACACGCCGGCCTCGGCCTTGTAAGGTTTGTGGCCGCCATTCAAAAGCCAGCTGCCCTGCACATACCAGGCATCGACGCGCTGGTCGCGGCCCATGGGCTGACCGTAACGGGCCTGCATGTATTCGGCCTGCACAAAAGCAGACCCCATGGCAGCAGCAGCTTCCAGCCCGACGACATTGACCGACTGGCCGCTGCCTTCGGGGGTGGTGGCGATAGTCAGTGATGGGCCACGGCGGCCGGCATAGTTGGCGCGGGCACTGAGCCCCGGGGTTTTGTGATTGCTGTTTTCATGGCTGAGCGACAAGCCAAGGTGCACGGTAGTGTCGTCGCTGCGCAGCGGCGCCCAGGTGGCGCGTGCGGCCACCCCCAGCCCCTCATTGCGGCTGCTGGCGGTATTGCGCAGATTGAATACCGATGCGCCCAGGGTGTAGTCCTCACCGCCGATCAGATAACCCACGCCTTGCTGGAACTGGCGGCCATTGAAAACACCGGTGGCCGAGGCATAAGCGCGCTCGGTCATCAAGAGCTCATTGGAGCTGGTCAGCTCGTCCATCGAGCGATATGGCTTGAACTGGCCGATGGTGAGCTTGCCAGGGCCCACTTGGGTGGCGATATAGGCATCGCGCAGGCCATCGAGATTGCTGCCAGCGGCAAAATCCTGCTCCAGTTTGTATTCCCAGCCATAAGCCTTGCCCTGCAGAATCAGGCGCGCACGGCGCAGCTCGCTGGTGCCGGTGACCGGAGCAATATCGCGGTCAAAGGCATAGGCATCCCAGTGCATGCGGCCACTGAGTGAAAACTTGAAATCCTTCTCGGCGGTGCTGACTTTCACCCCGCCTTGGGTACTGACCTGCGGGCTATTGGCCGCTGCGGCCGATGCGGTTGGTTTTGTATCTGCTGCTTGTGCCTCCAGCGCCTGGATGCGCGCCTGCAGCGTTGCCAATTGCTGCTTCAGCTCGGCAAGCTCGGCTTCCGAAACCGACTGCGCCGCAAGCGGCTGGCTGATGCCCGCTGCCAAAATTAACGACAATGACAACAAAGAAACACGCATGGGAGCTCCTGTAGGAGTGGATGAGTGGGCGATAGCCTGCGACATTTGTGTGATGAATTGATGACAGTCGATTGCACGGACGCGCAGCATCATGAGAATTATGCCGTGCAAGTGCTCACCACGACATGCAATTGAGTTCGATACCAAGCGCTCAAAGGCAAGGCTCTGATGCCGCCGGTCGTGTAAAGCTCGCTTAAAGCGGATCGTCCAGCAACACGGCATTGCGGCCGCCGAGTGATGCGGTGGACTGCAGTTGCGCAAGGTCTTGTTCGGGGTAGTTCATCACCCGCAACAACATTGGCAGACTGGCACCGGCCACGCGCTTGCAAGGGGTGCCCAGCTGGGTCAGTTTCTGTGCCAGCTGGCTGGGGGCTGCGCCATACATATCGACCAGAATCAACACGCCATCCCCGGTATCCACGCGCCGCAGTGCGCCGCTGGCTGCGGGCAGGAGTGTGTCAGGGTCGGTATCGAAGGGCACTTCAAAGGCTTCGGCTTTCAGGGGCAAGTTGCGCAGAATTTGCCGGGCATTATCGACAAGTGCGTGGCCGATGCCGGGATGGGTGATGACAAGAATGCCGGTTGACATGGGGCTCTCGTGGTTTAATCGAGTTCACGATGAAAGGTGGTCGCATCCGGCCAGCCGTGGTTGCGGACATGGGCGGCGAGGGTTTCGGCCAGATAGACCGAGCGATGACGGCCGCCGCTGCAACCAAAGGCGATGGTGATATAGCTGCGGGTATCCTGGCGTAGGCGCGGCAGCCAGCGCGCCAGCATGTCGCGCACTTGAGCCAGATAGGCCTGCACATCAGGCGTTTGTTCGAAAAATTCGCGTACGGCGCTGTCACGGCCAGAGAGCGGGCGCAGTGCCGGGTTCCAGTGCGGATTGGGCAATACCCGCGCATCAAATACGAAATCGGCATCCGGTGGCAGGCCGCGCTTGTAGGCAAAGGACTGGAACAGCAAGGCCGGCGGCAGGTCATCGCCCACGCCCAGACGTTCGATGATTTCGCGGCGCAACTGGTGCACATTCATTGCGCTGCTGTCGATGATGTGGTCGGCCAGCGTGCGCAGCGGCTTCAGTGCCTGACGCTCCAGGGTGATGGCATCGGCCAGTGCCAGCCCCAGATGGCTCAAGGGATGACGGCGGCGGGTATCGGCATAGCGGCGCAGCAGGACATCGTTGCCCGAATCAATGAAGACCAGTTGTGCGGCCTGGCCTTCGCGTGCCAGCGCCGAAAGCCATTCGGGCATCTGTGCCAGGTCGCTGCGGCTGCGGATGTCGATGGCAAATGCCAGCCGTTCGGGGGATTCCAGTTCCTGCTTGCGCAGGCTGCGCAGTGATTCGGTGAGCAGTTCTGCCGGCAGGTTGTCGATGCAGTAATAGCCGGAGTCTTCCAGGGTGCGCAGTGCGATGGATTTGCCCGAACCAGACATGCCGGTCAGCAGCAGAAATGAAGATGGCGCGGTTGCAGTCATGGTCAGAAGTCCGGGGGTGATATGGGTTTATCCGGGGGTAAAAGTGTAGTCAGCCGTTTCAACAAGACATCGCCATCCTGGCAGCTGGACAGGATGGCGATGGGTTGGGAGGGTAATATCAGTGGCATGTTTCATGCCTTGCGGCATGGCGGCGGACTTAACCGAACGTACCCTCACGGGCGGGGTTTTCACCGCGATGGTGGTCAACGGTTTTTTCCTTGTGCTTGAGCAGCAGGCGGTCGAACTTGTCCACGAGCATATCGATGGCGGCATACATGGTCTGGCCGCTGGCATCGGCATGGAAGTCGGCGCCGGCCAGTCTGACATTGCCTGCGGCGTGATGGTTGGGCTTGTCCACCCGCAACTGGATGCGCACATCCACATCGCGCGATACCGCATGGCGCTCAAGCCGGGCCATTTTTTCTTCGGCGTATTGCTTCAGGGCGTCGGTGACTTCGATGTTCTGGCCATGGACTTCAACTTGCATGGTGCGCCTCCTTCGGTTGGCGTGTGGTTGGAAAACTACAGCTACAGCATCGCGCAAATTGGCGGTTTTGGGGTGAAACCTGAGTTAAAAATTTTCACGGAGCCTGAAAAACTGTCTGATGGCGTCATAGTCGCACACGCTGCTGTGAGGATGCTATGCCCAGCGCCTCGCGATATTTGGCGACGGTGCGGCGGGCCACCGGAATTCCGGCTTCCTTGAGTTTTTCGGTAAGCGCGGCGTCCGACAGCGGTTTGCGCGGGTTTTCGGCATCCACCAGCTCACGAATCATCGACTGGATGGCGGTGCTGGAGGCGGCTACGCCGTCGTTGTCGATGCCGGAGGAAAAGAAATCACGGACGGCCAGCGTACCGCGCGGGGTGTGCACGTATTTGCGGGCAATGGCGCGGGAAATGGTGGACTCGTGCAACTCCAGCCGGGTGGCAAGCTCGCGCAGGGTCAAGGGGCGCAATGCGGCTTCACCGTATTCCAGAAAGGCCGACTGTTCGTGGACGAGACATTCGAGTACGCGCAGCAGGGTTTGGCCACGCTGTTCGATGTTTTTCAAAAGCCAGCGCGCTTCCTGCAGGCGGCCACGCAGGTATTGGCCATCACTGCCGGCAGCTTCTGCGGCCATGCGCGCGTATTCGCGATTGATGGCGATGGCAGGGCGGGCGGCACGGGTCAGGCTGACGCACCAGCGGCCATTTTTTCGGGAAATCCTGGCGTCCGGGGTGATATAGGCATCGTGGTCGATGCTGCCGATGCCGCTTCCCGGGCGCGGCTCCAGGCTGCGCAACAGATCAATGGCGGCCTCGGCCTCGGTGCAGTCGCAGCCGCATTCACGGGCGATGCCAGCGGCGCCGATTTTGGGCAATTGCTCGATGTATTGGCTGGCGATTTGCAGCGCCAGCGCGCGCGCAGGCGTGTCGGCAGGCAGTTGCTGTAACTGGATGCTGAGGCATTCGCCCAGGCTGCGGCTGCCCACCGCCAGCGGGTCGAAATGCTGGATCAGGTGCAGTACCGGCAGAATGTCATCGTGATCGATTTGCCACTGGGCGGGCAGGGCTTCGATGATGCTTTGCAGCGGCTCGCGCAGGTAGCCGTCATTGTCGATGGCATCAATCAGCGCGGCGCCGATTTGGGTATCGCGCGGGCCAAGATGGGAAAGACCCAGTTGCCACAGCAGGTGCTCTTGCAGGCTTTCCGGTGCGGCCTGGCGCTCGGCCTGGCTTTCGCCGTCTTCATCGTTGCTGCTGCCGGAATTGCCGGGGCTCCAGTCATCATCATGCTCGACCCAGTCGGCATCGTCCTGCGCTTGCGACCAGTCCTCGTGCTCGCCGGTTTCGTTGCGCTCATCGGCCTCGGTATATTCGCGCTCGCCTTCTGTCTGGCTGTTGCCGGCTTCTTCCCATTCCAGCAGCGGGTTGGATTCGACGGCATCGGCGACTTCCTCTTCAAGTTCGGCTGCCGACATTTGCAGCACAGCCAGCGCCTGACGCAGTTGTGGCGTCAGCGCAAGCTGCTGGCTCTGGCGTGCAGTCAGATGTTGTTTCACAAAGCCTCTCCCCGAGGCTTGAGAGCATATCAAAGACGGAAGGTTTCACCCAGATAGACGCGACGTACATCAGGATTGGCAAGCAGTGTATCCGGCGCCCCCTGCGCCAGCACTTCGCCTTCACTGAGAATATACGCACGGTCGCAAATCCCCAAGGTTTCGCGCACATTGTGGTCGGTGATGAGCACGCCGATGCCACGGTTTTTCAGATGGGTGATGATGCGCTGGATTTCGCCGATGGAAATTGGGTCAACCCCGGCGAAAGGCTCGTCCAGCAGCATCAGGCGCGGGTTCGCGGCCAGGGCGCGGGCGATTTCCACGCGGCGGCGCTCGCCGCCGGAGAGGCTGGCGCCGTTTTGCCCGGCGACATGGGCAACTTGCAATTCGTCCATCAGACTGGCAAGTTCGCGCTCGCGACCGGCACGGTCAAGGTCGGGACGCAGCTCCAGCACCAGACGCAGATTGTCGGCAACCGAGAGCTTGCGGAATACCGAAGGCTCCTGCGGCAGATAGCCCACGCCCAGCTTGCCGCGTTCATACATCGGCATATGGGTGATGTCCTGGCCATCGAGTTCGATGCGGCCGCCATCGACGGCCACCAGGCCGACAATCATGTAGAAACAGGTGGTTTTGCCTGCGCCATTGGGCCCCAGCAGACCAACCACTTCGCCGGCATCCAGATTCAGGCCGAAATCACGCACCACGGTGCGCGATTTGTAGCGTTTGCGAAGACCCTGGGCTTTCAGCATCAGCCACCTGCCTTGGGCTGGATGGTCATGCGCACGCGGCCACCGCCTTCCTGGCCGCCGCTTTGCACCTGGCCGGTTTTCATGTTGTAAACCACGCGCTCACCGCGCAGGTTGCCGCGCGGCTGGTTGATTTCGACATTGCCGGTGAGGATGATGATTTCAGTATTGAAGTCATAGTCCACAGTGCTGGAGCGGGTATTGACCGGGGTGCCGTCATCCAGTTCCTGACGCATGGTCACGCCGCCAGTGAGCCTTGCCCGGCTGGGACGGCCATTGGTTTGATGGATGGTGCCTTGTGAGGCATTGATGCGCAGCGTGCCCTGGGTGATGACGATATTGCCGCGCAGCTCGCAGCTCATGCTTTCACCCAGGTTGCAGCTGCCCCAACTGCTGTCGATGTTCATTGCCTGATTGCGGTCGGAGGAGCGCGCCCAGGCGCTGCCGGCAATGGCGAAGGCAAAGGCAGTGAGAAGGATTTTATGGATTGGGGACATAACGGCTACGAACCTCGGATTTGAGCGTGACGCGGTTCGCATCAAGCTGGGCTTCAAGCCCACGACCGCGGATTATAGTGCCGGGCTGGGTAATAAGCACTTCGGCATCGGTGCTGGCGATGCCGGCATCGGGAAAAACATTGAGCGAAGCGGTTTCCATGCGCAGCTGGCTTTCGCCTTCGGGCGCTTCAAGGCGCACCTCATCGCGCAGCCGTACTTCAGAGCCGTCGGCATTGACCCAGGCGGTGCGTGACTGGGCGCGCCAGCGGCGCGCCTTGCTGTCGGGAAAGTAAAAACTGGGGGTGGCGATGTCCATCTCGCGGCTTTCCGGGTTGCGCTCCAGCCTGGGGGCGGCAAGGGTGAAGGCTTCGCTGCCGTCCTTGTTGAGTGTGGTGATTTGGAAATCGTGCAGGGTGTAATCGGAGTGATAGCGCGCTGTATTGTCAGTATTGCGCAGGCGCTCCTGTTGCTGCTGGATGGCAATGCCGATGCCCAGGGAGGCGGCGATAAGTGTCAGGGTCAGTGCGGTGCGCCAGTTCATTGCGTCAGCTCCATGGCAAAACTTGCCAGTACCGCCGCCTGTTTGCCTTGGGCCACCAGCAGCAGGTCGCACAGGTCGCGCGCTGCGCCGTGACCGCCGCGCTGTGGCGTAATCCAGTGCGCATGCGGCGCGGTCCAGGCGTGGACATTGGCTGGCGCCACGGCAAGACCGACATGCGCAAAAACCCGCAAGTCCACCAGGTCATCGCCCATGAAGGCGACTTCATCCATGCCGATGCCAAGGCGCCGTGCGATATCGCAGGTGGTGGCGAGCTTGTCATGCGCGGCGGTATGTACTTCGGCAAGGCCAAGCTCGGCGCCACGGTTTTCGGTGACGCGGCTGCGGCGGGCGGTAATTAGCGCCACTTCGATGCCGTTTTTGCGCAGCAGCGACAGCCCCATGCCGTCGTGGGCATGGAAGGATTTGTATTCGTGGCCCTGCTCGTCGAAATGCAGATGCCCTTCGGTCAGGGTGCCGTCCACATCGAAGCAGGCCAGCCGGATGCGGCGGGCACGGGCGAGAAGTTCGGCGGGGTAGTGGGCTTGGGACATGGGCGGCAGCGGCAAAATGGGAGCAATCAGACCACGCGGGCGCGCAACAGGTCATGAATATTAAGGGCACCGACCAGGCGCTGCTGCTTGTCAATCACCACCAGGCCACTGATTTTATGCGCTTCCATCAATTGCGCCGCCTCCACCGCCAGCGCATCGGCATCAATGGTCTTGGGGTTGCGGGTCATGACATCGGCAATCCGGGTATTGCGCACATCCGCGCCTGCATCCAGGGTGCGGCGCAGGTCGCCATCGGTGAACAGGCCCAGCAGACGGCCGTTGTCATCGACCACGGCGGTCATGCCCATGCGCTTGCGGCTGATTTCCATCAGCGCGTCGGTGAGCTGCGCGGTTTGCGGCACCTGCGGAATTTCCTCATCCACATGCATCACGTCACGGATATGCAGCAGCAGCCGGCGGCCAAGGCTGCCAGCCGGATGCGAACGGGCAAAATCGTCCGGGGTAAAGCCGCGCGCTTCCAGAAGCGCCACCGCCAGCGCATCACCCAGTACCAGGGCGGCGGTGGTGGAGCTGGTGGGCGCCAGGTCGTGCGGGCAGGCTTCGGCCGGGACACTGGCATCAATATGCGCATCGGCGGCGCGGGCCAGGGTAGAGGCCGGACGGCCAGTGATGGCGACCAGCCGGTTGCCCTGCCGTGCCAGCACCGGCAGCAGCATGACGAGCTCATCGGTTTCGCCGGAATTGGACAGCGCCAGCACCAGGTCGGCATCGGTAATCATGCCCAGGTCGCCGTGACCGGCCTCGCCCGGATGCACGAAGAAAGCCGGGGTGCCGGTGGAAGCCAGCGTGGCGGCGATTTTGCGGGCGATATGCCCGGACTTGCCCATGCCGGTACAGACCACGCGGCCGCGGGTTTGCAAAATCAATTGACAAGCGCGGGTAAAGTCGCCATCAAGACGGGCGCGCACCGCATCAAGGGCTTCGCGCTCGGTATCGAACACGCGCTGGGCGCTGGCAAGCAGGGACTTATCGGAAGGCATTGCGTGGCAAGGGATGAGGCCGGGGTAAAATGGCGCGCTCATTTTACGCATTTCAAGGCTTGCCCGATGAATCCGAACACCATCCAGCAATTGATTGAACAAGGCCTGCCCGGCGCACGCGCGCAAGTGCAGGGCGATGATGGCGTGCACTTCGAGGCGTTGGTGATTGCCGAGGCCTTTGCTGGCAAGCTGCCATTGGCGCGGCATCGCATGGTGTATGCCACCCTGGGCGAGCGCATGGGCGGCGAGATTCACGCCCTGGCGCTGAAAACCCTGACCCCGGAAGAAGCCGCCAAGGCCGGAGTGGGCTGATGCAAAAGATTGTGGTTGAAGGCGGCGCGGTGCTGGCGGGCGAAGTCGGCATTTCCGGCGCCAAGAACGCGGTACTGCCAATTCTGTGCGCCACCTTGCTGGCCGATGAGCCGGTGTTGATTCGCAATGTGCCGGCCTTGCACGATGTGGCGACCACCAAAAAAGTGCTGGCAGGGCTGGGCGCGGGTGTGGAAATCGACCCGGCGCGCTACGGCAGCGGCCAGGACAGCGAGGTGCGCGTTGACCCGCGCAGCGTCAACAGCCATGTCGCCCCGTATGAGCTGGTAAAGACCATGCGCGCCTCGGTATTGGTACTGGGGCCGCTGCTGGCGCGTTACGGCAGAGCCGAAGTCTCGCTGCCCGGTGGCTGCGCGATTGGCTCAAGGCCGGTTGACCAGCACATCAAGGGCATGCAGGCATTGGGCGCAGAAGTAAGCGTCGAGCATGGCTTCATCAAGGCACAGGCCAAACGCCTGCGCGGCGGACGCATCGCCTTTGACATGGTGAGCGTGGGCGCGACCGAAAACGTGCTGATGGCCGCAGCCCTGGCCGAAGGCGAAAGCGTGCTGGAAAACGCCGCGATGGAGCCGGAAATCGTGGACCTGGCCGAATGCCTGATCGCCATGGGCGCCAAGATTGAAGGCGCTGGCAGCAGCCGTATCCGCGTGCAGGGCGTGGAGCGCCTGCATGCGGCGACCCATACCGTGCTGGCTGACCGTATCGAAGCCGGGACTTTCCTGGTCGCTGCCGCCATGACCGGCGGCAAGGTGACGCTGCGCCATGCGCATCCCGAATCCATGGATGCAGTGCTGGCCAAGCTGGTGGAAGCCGGTGCGCAAATTGATTGCGATAACGACAGCATCACCCTCGACATGCAGGGCCGGAGGCCGCGCGCGGTGGACATCAACACCATGCCGCATCCGGGCTTTCCCACCGACATGCAGGCGCAATTCATGGCGATGAATACCATTGCCGAAGGCACCGGCGTTATCCGCGAGACGATTTTCGAAAACCGCTTCATGCACGTACAGGAACTGCAACGCCTGGGGGCGGACATCAAAATCGACGGTCATACCGCCATCGTGCGCGGCGTGAAAGGCCTGACCGGCGCGCCGGTGATGGCCACCGACCTGCGCGCCTCGGCCAGCCTGATTCTGGCGGGGTTAGTGGCCGATGGTGAAACCACCATCGACCGCATTTATCACCTCGACCGCGGTTACGAGCGCATCGAAGCCAAACTCTCAGGCCTTGGCGCCCGCATCCGCAGAATCGGATAGCGGCAGCCGCCTGCTTGGTTTCACAGCTTGCGACCGGGCACTTGCACCAGATGCAGGTCTTCGGCGTCCAGTTGCAGGGCGGTGAGTTTGCCGCCCCAGACTGCGCCGGTATCCAGGGCGTGTACGCCATGGCCAATCATCAGTCCCAGCGTGCTCCAGTGGCCGCAGACGATTTTCAGGTCGCGCTCGGCGCGTCCGGGTACTTCAAACCACGGGTATAGGCCGGCGGGTTGGCTGCCCGGGGTGCCTTTGTGGTCAAAGGCGATACGACCGCCGGGGCTGCAATAGCGCATCCGGGTAAAGATGTTGATGATGGCGCGCAGCCTGTCCATGCCGCTCAGGCGTGGGTTCCAGGCGGGGCGATCGCCATACATGCTGCGCAACAGTTTGCGGAAGTTCTTGCCGCGCAGGCGCTCTTCCACTTCGTGGGCATAGCCTTCGGCAATGGCGATGGTCCATTGCGGGGCAAGGCCGGCATGCAGCATGGCCCAGCCGTGGATGCGATCGACGTGCATCAGCGGGCGGTGACGTAGCCAGTCCAGCAGAAGGCGTGCATCTGGCGCTTCCAGAACGCGGCGCAAGTCCGGGTTCACTTTTTGCTGGTCTTCAGGCTTGCGTTCGCCAATGGCAATCAGTGACAGGTCGTGATTGCCCAGCACCACGCTGGCCTGTTCGCGCAGGCTGTAAACCAGGCGCAGGGTTTCCAGTGATTGGCCGCCACGATTGACCAGGTCGCCACAAAACCAGAGCTGGTCGCGCGCCGGGTCAAAATTGATTTTCTCAAGCAGCCGGCAGGTGACTTCGTAGCAGCCCTGCAAATCGCCAATTGCCCAAACCGCCATCAGTGCAGGGTCCTCGGGATAGACAGGGTGAAGGCGGGGATTTCGGCAAGAAAACAGGTGCCATCATCGGCCAGCATTTCATAGCTGCCGTGCATGGTGCCAAGGCTGGTGGGCAGTACCACGCCGGAGGAGTATTCAAAGCCGTCACCGGGACGCAGCCAGGGCTGCTCGCCGACCACGCCTTCGCCGTGGATTTCTTCGACATGACCGTCGGCGTCGGTCACGAACCAGTGGCGGTGGGTCAGGCGTGCGGCTACCGCGCCCTGGTTTTCGATGCGGATGGTGTAGGCAAACACATAGCGGTTGCGCTCGGGCGAGGATTCCTCGTCGAGATAATGGGTCAGCACTTCGATGCCGATGGCGTAGGGGGTATCAATGGACATGCGCGGATTTTAACGCAGGCTGTTTTGACTGGATTGGCTGGCAAGCGCAATAAAGCCTGCGACCGGCACTTGTTCGGCCCGCATCTGCGGCTCCAGCCCGGCGGCACGGATATCGGCATCATCGCAGAGCTCGCGCAATGCGTTATGCAGGGTTTTGCGGCGCTGGGCAAAGGCGGCGCGCACGATATCGGCAAAGCGTGCGCGGTCGGCTACCTGGATGGCTTCTGGCGGGTGTGGCACGAGGCGCACCACGGCCGAATCCACCTTGGGGGCGGGGCGGAAGGCGCCCGGTGGCACGGTGATGAGTGGCGTGACCTGGCAATAGGCTTGCAGCATGACTGACAGCCGGCCATAAACTTTGCTGCCTTCTGCTGCGGCCATGCGCTCGACCACTTCTTTTTGCAGCATGAAGTGCATGTCGCAGATAGCGTGGGCATGCGCCAGTGCGTGGAACAGAATCGGGCTGGAGAGGTTGTAGGGCAGGTTGCCGATGAGCCGGATTTTGCCGCCCAGTGTGTTGGCGAGCTGGCTGAAATCCACTTGCAAAACGTCACGATGAATCAGGTTCAGCTCGCCGCCGCTGGCCTCGGCCGCCTGGGTCAATGGCGCGATAAGGTCGCGGTCGAATTCGATGGCGGTGAGCTTGCCGGTTTTTTGCAGGATGGGCAGGGTCAGCGCGCCCTGGCCGGGGCCGATTTCGACAATGTGTTCATCTGCTTTGGGCGAGAGCGCCAGCACGATTTTTTCGATGATGCCGCGCTCGCGCAGAAAGTTCTGCCCAAGCTGTTTTTTGGCCTGCTTCAGAAAGCCGGACGGGTCGCGGGGATTGGCGTGGTATGCGTTCATGAAGTGCGGTGGGCGGCAAGGGCGGCACATTGTCGCGCGGCAGCGGCCAGGCTGGAAACATCGGCGATGCCGCGTCCGGCGATATCCAGCGCAGCGCCGTGGTCAACGGCCACGCGCGGGAATGGCAGTCCCAGGGTGATATTCACCGCCTGCTCCAGTCCGGCGCTTTTCAGCACCGGCAGCCCCTGGTCGTGATACATGGCCACCACGGCATCAAAGCCGGGCAGTTTTTGCGGCAAAAATGCGGTATCGGCGGGCAGGGGGCCTATCAGTTGCAGGCCTTCGCTGCGCAATGCGTCCAGGGTCGGGATGATGATGTCGATTTCTTCGCGCCCCAGATGCCCATCTTCCCCGGCGTGCGGGTTCAGGCCAAGCACGGCGATGCGCGGCGTATTGATGGCAAAGTCATGGCGTAGCGCCCGCGCGGTGATGCGCAGAATGCGGCTGAGCGATTCTGGGGTGATGGCAGCGGCCACTTCGCGCAGCGGCAGATGGGTGGTGACCAGCACCACGCGCAGGTCGGGGCGCGCCAGCATCATGGCGACCTCGCAGCCGGCGAGCGTGGCGAGCAGTTCGGTGGTGCCGGTATAGGTGATGCCGCCCTGGTTGATGCTGGCCTTGTGGGTGGGGCCGGTAACCAGGCCATGACAGCGGCCATCCAGGCAGGCTTGGGCAGCCGCTTGCAGCGATGCCACCACGGCGGCGGCATTGGCCGGGTCGGGTTTGCCAAAAGGCGGTGGCGCACCGGGCAGTGGCACCGGCTGCAAGGGCAGCTCGCCGGGAGCTTGTGCATTGGCCTCTGGCGGCAGCAGGCGCAGCGGCAGGCCCAGTGTTTGGGCTGCACGCAGCAGCGTATCAGGGTCGGCAAAGGCCCGCAGCCGATATCCCGGAGCCATGCTTTGCACCAGCCGTACACATAATTCCGGGCCAATACCGGCAGGCTCGCCGGGCACCAGGGCAAGGCAGGGCAGGGAGGTATTCATGGGCTGTAAATAATGACGCCGGGCAGTCCCGGCGTCATGACATCAGGCGTGAAGCTGGCGTGCATCAGCCTTCGTTGCGGGAAGTGCTGATAACCGATTCGGAGCGCACATCCACATAGGCATCGCCGCGCATTTCCTGCAGGAAGCGGTTGTATTCGTCTTCCAGTTTGCGGCGGCCGATGTTTTCCCGAATCACGGCGCGCTGCTGGTCGTCGCTGACTTCGCTGCGGCGCTCGGCCACGCGCTGCACGATATGCCAGCCGCCCGGCACCTGCATCGGCGCGCTGATTTGGCCATCACGCATGGCGGCAACGGTCGCGGCGACAGGGCCAAGCGCCTCGGCATCGACCCAGCCAATATCGCCGCCATTGTCGCGGCTGCCGGGGTCTTGTGAGTGTTCGCGTGCGAGTTTTGCAAAATCGGCGCCGCCATTGGCGCGGGCGCGCAGGGTCTCCAGCCTGGCACGGATGGCGGCATCGTCAGCGCCTTCGCTGCGGATGAGGATATGGCGCAACTGGTACTGGGTCAGCATTAAGGGGCCGGACTCGGCTGCACTGCGGGTTTGCACCAGACGCACCAGTTGGAAGCCGCTGCTGCCGCGGATTGGGCCGAGGATTTGCCCCGGTTGCAGGGTCTTGATTTCGTTTACAAAAGCTGGCGGGATTTCGGATTCCGGCCGCCAGCCAAGGTCGCCGCCCTCCAGGGCATTGGGGCTGTCGGAGTAGCGCACGGCGGCGGCGGCAAAGTCCATCTCGCCACGGTCAATCAGCGACTTGATGCCGTCGATTTTTTGCTGCCCGGTAGCGATTTGCTCGGGGGTTGCGCCTTCAGGCAGCGCCACCAGGATATGTGCCAGATGGTATTGCATACCGCCGCCCATGCCGCCGCGCGCTTGCGCCAGCGCCGCGTTGACTTCGGCTTCGCTGACGTGAATGCGCCCCTGGGCAAAGCTCTGCCGCAGGCGTTGTACGGCGATTTCATCGTGCAGCGAACGGCGGAAGTCATCCATGGTCATGCCATCACGCGCCAGTTGTGCCTGTAGTTGTTCCGGGCTGAAGCCATTTTGCTGGGCAATGCCGGCAATGGCCTGGGCAACCTCCTGGTCGCTGACGACAATGCCGCTTTCACGGGCGCGGTTGACTTGCAGGCGGGTCAGTACCAGGCGCTCCAGCACTTGCCGTGCCAGTACATCAGCCGGGGGCAGTTGTGTGCTGCTGCCGGCATATTGCGCAGTGATATTGGCGATGGCGCGATCCAGCTCGCTTTGCAGGATGATGTCTTCATTCACCACTGCGGCGATGCGGTCAATCGGTTGGGCAGCAAGGCTTGCCGGCAGCAGTGCGGCCAGGGCGGCGGCGAGCAGGGAGGCTCGAAGTTTCATCATGGCGTGGTTTCCGTGGAGGGGGCGGATGAGTCGTGGGTGAGCGAGGCAGGCGGCACCAGATACAGGTCATCGCGGTGATAGCCGAGGATAGCACGGCGTAGCGCGCCCTTTGTATCCTGACCGGCTGAGCCCAGCCCCTTGAATTCGATTTCCAGCATGATGGCGTTGTTGAGCTCACCTTCGCGGTTGCGGATGTATTGGCGGCCGACCAGGCGCATGGCGACGCAGCAGCTATCCCATTGCACACCGGCAATGGACTCCAGTGTTTTCTTCTCTTTGACCGAATAGTAGTAACGGCCAACCAGGCTCCAGGCTGGCGAGACTGGATAGACGAAAGAAAAATCCGCCTGTTCCAGCACATCGCGGCGATAGCGATAGGACAGATTGACAATGCCATCGTCCTTGAACAGATAACGGCCACGTACGGCCAGCAAATCCTTGCGGCGGGCGTTTGGATCCCATTGGTAGGAGGCGCCAATCAGCCAGCGGTCGCTGGGCGCCCAGTTGGCATCGGCAATCCAGGCCGAGCGTCCGGCCAGGATGGCCGGATTGCCATTGAGGCCGCCGACCCGGACATCATCGAAATAACGGATTTGTCCCAGGCTGGCATTGAATCGCTCAAAACCGTCGGATTCGCGCAGGATACGGGTGGTGACGGCTGTGGTCAGCTGATTGGCATCGCTTTGCCTGTCCGGGCCGGTATAGCGGTTGTCGCGGAACATCTGCCCCCAGCTGAAGGTCAGGTGGCGGGTATCGAACACCGGTAGCCTGTCCTGGTCGCGATAGGGTACGCGCAGGTAGTACAGACGTGGCTCCAGGGTTTGCAGCCAGCGTTGTTTTTTGTTGCTGAACTCACGGTCAAAAAACAGCCCGGCATCGATCGAGAAAATCGGCAGGCTGCGGCTGGGGCGAGTATCCGGGTTGCCAGGGCGGATGGTTTCGGCCAGCGCCTTGTCGAGCTGATATCGGGTATGGCGCCAGGCAAACTTGGGCTCGATGAACCAGCTGGCGCCGGCAAATGGCAGGCTGACCCAGGGCTTGAGGTCGAAGCGGCTGCCACCGGGAACTGCGTAGCTGGGGCCGTAAGGGGTGTAGTCCGCATCCAGCTGCTGCCAGCTTTGGTGGCTGAAGCGAACCGCTTCTGTCTCAACCCCGGCACGCAGCCAGTGATTGACAGGCTTTTCCCAGTTGAACCAGACGCGTGGCATGCGCTCATAAGGCAGATGCCTGCGGGAGAGCGTGTAGTCAGCCAGCTGGTGATAATCGGCACTGATGCCGGCATCCCAGAATTGACCGCGGCCATACAGGCCGATTTCGCTGCGCGCCTGATAATAGGACATGCCCAGCGAGGTGTTGTTGAAGTCTTCCAAAAAGCGCGGGTCGCTGATCATTGAAACCCTTGAGCCAAATCGCCAGTTGCGGCTCAGATTCTGGAATGCGTTCACCTCCAGCGAGCCGCGCCAGCGATCACGCAGCTTGTCGTGCGGCATCCACATCGCGCGGACGGTGCCGGCGCCAGAGGCGTTGAGGTAGCGGAATTCATTGCTGACCGAAAGCCCGCGCTTGCTCATCCAGCGCGGTGCAACGGTCAGGTCGTAATTGGGGGCGAGATTGAAGTAAATCGGCTGGCGATAGTCAAAGCCATTGCGATTGGAATTGGAGAGCGCCGGGTTCAAAAGGCCGGTACGGCGGCGTTCGTCAACCGGGAATTTGAACCATGGAACATACAGCACCGGGACATTGCCGATGCGCAAGGTGGCATGCCGGGCAGTGGCAAAGCCTTCTTCGCTGTCCACCTTGATTTGCTCGGAAACCAGTTGCCATTGCTGCGCGGATGGCGGGCAGGTGGTATAGCTGGCCTTATGCAGGATGCCGTTTTCGCCGCTGATTTCAATGCGCTCGGCACCGCCATTACCGCGCCGCTCGGTGAGCTGATATTTCAGGTTTTCGATGCTGTGCGTGTCGGCATTCTGGTCGCCCTGGGCACGCTCGGCGAGGATGCGCATGCTGTTGTCCTGGAAGCGCACATTGCCTTCGGCGGTGTAGGTTTCCTTTTCACTGTCAAATACCAGCTCGTCAGTGCCGAGGAACTGGTCGCCCCGGCGCAGTGCCACATTACCGCGAAAGATGGGCACTTCCACGGTGCCTTGTTGCTCATCGCCTTCAAGCTCGGTGGGCTGCTGCTTGCGCTCTTCCGGCTTGAGATTGATGCCGGTGGCAGGCGCATCATCAAATGAGGGCACGGCATCCCCCGCCGGGCACAGACTGTAGTCCGGCGGGATTTCACGCTCATGCAGTTGCTGCGCATGCAGAGGCAACACCATTGCAATGGCAAAGGGCAGGGGAAGCAAGCGGAGTGTTGGGCGCACTTGTATGAACCATACAGCCTGAAAAACAGTGGCTAGCTTGCCGCATCATCGCCATGGCGGCAATGCGGGGTGATCAAGCGTTAAGGAAATCATGGATTTTGGGAATCTGAAGATAGTGTGCATGTTGCCAGTATGCGCATGGGCAGCGGGCTGGACGCAGGTGTGTTTTTCACTTTGCGAACTTTCACATACAGGTCTATCCTAGGCTTGATGCGATTTTGTCCGGTTATCGCCGCAGTTTCGCGGGGGTGCCATGGGCAATACATCGGATGGGGCTGGCGCAAGCGGCTCCTGCTAGCGGCTTTATTTACATATACGCTCAATAATGTCTGGGGAGATACACATGCGTACTGACATGTTTCAACGGTTGCTGGAAGACCTGACCGGCTCTTCTGCCGATATCGAGGCTTCTGCATTGACATCGACCGATGGGCTGATGATTGCCTCGTCGCTGCCGCATGATATGGACGAAGACCGCGTGGGTGCGATGTCGGCAGCACTGCTGTCGCTGGGCGAGCGCGCTGCCCAGGAGCTCGCCCGCGGCTCTCTGGAGCGGGTCTTGATCCAGGGCGACAAGGGCTACGTCATCATGAGTGCGGCAGGCAATGAAGCCGTGCTGATTGTGCTGGCGCGTCAAAATGCCAAGCTCGGCCTGCTGTTCCTGGATATCAAGCGTGCAGCCGAAGCGCTTGCCAAATTGATTTGATTGGGAGTGTTTTCATCATGGCACTTTCCGACATGACCCAGCCGGCAGTACCGGCACAAGCGCATACGTGGATCTATGCCGATGGCAGCTCCCGTACCATTTATGTCACTGATAACGAGCTGCCTTTCCCGGAAGGACGCTTGATTGTTTCAAGAACCGACCTCAATGGCATCCTGACCCATGCCAATGATGCTTTTGTGGAAATTTCCGGCTACGCGCGCAGCGAGCTGATCGGTCAGCCGCATAGCATCTTGCGCCATCCGGACATGCCGCGCGCGGCCTTCAAGGATTTGTGGGACACCTTGAATGCAGGCAAAAAATGGCATGGCTATGTCAAAAATCTTTGCAAGGATGGCAGTTATTACTGGGTGTATGCCACGGCCGTGCCCAATATCCGCGATGGCAAGGTGGTTGGCTTTGCTTCGGTACGCCGTGCACCCTCGCGGCGCAAGATTGAAGAAATGACTGCGCTCTACCAGCAGATGCGCATGGTAGAACAAGGAGGTGCGGCATGATGCTCAATATGCTGATTGCGCCGGATTTTGCGCCTGAGCGTTTTGCCGGATGGCATATGCTCAATACGCTGTTGCAAAAAAAGACCGGCATGCAGATTCATTTGCTGACCCCGGCTTCGGCGGCGGAGCAAGCCGAATGGATTGCTTCGGGCAAGGTGGGCGCGATTTATGCCAATCCCTTTGATGCGGCGACCATGTTGCGCGAGCAAGGCTATCGGGCTATCGCCCGCCCGGTAGGCAAGCCCGATGAAATGGTGATTGCCACTTCTGCCAGCTCGCCCTGCAACAAAATCCAGGATCTCAAGCCCGGTTGCCGTATCGCGCTTACCGACAACAAGGATGTCAAGCTGATTGGCCTGCGCCTGCTGGAAGCGGCGGATTTGACCGAAGCCGATATCAACTGGGTGCCGGTGGACACCTATCAGGCCTCGGCGCGCCTGGCCATCAAGGGGGAAGTGGATGCTTCTTTCTTCTTGGCAGAGGCTTATCACTCGTTATCGCGCCTGAGCCAATCCCAGCTCAAGCCGCTGATTGAAAGCAGGCTGACCGATATCACCCATGTGATTTTGCTTGGCAAGCAAGTTGACGAGGAGGCCGGCGAGAAAATTTTGCAGGCCTTGCTGTCGCTCTCAGGCTCAACGGATGGGCAGCCGGTGCTGGATGATCTGGGTATCAAGGGCGGATTTGAGGCCATGGACAGGGAAGATGCCGAATTCATGATTGACCTCATGGATACGCTTCTGGACTGAGCCTGCAAGTCCCTGGCCAATCTGACCTGAATCCAGAGCCATGACGCTTATACCGCCTGCCGCAGGAAACCTTGAGGGGCAGGCTGTGCGTATCGCCTTCCAGCGCGCTGGTCGCAGGGTATTGGCCGCGCCTGAGGTTCACGCGCATCATCAGGCGCGTATTGCTGCCGCCATGCCAATGCCGGGCAGTGAGGCGCTGCAAGCGGCAGTGGTGGACATGCTGCATGCCTGCCCGCCGGAGCCTGAGCTGTTTGCGGAGCTGATGGCATCGCCTGATATGACCCAGCGATTGCCCGCCCATGTGCATGCAGCACTTTGCGTCGTGGCGCAGTCAGGAACATGCCTGCCACGCGTTACCCGCTGGGCAACGCGCTGGTGCATCCTGGCGACGCCATCGCTGGATGTGCCGCGCCGTGCACTGTTGTGCGGGACAGATGATTCCCGCACATTGGCCGCAGCGGCATTGCACGCCATACTTGCGGGCGATAGGCAGGCAGAAAACGAGTTTCTGGAACACTGTCAGGCCACATTTGATACCTTGGCCTTCATGTTGGTGCGTCGTGACCTGCTCAAGCGCAAAAAGCCACTGGATACACGCTGGGATGTGGTTGCAGCTGCGCTTGAAAACATCAGAAGCCCAAATACTTGAAGCCCTGTGGACTTTGGAAACGATTGCAAGCGAGAAGCGCCATGCCTGACAAGACGGTCGAGCCTTATTTGATGCTGACCCCGATAGGTACCTTGCGCGCCTATGCCCAGGCCGAGCCTGATGAAGTCAGTACGGCACTGCAAACGCTGATGGCTGCATCAGAAGCGCCATCGCGCAGTGCCTGGCTTGCGCGCAGCGGCATGGATTTGACGTTTTTGACCATGGCGCTGGCAGAGGGCTGGGTGCATGAAATCACACAGCCACTGCGCGCGCCTGATGCCAACCTGGACAATTATCTGCCGCATGCCATTGCCGGCCTTTCTGGCAGCCGCACGGCAGCACTGGCATCCAGTGACGGCTTTTGTCTTGCCCGGGTAGGGTATTCGCAAACCGAAGCCGAAGCGCTTTGTGCGGCCGCGGCAGAATTTGCCGATTTTATACAGCGCCAGCGTCAGCGCGGTTGGAGCGGCAGTGCGCGTGCGGTGTCATTTCATAACGACATCGACATGCTGTTGCCGACCACAACCCTGCTCATGTTTTGGGTGGATGGTGCCGGCTACTGGCTGATTATTGGTGATGAACCCCTCATCAACAATATTGCCTTTGTGCAACTGGTTTGGGGGTTGCGGGCGGCCAATGCCCGATTTTCAGCGGTGTCGATGGACGCTTGAAGTGGTTACCAACTGACGGCAAACATCAGCTTGGCCAGCACGATGATGCCGAGCATATGGCTGAATACGCTGATATGGATGTGTTTTGATAGGCGCGACACCAGTTTGCCCTGACGGCGCAGCCGCATGGCGGTGATGAAATGTCCGAATACACTCAAAGCCAGTGCGATTTTCAGCGCCAGTAGTAGCCCAAAACTGTTGCCAAACGGGTCGGCCAGTGCTGCACGGTAACGCCAGGCCATGCCGATGCCGCTGCCATAGAGCAGCAGCAGTGTCCAGGGCATCAATTGCACAGCCCGGTTGCCGATGGCTTTTTCAATCGGGCGGATGATGCTGTCCGGCAAATGCTTGCGCATGCTGCCAAGAAACAATACCTCGAAAAACACCACGCCGACAAAAACAAACGCGGCCAAAAGGTGCAGCAAATGCATCAACAGATAGTGGTTCATGGTGGCTTTTACGGCGCTGGGGCGTTCATCATGAAAAATGGCAGACATTTCTGTCTGCCATTTGCGTTGAAATCAGCCCTGGATTTTGGCCAGTTCCCGCTCGCGCAGTTCGCGTCGCAGAATCTTGCCGACATTGGTTTTTGGCAGTTCATCAAGAAACTCGATATGGTGCGGGCGCTTGTAGCCGGTCAGGTTTTCCTTGGCATAGCGTTTGACATCAATCAATGTCAGCGCCGGGTCCTTTTTGACGATGAAGACCTTGACCGCTTCGCCGGAGCGTTCATCCGGGATGCCAATGGCAGCAATTTCGGCAATGCCGGGCATGGCGGAAAGTACATCTTCGATTTCATTGGGATAGACATTGAAGCCGGAGACCAGAATCATGTCTTTCTTGCGATCGACGATATACACATAGCCGCTGGGCTCGATGCGTGCCATATCGCCGGTATGCAGCCAGCCCTCATCATCCATGACCTTGGCGGTTTCATCCTCGCGTTGCCAGTAACCGCGCATCACTTGCGGGCCTTTGACGCACAGCTCGCCCACGGCCTGGCCATCCATCGGCAGGATATTGCCGTCTTCATCTTTGATGCAGACCAGGGTGGAAGAAATCGGCAGGCCA
Organism: Lysobacteraceae bacterium NML95-0200; assembly: GCA_002798255.1. Taxonomy (GTDB): domain Bacteria; phylum Pseudomonadota; class Gammaproteobacteria; order Xanthomonadales; family Xanthomonadaceae; genus Solilutibacter. Next base: position 96,798 of record NWQQ01000010.1, read on the forward strand.
ATGGCGCCGTTGTAATCGGCCAGGTCCAGCGGATTGATGCAGACCGCCGGTGAGGTTTCGGTGAGTCCATAGGCTTCAGCCAGCGTGCAGCCGGTGGTTTTTTTCCAGCGTTCGGCGACACTACGCTGTACGGCCATGCCGCCACCGAGCGAGAGCTTGAGTGCGGAAAAATCCACCTGTTCGAATCCTGGTGTATTGAGCAGGCCGTTGAACAGGGTATTGACCCCGGTGATGGCGGTGAATTTGTGCTTTTTGAGCTCTTTGACAAAGCCCGGCATATCGCGCGGATTGGTGATGAGGATGTTCTTCGCCCCCAGCTCCACAAAGGTCAGCGCGTTCGCGGTCAGCGCAAAGATGTGATACAGCGGCAGTGCGGTGATGATGATTTCTTCGCCATCTTTGGCGTTTTCGCCAATCCATGCGCGCGCCTGCAGCATATTGGCGACCAGATTGCGGTGGGTCAGCATTGCGCCCTTGGCAACCCCGGTGGTGCCGCCGGTGTATTGCAAAAAGGCAAGATCCTGCCCGCTAATGTCCAGCTGGGGCAATGCACCGCTTGCCGCGCCTTTGTCCAGCGCATCGCGGAAGCGTACTGCCCCGGCGATGTGATAGGCGGGCACCATTTTCTTGATGTGCTTGACCACAAAATTGACCAGCCAGCCTTTGAGGCCGCCCAGCATGTCACCAAGCCCGGTCGTGACCACATGCTTGACCTCGGTATTGGCGATGATGTCAGCTAGGGTGTGACCGAAGTTATCGACGATGACCACGGCCGAGGTGCCGGAGTCGCGCAGCTGATGTTGCAGCTCGCGCGCGGTGTAGAGCGGATTGACATTCACGACAGTCAGGCCGGCGCGCAAAATGCCGAAGGTGGCAATGGGCTGCTGCAGGCAGTTGGGCATCATCACCGCCACGCGCTCGCCTTTTTTCAGCCCCAGCACATTGGTCAGATAAGCGGCAAATTGCAGGCTCAGCCGGTCGAACTCGTCATAGCTGATTTCCTTGCCCATATTGTAGAAAGCGGGCTTGTGCCGGAAGCGGTCAATGGCTTTGCCGACCACGGCATTGATGGAGGCATAGGCATCCGGGTCAATTTCGTGCGGGATGCCTGCGGGATAATGGGCCAACCAGGGACGCGCTGCATGGTTCATTCGATTTTCCTGCACAAAATTTGTTGAATGCCGGATTTCATCATGCAAAGCCAAATATCAGCAAGCATTCTTGCTGCTGCGGTGCAACAGGAAGGCGCTTGAGATACAAAAAAACCCGGCATTGCCGGGTTTGTGTCCCTTTGGTGGGCAGTGCAGGGATCGAACCTGCGACCCTTGCCGTGTGAAGGCAATGCTCTACCGCTGAGCTAACTGCCCGAAGGAGGCAGCGCAGTATAAGCAGGCTGTCGGTATTTGCCAAGTGTTTTTTGCAAGCGCAAGTTCGGGTTTAACCGAGCTTTTCGGCCAGTGCCTTGCGAACGCCAGCTTCCACCATGTCCTGCATGGCCGAGAAGGGAAAGCCAAGGTTGGCGCTGAGCTGCACTTGCTGTGGCATCAGGCGGATGCTGCCGGTTACACCGGGGCGTTCAAAGCGAAGCTCATCGCCCTGCCATTGGCAGGCAAGGCCGTATTCCTGGGTCAGCTTGGCCGCGACCTGGTCAACGGCGCTGCGTGCCTTGTCCAGGTCAAGCGTGGTTGGGTGGACGATATGGATATTGCTCATGCTTTGCGGAGGCCAAGATGTACGGAAAGCGGCATTGTAGTGCCCGCCGGCAATCAATTTGGCACGCGGTATGCCAAAATCTCGCGCGTGAATATCCCCCGACTGCCCCGACTCATTCTGCGTTTTCCGGCTCACCAGCATAGCGACTTGCCGTTGCAGCCTGGTATGAGCCGGCTTTGCCGTGACCCGGACTTTGACCGTGGCCTGATGCTGGCGCGCGAGGGCTGCCGCTCGCTGATTGATTTTTGTCTGGATGCACGTGGTTTGTGGTTGCATGTGGCCGAAGGCGTGGCCGGTGTGCATGTCAATGGCCGGCCGGTGCGGACTCTGGCGTTGCTGCGCGCGGGCGACTGCATTCACTGCGAAGGCGTGGAGATGTGCGTGGGCGAAGTTGCCGGGCGTGCAGCCAAAGCCTTGCCCGAGCCTGATGAATTTGATGCGCCGGAGAAGCTGCCATTTCCCGTGCTGCGCGGTTTGTGTGGCGACGACCATGGCCGCACATTGCTGATTGACCGGTCGCTGAAAATTGGCGGCAAAGATGCGGATATCGTGCTGGAAGGTGAGCAAGACATGCTGGCGCAGATTGATTGCCGGCAAGGGCAACTCTGGTTGCAGGCGGTCAAGACCGGACAGGCTGTGCAGCTCAATGGCGAAAGCGTTGAGCTTGCGCAGCTTCAGCATGGCGACCAGTTGGCATTTGCGCCGGGCAGCCGTTATCTCTTGGAAGCGCCAGGCCAATCCGCCGCCGTGTTGGCAGCGGCACAAAAGCCTGCGGCGGCTGTGCCACAGCCAGAAGCCGGGCAAAACATGTCGCCGCGCCGCTGGCAGGTGCCGTGGCTGCTGCTGGCCGCCATTTTGAGTGCCGCGTTTTTGGCGGCTTTGCTCTGGTTCGGGGTCAAATAAGTGACGCGCAGCGCGTCGCCTGTCACCGGGCGGGTATTCAATTTCAGCGCCGGGCCTACGGTTTTGCCCGAGCCTGTTTTGCACAAGGCAAAACAAGAGCTGCTTGACTGGCAGGGCATCGGCGCATCGGTGGCGGAAATCAGCCATCGCAGTGCGGATTTCATCGCATTGGCCGCGCAGGCCGAGGCCGATTTGCGCGCATTGCTGCAAGTGCCGGATGACTATGCGGTGTTGTTCATGCAGGGTGGGGCGACTTTGCAGCAGGCGCTGATTGCGCTGAATTTGGCTGCCCCCGGTGCGCGCGCGGACTATCTCATCACCGGACATTGGGGCAAAACCGCATTGCAGCAGGCTGCGCCCTATGTGGATGCGCATATCGTGGCCAGCGGCGAGGCGCAGGGTTTTTGTGATGTGCCTGCGCGTGAGGACTGGCAGCTTTCGGCCGATGCGGCCTATCTGCATGTCACCGACAACGAAACCATCCACGGTGTCGAGCTGAATTTGCCGCTGGATGTGGAGGTACCGGTGGTGGCCGACTTCAGCTCCAGCATCGCCTCGCGCCCCATCCGGATACGCGACTATGGGCTGATATATGCCGGAGCGCAGAAGAACTTGGGGCCTTCGGGCATTAGCGTCGTGATTGCCGCGCGTGCCTTGCTGGAGCGCAGCGGGCAAAAGCGCGCGCCGATTCTGGATTACCGCGCCCATCTGGCGCGCGAGTCGATGCTCAATACGCCGCCGACTTTCAATTGGTATCTGCTGGCGCTATGTCTTGCCTGGATGCGCGAGCAGGGTGGGGTGGCCGCATTCGGCGCGCGTAATGCCGCGCGGGCGCAAAAGCTCTATGCCGCGATTGATGGCTCGCAAGGCTTTTATCGCAACCGGGTTGCCACAGCGCATCGCTCGCGCATGAATGTGCCGTTTTTCCTGCCCACGGCCGAGCTGGATGCGCAGTTTGTGGCGCAGGCAGAAGCGCGCGGGCTGATTGGCCTCAAGGGACATAAAGTGGTGGGCGGCATCCGTGCCTCGCTGTATAACGCTTTGCCGGATGCGGCCGTGGATGCCCTTGTCGATTTCATGCAGGAGTTTCGCCATCGTCATGTCTGAGTTTCAGCCTGCTGCCTGGATCGCCGCATCGCCGTCCCGCCCGTTACGGGGTGAAATCAGGGTGCCGGGCGATAAGTCCATCTCGCACCGCGCCATCATGCTGGCGGCGCTGGCCGATGGCATATCGCATGTGCGTGGCTTTCTGGAAGGCGAGGACACCCGCGCGAGCGTGCGGATTTTTCAGCAACTGGGCGTGCGTATTGATACGCCGGGCGATGGTGAGCGCATCGTGCATGGCGTGGGCATTGACGGCCTTAGCGCACCTGCGGCGGCGCTTGATTGCGGCAATTCCGGCACTGCGATGCGGCTTTTGGCCGGGCTTCTGGCAGCGCAGCCCTTTGCCTGCCAACTGATTGGCGATGAGTCGCTCAGCCGCAGGCCGATGCGCCGCGTCACCGAGCCGCTGGCGCAGATGGGGGCAGACATCCGCAGCGCAGAAGATGGCAGGCCGCCGCTTGTGATTTCTCCGGTCGGACGTTTGCAGGGCATCGCCTATCCAAGCCCGGTGGCCAGCGCCCAGGTGAAGTCCGCGCTGCTGCTGGCGGGCTTGCAGGCAGAGGGCGAGACTTGCGTGCGCGAGCCGCATCCGACCCGCGACTACACCGAGCGCATGTTGCAGGCTTTTGGTGTGAACATTGAATATCGCCCCGGTTTTGCCCGTCTCCGTGGCGGCCAGCGCCTTGCGCCCTGCGATATCGACGTGCCGAGGGATTTTTCCTCGGCCGCATTTGCGCTGGTGGCGGCGACCCTGGTGCCGGCCTCGGACATCAGCCTGCACGATATTGGCATCGACCCGCGCCGTACCGGGCTGTTGCAGCTGCTGCAAATGATGGGTGCGGATATCGAGCTGCAAAACCGCAGGCAAACCGCGTTGGGCGAGGTCGCCAGTCTGCGTGTTCGTCATGCACCGCTGAACGGTATTGAGGTGCCAATGACGTTGGTGCCGGACATGATTGACGAGTTTCCGGTGTGCTTCGCTGCTGCTGCCTGTGCCCGTGGCACGACCCGCATTCGCGGTGCGGCCGAATTGCGGGTGAAGGAATCCGACCGCATCCGGGCGATGGCCGAAGGCCTGTGTGCGCTGGGTATTGCCGTGGATGAAACCCCGGACGGCGCCGATATCCACGGTGGCCTGCCTGTGGGCGGGGAAGTCCAGAGCCTCGGCGACCATCGCATCGCCATGAGTTTTGCAGTGCTGGCGCAATGCGCCCGGCAGCCGGTGCGCATTGCCGATACCGCCAATGTGGCGACTTCTTACCCCGGCTTCGTGGCACAAATGCAGCGGCTGGGCTTTGCCTTGCAGGGGATGTGATGGACGCTGTGGATGATGCTGACTGGATGCGAAAGGCGCTGCAACTGGCCGCGTGTGCGGTGAGCGAGGATGATGAAATCCCGGTGGGCGCGCTAGTGGTTTCCTCCGAAGGCGCGCTTATTGGCGAGGGCTGGAACCGCAATATCAGCGAGCACGACCCCAGCGCCCATGCCGAAATCGTCGCCATGCGTCGTGCTGGGCAGGTGCTGGGCAATCACCGTCTGTCGGGCTGCACCTTGTATGTCACCCTGGAGCCGTGCGCGATGTGCGCGATGGCGATGATTCATGCCCGGCTGGCGCGGGTGGTATTTGCCGCTTTCGACCCGAAAACCGGCGCGGCCGGCAGTGTCTTCAACCTGCTGGCCGACCCGCGGCACAATCACCGTATTGAAGTGACTGGCGGCGTGCTGGCCGATGAGGCCGGGCAGCGGCTGCGCGAGTATTTCCGCGGCAAGCGTAGCAAAAAGCCGTGACAAATCCCGTCAACCTTCCCAAGAACAAACCCATGCAAGAGAACAAGCAACAGCGCCTGATTTGGATTGACCTGGAAATGACCGGGCTGGATACCGACCGCGACGAGATTCTGGAAATCGCCACCTTGGTGACCGATGCCGAACTCAATATCCTTGCCGAAGGCCCGGAGCTTGCCATCGCCCAGCCGCTGCAAAAGCTTGAAGCGATGGACGAATGGAACCGCAATCAGCACGGCAAATCCGGCCTGTGGCGGCGGGTACTGGAAGAAGGCGTGCCGATGGCCGAGGCCGAGGCACAGACGCTGGCCTTTTTGCGCCAATGGGTGCCCGAGCGCACTTCGCCGATGTGCGGCAATTCCATCTGCCAGGACCGGCGCTTTTTGCACCGGCAGATGCCGCAGCTGGAGCATTATTTCCACTACCGCAATCTGGATGTTTCAACGCTTAAAGAGCTGGCGCGCCGCTGGGCGCCAGAAGTGCTGGAGAGCCTGCACAAGGCGGGCGCGCATACGGCGCTGAGTGACATCCGCGAGTCGGTGGCCGAACTTAGGCACTATCGCCAGCATATCGCCGCTTTTGCCCTGCCGGGGGCTTGAGGGAGTAGCAGCGCATAGCTGAATATGAAACGCCGCGCCTGATGGGGTATCCGGCGCGGCGTTGCTTCAGGCAGCGGCTTGTTTATTGCTCGGATGCCGCCTGCTCCAGCAGCTTGTCCGGCAACATGCCCAGCTTACCGGGACTCGGGTGGTGATAGACATGCAGGTCGCGTTGCGGGAAGGGGATGCTGATACCTTCATCGGTGAACTGGCGATGGATGCCTTCCAGCAGGTCGCTGCGGGTTTGAATCACATCGGCGCTCTTCACCCACACGCGCAGGGACAGATCCACACTGCTTTCGCCAAGGCCAGTGACCAGCACGGCCGTAGCCGGGTTTTTCAGCACCTTGGGATGGTTTTTTGCCAGCTCCAGCAGCACCTCGCGCGCCTGGTCGATGCGATCGTCATAGCCGATGCCCACGGCCAAATCAATCCGGCGCAGTGGCCGCCGGGTGATATTGACGATGGCGGCTTTGGTGATTTCGCTGTTGGGCAGCACGATGACTTCGTTCTGGTAGGTGCGCAAAGTGGTGGTGAAGATACGCACTTGCTCAATGACCCCTTCTTGCCCGGCCACGCGCACGCTGTCACCGGCCTTGAACGGGCGCAGCATGATCAGCATCACCCCGGAGGCGATATTGGAAAGCGAATCCTTCAGCGCCAGGCCGATGGCAAGACCGGCGGCACCGAGTGCAGCCAGCAGTGAAGTGGTGGGGATGCCGAGTTTTTGCAGGGCGGCAATGACAATCACGACCATCAGCCCGGCGAAGGCGATATTGCGCAGGAAGCTGCGCAGGATGTCATCCACCTGAAAGCGCAGCAGTACCCGGTCGAGCACACCAATCAGGCGCCTGGCCAGCCACCAGCCGATGATGCCGATGGCCAGAGCTGCCAAGAGGTCGAGCAATTTGTTGGCCGCACCGGCACTGAGCCAGGCCTGGAGGTCAAACAGGGTTTTGGCCGGTGTTGCGGGCACAGTGGGAGGGACTTGCATCATGGTAAGGATTTTCCGTTTTGCGGGAAGGCAAACGCCCCTTGCGGGGCGTTTGGGTAAGTCTAATGGTGCAGCGTCAAGGCTGTGTTGAAGGCTCAAGCGGATTTGCTGCTGGCAAGCTTCAGCCAGGTATCCACCACGGTATCGGGGTTCAGCGATACCGATTCGATGCCTTCGTCCATCAGCCACTGGGCAAGGTCGGGGTGGTCGCTCGGCCCCTGGCCGCAGATGCCGACATACTTGCCCTTGCGGCGTGCGGCCTGGATTGCCATCGACAGCATTTTCTTCACTGCCGGGTCGCGCTCGTCAAACAGGTTGGCGACGATGCTGGAATCGCGGTCAAGCCCCAGGGTGAGCTGGGTCATGTCGTTGGAGCCGATGGAGAAGCCATCGAAGATGTCGAGAAACTCCTCGGCCAGCAAGGCATTGGAGGGCACTTCGCACATCATGATGACTTTCAGGCCGTTCTCGCCTTGCTTCAGGCCATTCTTGGCCAGCACCTCGATGACCTTGCGGCCTTCGTCCAGGGTGCGCACGAAGGGAATCATCACCCACAGATTGTCAAGGCCCATGCTCTCGCGCACGCGCTTGACCGCGCGGCATTCCAGCGCGAAAGCTTCGGCAAAGCTGGGGTCGATGTAGCGGCTGGCGCCGCGGAAGCCAATCATCGGGTTTTCTTCGTGCGGCTCGTATTTCTGCCCGCCGATGAGGTTGGCGTATTCGTTGGACTTGAAGTCCGACAGGCGCACGATGACCGGGTTGGGCGCCACCGAGGCAGTGATGGTGGCAATACCTTCGGCCAGACGATCCACATAGAAATCCACCGGCGAGGCATAACCGGCCATTTTCTGGTCGATGCGCTTGCGGGTTTCGGCATCCTGGCGGTCGTATTCCAGCAGCGCCTTGGGATGCACGCCGATATGGCTGGCGATAATCATTTCAAGCCGCGCCAGGCCAATCCCGGCATTGGGCATCTGGCCAAAGTCGAAGGCGCGCTCGGGGTTGGCGACGTTCATCATGATTTTCAGCGGCGCCGGCGGCATGTTGCCGAGGTCAGTGGTGTTGCGCTCAAAGGGCAGGGCGCCCTTGTAGATAAAGCCGGTGTCACCTTCGGCACAGCTCACCGTGACCGCATCGCCATCGGTGATGGTGTCAAGCGCATTGCCAGTGCCGACCACGGCCGGTACGCCCAGTTCGCGGGCGATGATGGCGGCATGACAGGTGCGCCCGCCACGGTTGGTGACGATGGCCGCCGCGCGCTTCATTACCGGCTCCCAGTCCGGGTCGGTCATGTCGGCGACCAGCACGTCGCCCGGCTGCACGCGGTTCATGTCATCCAGACAGCGCACCACGCGTGCGGTGCCTGCGCCGATTTTCTGGCCGATGGCGCGGCCTTCGGCCAGCACTTCGCCGCGCTGTTGCAGGGTGTAGCGTTCAATCTGGGTGGCCTTGGCGCGCGATTTCACCGTTTCCGGGCGCGCTTGCAGGATGTAGAGCTTGCCGGTGGCGCCGTCCTTGCCCCATTCCACGTCCATCGGACGGCCATAGTGCTGCTCGATGATGAGCGCCTGGCGGGAAAGTTCGGCCACGTCCGCGTCGCTGATGGAGAACTTGCCGCGCAAATCCTGCGGCGTCTCCTCGGTGCGTACGCGCTCGCCGGGCACATCCGAATACACCATGCGCAATTGCTTGCTGCCAAGCGCGCGGCGCAGGATGGCGGGCTTGCCGGCTTTCAGGGTGGGCTTGTAGACATAGAACTCGTCCGGGTTGACCGCGCCTTGTACCACCATTTCGCCGAGGCCATAGCTGGCGGTGACAAACACCACATCGCGGAAGCCCGATTCGGTATCAAGGGTGAACAGCACGCCGGAGGCGCCGATATCCGAGCGCACCATCTGTTGCACCCCGGCGGAGAGGAATACGTCCTCGTGCTTGAAGCCGTGATGCACGCGGTAGGCGATGGCGCGGTCGTTGTAGAGGCTGGCAAACACTTCCTTGACCTTGTGCACCACATCATCGGCGCCGGTGACATTGAGGAAGGTTTCCTGCTGCCCGGCAAACGAGGCATCGGGCAGGTCTTCGGCGGTGGCCGAGGAGCGCACTGCCACGGCCAGCCTGTCGCTGCCTGCTTCCTGGGACATCTGCGCATAAGCGGCACGAATATCCGCTTCCAGCTCCGGCTGTAGCGGTGCATCAATCACCCAGCCACGGATTTCCGCGCCGGCAGCGGTCAGTGCAGGCACGTCTTCCACATCAAGACCGGTCAGGCGGTCATAGATGCGCGCATGCAGGTTGTTATGGGCGATGAAGGCTTTGAAGGCATCTGCGGTGGTGGCAAAACCACCGGGCACCGAAACACCGAGTCCGGAAAGCTGGCCAATCATCTCGCCAAGCGAGGAATTTTTGCCGCCCACTTGGGCAAGGTCGGACAGGCGAAGGTCTTTCAGCCAGAGAATATTGGCGCTCAAGGCAGGCTCCATTGGGTAACGAGATGAAGAAAGGTGCGCGGCAGGGCCGGCAACGCGCTATTTTAGCAAGCTAAGCCGCCTTGTTTGTCCTGGAGTGTACGCATGCCTCATACCCGCCCAGTTTTCTATGTGTCCGATGGCACCGGCATTACCGCTGAAACCATTGGCCAGAGCCTGTTGACCCAATTTACCCACCATGAGTTTGCCAAGGACCGTTTGCCCTTTGTCGATACCCCGGAAAAAGCCCGTATTGCCGCCGAAACCATCCGCAAAGCCGGGGAGGCGGCAGGGGTGCGTGCCGTGGTGGTCAATACCTGCGTGGACGAGGAGCTGAGCGCTATCTTGGCTGAAAGCGGAGCGTTGATGCTGGATGTGTTCGCCCCGTTTATCGCGCCACTGGAAGAAGAATTCCAGGCCAAGCGCCAGCCGCGGGTGGGCAGGGCGCATGGCATTGTCGATTTCGACAGCTATCACCAGCGCATCAATGCCATGAACTATGCACTGACCCACGATGACGGCATGCGCGTGGACTATAGCGATGCCGACCTGATTCTGGTGGGGGTTTCGCGCGCCGGCAAAACCCCGACTTGCGTGTATCTGGCGCTGCATCATGGCGTGCGCGCGGCCAATTACCCGCTGACCGACGAAGACCTGGAAAGCGACCGTCTGCCGCCGCGCCTTCGGCCTTATCGCAACAAGCTGTTTGGCCTGACCATCGATGCCGACCGCTTGCAGCAAATCCGGCAGGAGCGCCGCCCGAACTCGCGTTACGCCGAGGCCAATACCATCAAACGCGAGCTGGAGGCTGCCGAAGCCATGTTCCGCAATGAACGCATTCCGGTGCTATCCACCACCCATGCCTCCATCGAGGAAATCGCAAGCCGGGTACTGGAAGAGCTGGGCATCAACCGTGAAATGTTCTGAAATATCCACGTGAGCGCAGTTCTCTCCCGCATCGAACGCCTGCCCAGACTCAGCCGCCTTGGCTGGCTGATGGGCTTGTATGCAGAAAACCACCGCAAGCTGGAGCGTTTGCTGTCACCTGCCAGCCTTGCCGAAGGCCGGTACCTGTGCGCGCCGGCTGGGCGGCTGCCTTTGCGGCTTGAAATCATCTGCCAGCATCGCTTCACTACCGAGCTTGCATTGAACTACGAAATGCGTGATGCGGCTGCAGCCCACAGCCTGCCTGACCCGGCAGCACATATCCGTTGCTACCACGATGCCCGCCAGGCGGAAGCCACACATTTTCACGTCAGCCGCCGCTGGCAGGATGTGCTCGGGCTTGCACCATCGCCGCAGGTGATGCTCGACCACCGCCTCAGGATGAATACCTTTCTGTCCAAATGGCTGGACTATCTGCATGAGCAGGGCTATGGCCGACAGGCGCTGCAAGCCATCCCGGCAAAGGTTTTGCCAAAAGGATGAAAATTTTTTGAAAAAAGTATTGACGTCGCGAAAAAAGGCTCTATTATTTCCAACTCCACAGCACGTGGGGCCATAGCTCAGCTGGGAGAGCGCCTGCATGGCATGCAGGAGGTCAGCGGTTCGATCCCGCTTGGCTCCACCAATATTCGCTAAACTGGTTTGCCTCATCAGTTTTGCAAGAAACGACGTCCCTATCGTCTAGAGGCCTAGGACACAACCCTTTCACGGTTGCGACCGGGGTTCGAATCCCCGTAGGGACGCCACTATAAAGCCTCCGATGGAAGTCGGAGGTTTTCTTTTCAAAACCGGCAATATTGAAGCCTTGTCAATCTTGCCAGCAACAACCGACGTCCCCATCGTCTAGAGGCCTAGGACACAACCCTTTCACGGTTGCGACCGGGGTTCGAATCCCCGTGGGGACGCCAATCTGTATAAACCCTGGCTCTGTGCTGGGGTTTTTCTTTAGCCGGTTAACGCCGACGACAAAGATGTTAAGGCGTGCCTATGCGTTGACAGGCACCGTATGCTGGATGACTCTGCATACGGCTTGGCGTGCGCAGGCTCAGCTCATTAGCCGCCCCAGCATTTTGGCACCGCCCAGCCACACGCCGAGGGCGGTGCCGAGGTTGGTGAGGAAGAACACCAGCATGATGCGGGCAACGCGGTTGCGGTATACCCCGCGTAGCGAGCTGATGTCATCGCGCAGTGCCAGGAAGTCGGCATAGGTGGGCTTGCGCAGTCCCGCTTCAGCCAGTGCGCTGAGCATGCCCGAAGCCAATGCCGGGTGCAGGGGGGTGATTGGTGAGGACAGCGCTGCTGCCAGCACGCTCAATGGGTGCCCGCCTGCGGCAATGCAGCCCAAGGCGCCAAGTCCTGCGGTCAGTGCCAGCCAATACAGCACAAGCTCGCTGCCCACATCCAGTCCGCCTTGCCAGAACCCCCAGGCAAAGCCGCCGAGCACGAATACGGCAAGAAAAATCGTGAACCAGGGGATGCCCGATTTGGGTTTGAGTTTGGCGAGCCTGGCAAGGATGTCAGGCGGAGTGTCTGTGCTCTCTTGCAGATGCTTGGCGGTGCCGGCCAAGTGGCCTGCGCCAATGACTGCCAGCACATGGCGGGCATCTCCTGCGCTTTCGCGCAGGCGTGCCGCCATCCAGGCATCGCGCTCGGCAATTACCGTGTCATACAGGGCCGGGCTGTCGCTGGCAAACTCGCTGAAGCTTGCTTCGAGCATGTCGCCCTGTTTCAGCTTTTCGATGGCATCGTCTTCGACTTTTTCGTTGACGATAAGCGAGGCCAGAATGCCACTGCCAAGTTTCAGGCGCTGCCACCAGCCAAGGCGTTCGGCGGCGCGCTTGAAGGTCAGACCGACATCGCGGTCAATCAGGTGCATGGGCAGGCCATGTGCCTTGGCATCCTGTGTGGCGGCCTTGAGCTCAGCGCCCGGCTCAATGCCCAGCTGTTCGGCCAGGCGGCGCTGGTAGGCGGCAAGGCCGAGATTGGCGGCAAACATCGGGATGCGGTTTTCGCGGATGACTTTGACGATATCGAGCCGGGCCAGTTGCTCGGGGTCATTCATCGCCGTATGCCGTTGCTCGTCCAGCTCGACGGCCACGGCATCGAATTCGCCGCTGGCAATCGCGGCTTTGACCGCATCGACACTGGCGTGGGAAACATGGGCGGTGCCGAGCAGGGTGTAGCGCACGCCATCGCGCTCGATGACGGTATGCGGCTGGCTGCGCCAGTCAAAATCCGTTGGCATGGCAGTTAGTCGCGGTAGCGCAGGGTCAGATCGCCATAGGCATCGATACGCCGGTCGCGCAGGAACGGCCAGATGCGGCGCACGTGCTCGCTGCGCTGCATGTCCACGTCGGCGTACAGAATGGTGGCGTCAACGCCGGCCTCGGCGATGATTTCGCCCTGTGGCCCCAGCACGATGGAATTGCCCCAGAAATCGATGCCGGAAGCGCCCAGCGGCGAGGCCTCATGACCGACCCGGTTGCAGGACAGCACCGGCAGGCCATTGGCAACGGCATGGCCGCGATGCGACAGCACCCAGGCATCGCGCTGGCGGGTTTTCTCGGCCTCATCATCATCGGGATCCCAGCCAATCGCCGTGGGATAGAGCAAAAGGTCAGCGCCGGCCAGCGCCATCAGCCGAGCCGCTTCTGGATACCACTGATCCCAGCACACCAGAACGCCCAGGCGACCGACGGAGGTTTCGATCGGCTGGAAGCCCAGGTCTCCGGGGGTGAAGTAGAACTTTTCGTAAAAGCCCGGATCATCGGGGATGTGCATCTTGCGGTATTTGCCGGCCATGCGGCCATCGGTATCGAACACCACGGCGGTGTTGTGATACAGGCCGGTGGCGCGCTTTTCGAACAGTGAGCTGACCAGCACTACGCCATGTTGTTGGGCGAGCTTGCCAAGACGCTCAGTGGACGGGCCGGGGATGGTTTCGGCCAGGTCAAATTCGTCCACTGATTCGTGCTGGCAGAAATAGGCGCCGTTATGCAGCTCCTGCAACAGCACCAGCTTGGCGCCCTGTTTGGCCGCCTCAGCTACGCGGTTTTCGATGACGGCCAGGTTGGCGTTGGCATCACCGTGGTTTTTTTCCTGAATCAGGGCAACACGAAGTGTTTTGATGGACATGGGGTATCTGCGTGGTAAGCGTTATTGAATCAGGCCCGCAGGCAGCTGCATGGTGATGCAGTGCAGGCTGCCGTTTTGCCAAATCAGCGGTTTGCACGGTACTTGCACGATTTCACGGCCTGGGAAAGCCTCGGCCAGCACCGCGGCGGCTTTCTCGTCGGCGGCATCGCCATAGGCCGGCATCAGCACTGCGCCGTTCAGAATCAGGAAATTGGCATAGCTGGCGGCCAGGCGGCGCTCGCCATCAAGAATCGGCTGCGCCCAGGGCAACGGAAACAGCGTATAGGGCTTGCCATCCAGGGTGCGCAGCGCGGCGATTTCCCCGGCCATGGCCTTGAGCTCGGCATAGTGGCTGTCGGCCTCGTCATCGCAGGCCTGGAACACGATGGCATTGTTCGGCGCAAAGCGGGCGAGGGTGTCGATATGGGCATCGGTATCGTCGCCTTCCAGATAGCCGTGGTCCAGCCACAGTACCCGCGACTGTTGCAGCCAGGCGGCCAGTTTGGCACTCAATTCTTCGCGGCTGGCTCCGGGGTGGCGCAGCGACAGGCACTGCCAGGTGGTGAGCAGGCTGCCTTCGCCATCGGTATCAATGGCGCCGCCCTCCAGCGCAAAGTCGATGCTTTCCCGCGTGGCATCGCCCAGTTCCCCGGCTGCATGCAGGCGCTCGACCAGTTGGTCGTCATCGCTGGCCTCGAACTTGCCGCCCCAGCCGGTGAAACGGAAATCCAGCAGCCGGAAGCCATTATTGCCCACCAGGGTGATGGGGCCAGAGTCACGCAGCCAGGTGTCGTCATAGGGCACGCTGACAAAGCGCACGCGCTCCATGTCGATGCGATTGGAACGCAGCCGGGCATCGGCATAGGCCTCCACATCATCATCGGCCACGCAAATGATGACCGGCTGAAAACGGGTGATGGCCGCCACCAGCGCGATATAGGTGTCTTCCACCTCACCCAGGCGCTCGGCCCAGTCGGTATCGGCATGGGGCCAGGCAATCAGGATGGCGGATTGGGGCTCCCATTCGGCGGGGAGGCGTAAACGGTTTTCAGTCATGGGCAAAAAATTACGTGCCGGGTTGCACGGCAAGCAGTTGGAAAAGATGAATCAGCGAACCGGTGGCTTGGGGCCGGTTTCTTGCGGCGAGGCCTGGTTCAACACCACATCCACTACGCGGCTGCGTTCGAAATACACGGTGTAGTCGGCATATACCCAGCGATGGATGGTCGGCCACTGGCGCTTTTGCCCGCCACGCGGCTCAAGCCGCGATTGCGGTGCGCCGAAGCGGCGCTCGACTTCGGCCATGCTCATGCCGCGGGCAGGCTGGGGGCTGGCGCTTTCCTGTTTGATGCGCTCAACCAGCAGTACATCACCGGCGCGGGCGGGAGAGAAGGCAAACAGCAGCGCGCAGGCAGCAGCAAACGTTAACTGGCGGAACATATCCGGCTCCTTGGGTTTTTAACGGATTCGATTCTAAGGCCGGGGTGGGCATTGTGCACGTGAAATGCGTGCCATCAAACAGGTTTTTGAATCGCAGTGGCGACAACGGCGGTGCTATTGATTGGGGTTTTGGGCGGTCATGCCCAAAAACAAACCCCGTTCAAATTGAACGAGGTTTGTCCGTTGTGCAGGGGCGCATATCGCGCCCCGTTCGTTTTACTGGCACCAGCGTTTCTATCAGAAGAAGAAACGTACACCGGCCACATAGCCACGGCCCGGCAGGGGCGCCAGGTCTTTCAGGTAGGAGGTATGCACGCGCGCTTCCTTGTTGAGCAGGTTGCGGCCATCGACAAACACTTCCCAGCCTTTGCCACTGGCGGTATCGCCATGCCAGGCGAGGTGGGCGTTTACCCAGGTATAGCCCGCTGTGCCGGATTCGTTGTTGGCAACGCGATCCTGGCTGAAAACTCGTGTGCCGCTCAGGGCAGCACGCCAGCTCGGCGCTTCCCAGCGCAGTTCGGCGCCAGCGCGCATCGGGGCAATGCGCGGCAGGTTGCCGCCTTCCACCAGCCAGGCTCGGCGGTTATGGGTGTGGTCGCCGTGCAGGATGCGGATGCGTCGCTCGTGGATATCATTGCCGCGCAGGCGGCCACGGACGGTATCGCCGAACAGGCGCAGGTCGAAGTGGCCGCTATCGTTGTCAACCAGGGTAAAGGTTGATTCGATTTCAAACCCATGCAGGCGGGCATCGTCCTGCGCCCACAGCAGCACCGGCGTGCCGTGGTCACGCAGGATTCGGGTGGCGGTCAGGTTGAGATAGCTCTGATAGATGTAGTCTTTGTAGTCGGCATAGAACCCGGTGGCTTGCAGCTTGATGCGGTCACCACGCCAGCGTGCGCCCAGTTCAATACGGTTGACGGTTTCGCGTTGCAGCTTGTCATCACCGACTTCAATCATCCCGGTGGCAACGTGGAAGCCATTGGAATAAAGCTCTTCGGCCGTTGGCGCACGCTGCGCGCGATCCAGCCCCAATTGCAGGCTGAAGGCATCATTGATATTCCAGCGCAGGGCTGCCGAGGCATGGGTGGTGCGGAAATCGCGCTGGTTCTGGCGGCGTGGCAGCAGGGCGACCGGCTCGGCTTCGATGTCACTGCGGTCGTGACGCAGGCCAAGTTCGACCCTGACCGGGCCGAAGTCACGCTGTCCCAGCCAGAACAGGCCAAGGTCACGACTGCGGTTGTGCGGGACGAAAGCCTCGGCGCCGGTAGCATCAAAATTGCGGCGAACGCCCTGCAGGCCGAAGGCACCCTGCCAACCGGCGATGTCCTGGTGTACCAGTTCAATACGCCCTTCGTGAGTCCTGTTGTTGAACACGGTGCCGATTTCATCCCCTTCGTGCTCGGTATGGGTGTAATCGGTATGGGCGTATTTGAAACGCAAGGTCTTGAAAATGCCAAGGTCATTCAGGCCGCCATGCAGCTCGTGACGGCGCTGATCCAGGCGGATGGTTACTTCGTGGGCTTCTTCATCGTGTCCGTGCCCATGCCCGTGTCCATGACCATGACCATGACCATGACCATGGTCGGCATGACTGTGACCGGGAACGCCATAGCGGCTGTTGTACAGGCTGGTATTGATGCCGAAATGACCGTGTTCACCGATATAGCTCACACCAAGACCGGCACTGGCGGTGCGGGTGGCACTGCTGGCCAGTTTTCCCCAGTGGTCGGCATCGCGTTCTTCGTCGTGTTCCTCGGCATGCTCGGCGCTGACGGCATGCCCCGGGATTTTGATGTCGCCGGTTTCGCGCAACAGGCCATCGGCATGGAAGACCCAGCCGCTGCCACTGCTGGCGGTGCTGCCATCAAGGCGGAACATGCCGGTACGCTCGGCATTGACATTGCCGCCGCGCAGCTCCACACGGCCAGAGAACGGTGCTTCCAGCAGCGCATCGGGGCTGCGGCCATCCACCACGTTGACGGCGCCGCCAATCGCGCCACTGCCGTACAGCAGGGCGGCCGGGCCTTTCAACACTTCAATGCGGTTGGCCATGAACGGCTCGATGCTGACCGCATGGTCAATGCTGACGGTGGACACATCGCCACTGCCGGTGCCGCTGTTCAATACCTGTACGCGCGCACCGTCAAGGCCGCGGATGATGGGCCGGCCCACACCCGGGCCAAAGTAAGAGCTTTGAATGCCCGGCAGGCGCTCAAGGCTGCCGCCAAGGGTAGCGGCCTTTTCTTCATCAAGACGCTCGCCTGCCAGCACATCGACCGGCCGCGCCAAGTCCTCGGCAGTCTGGTGCAGCGGCGTGGCGGTGACTTTCACCTTGTCCAGCAGGTCATGTGCGGGGCTGCGATGCTGGTCGTGGCTTTGCGCAAAGCCGGCAGCCGGGACAGCCAGGGCAAGCAGCAGCGCATGGGTCAGAAGATGGCGACGCGGGGGGAGGGGGAGGATTTTCGTCATGCTTTGTTGTAGAGTAGTGGTTACAAGGTAGCAAATGTTATATTGTTATCTGTCCTTCAGGCAAGAGCTGCACTGGGGAAATGAAGCATCGTTCGCCAGATTGTGTGTGCAACTGGCTGATTTAAAAGGTGCTTCATGCAAGGCAGAAGTGGCAATACAAGGCACGGCTACCTCGGAATTCACCACATCTAGGGCTGGACTTAAAACATGGCGCAACCAGGAACACGCCTGCAAACTGCTGACCGCATCGGCTTTGCCGCATCCATGCTGTGCGCAGTCCACTGCGCGGCATTGCCGGTGCTGTTGGCGCTGCTGCCAACCCTGGGGCTTGGCAGCCAGGGCTGGGTGGATATCGATCAGGGGGTAGTAGTCTTTGCCACCGTGCTGGCGGCCACCACCTTGACGATCGGCTGGCGCCGCCATCGTGCCTATTACGCCTGGGGCTTGCTGCTGCCAGCACTGCTGCTGCTGTGGTTTGGCGCTTTCGGGCCGTTCCATGCGCACGGGCATGCGCAGCCATATGCCTGGCTGCACTGGGGACTGATGGTGCCAGGCGGGGTGTTGCTGGCATTGGCGCATTTGACCAATATGCGTCTGACGCATCGTGCCGGGGTGCTGGCAGTGACAAAAAATCAGGGCTGATTGCTGCCCGGCTTTGTGTTAGGCTTCGCGTTTACTTTTCCACTCCCTGCGCAATGGCGCAGGCCAACATCCATCAGGAGCAATTACCATGGGCAAAGGCGACCGCAAGACCGCCAAGGGCAAGCGTTACAACTGCAGCTACGGCAATATCCGTCCTAAGGCTGTCAATAAGTCTGCGGGCTCTGCCGCTGCCCCGGTGGTCAAGCCCGGCAAGCGCACCGTAAGCAAGAAAGTCAACAAGGCTGCTTGAGCTTTGGGTTAACGACAAATCCCCGGCGTGTGCCGGGGATTTGTTTATGTGTGGCTTGCAAAAGCAGTTGCGGCTTACCAGCCCATATGGTGGCCACCATTGATATCAAGATTGCAGCCGGTAATCCAGCCGGCCTTCTCGTCGGCCAGGAAGCCCACGCCATAGGCGATTTCTTCGGGCGTGCCGAGGCGGCCGGTGGGGATGTCGGCGACAATCTTGGCGCGCACTTCTTCGGGCACCGCCATCACCATGTCGGTGGCGATATAGCCGGGTGAGATGGTGTTGACGGTGATGCCGTTCTTGGCATTTTCGCGCGCCAGAGAGATGGTGAAGCCGTGCATGCCGGCCTTGGCGGCAGCATAGTTGGCCTGGCCGTACTGACCCTTCAGACCGTTGATCGAGCTGATCTGGATGATGCGTCCCCATTTGCGATCGCGCATGCCCTCGATCACCTGGCGGGTGACGTTGAAGCAGGAATTGAGATTGGTATCAATGACATCGCGCCACTGATCGCCCTTCATCTTGTGGAAGGTGCCATCGCGGGTGATGCCGGCGTTATTGACCAGGATTTCCACCGGCCCCAGTTTGGCTTCCACTTCCTTGACCATCGCCGCAGCTTGTTCTTCAGAGGTAACATCGCCCTTGACCAAGGTGATGTCATAGCCGTCGGCCTTCATTTTTTCTGCCCAGGCGCGGGCTTTTTCTTCATTGCGGTAATTGGTGGCGACCTTGTGCCCCATGTCCGCCAGTTGCTTGATGATGGCGGTGCCGATGCCGCCGGTGCCGCCGGTAACCAGTGCTACGCGTTGTGTCATGTAATCCCCATGAGTGGTTGTTGATGTGGCAGGCTGATTCTAGGCCGGATTTGTGAAAACCATGTTGTGCAGCGCAGAAGGCCGGGCAGGAATACGGCCTGGCTCAAAATTTGCCAAGGCCAGCGACAGGAACTGTTGCGGATTGGCGGCGGCGGCCACCGCTTTGGCGGGTTGTCCCAGGGCTTGCCAGACCAGCCGCAGTGCCGGCAGGGCATGCTCTGTATCCAGCGGCAGGGCAGCCAAGGACTTGCTGAGCTTGCGGCCATTTTCATCAAGCAGCAGTGGCAGGTGCAGATAGCGCGGCGTGGGCAGCGCCAATGCCTTTTGCAGCAGGATTTGCCGTGCCGTGGAATCGGCAAGGTCGGCGCCGCGCACCACTTCGGTGATGCCTTGTGCGCCATCGTCCACCACCACGGCCAGTTGATAGGCCCAATGACCATCGGCGCGCTTGAGCACAAAATCGCCGACTTCCCTATCCACTTGCTGTGACTGTGAGCCGAGGACTTCGTCATGAAAATCCATCTTGCAGCCTGGATGGACGCGAAAACGAAACGCAGGCTGCGGACGCCGGCTGCGGGCAAGGCAGTGGCGGTGTAGTCCGTGATTTGCGGCAAGGTCATTACGGCTGCAATGGCATTCAAAAGCGAGGCCACGTGTCAGTAGGCTGTCCAGTGCCGCCTGGTACAGCGCACCACGCGCGGACTGGCGAACCACTTCGCCATCCCATTCCAGGCCGAAGCGGCGCAAGCTATCAAGCTGTGACTCGGCGGCACCGGGGAGTTCACGGTCACGATCCACATCTTCAATGCGTACCCACCATTCCCCGCCCTGGGCTTTGGCATGCAGATAGCTGCCAAGTGCGGTCAGCAGCGAGCCCAGATGCAGGGCGCCGGTGGGTGAGGGCGCAAAACGGCCACGCACGGGCTTTGGGGGATTCATTGGCATCATCACATTGATTTCAGCGGCAATCATCCATATTTTCGGGGTTACCCAACTTCATATGTGAATCAGGCAAATGTTGAATCGTATTTTCTTGTTTTTGGCGACCAACCTGGCAGTGCTGTTGCTGCTGGGCATTGTGATGTTCGTGCTGCAGGCAGTGTTTGGTGTGCAGCTGGGCAATAACGGCGCATTGCTGGTGATGGCAATGCTGTTTGGCTTTGGCGGCTCGTTTGTATCGCTGCTGATGTCCAAGTGGATGGCCAAGCGCGCCACCGGGGCGAAGGTGATTGCTGAGCCACGCAGTGACATGGAACGCTGGCTTGTTGCCACTGTGCAGCGCCAGGCGCAGGCGGCCGGTATCGGCATGCCGGAAGTGGCCATTTACGATGCGCCGGAAATCAACGCATTTGCGACTGGAGCCAACCGCAATAAGGCTTTGGTGGCGGTATCTACCGGCCTTTTGCGCGGCATGAGCCGGGATGAGGCCGAAGCGGTGCTCGGACATGAGGTGGCGCATGTAGCCAATGGCGACATGGTGACCATGGCACTGCTGCAAGGGGTGCTCAATACCTTTGTGATTGTGCTGGCACGTGTGCTGGGGCGCGCGATTGATGGTTATCTCTCAGGTGGCCGCAACGAAGGCCCGGGTTTGGCCTACTTTGCCATCGTCATCGTGCTGGACATGGTGTTTGGTCTTTTTGCCAGCATGATTGCCATGTGGTTCTCGCGCCGCCGTGAATTCCGTGCCGATATTGGCGGCGCCACGCTTGCCGGGCGTGAAAAGATGATTGCCGCACTTGAGCGACTCAAGCAAAACCATGGCGCCAGCACCCTGCCGCAGCAGGTGGCGGCCTTTGGCATCAGTGGCGCGCTCGGGCATGGCCTGAAAAAGCTGATGATGAGCCACCCGCCGCTGGAGCAGCGCATCGAAGCACTGCGCCATGCCCAGCTTGATGACAAGCGTGCTGTTGCTGCGGCTTGATTGGCTAGTTGTTCAATTTCGGTAGCACCACAAAAAACGCCGGGGAAACTCGGCGTTTTTTGTGGGTTGGGTCTTGCCTCAGGCCAGGGAGCTTGTTTCCGGAGCGACAAAGTCGCCCTGCACATAGGTCACGCCGGAGGTGAACAGGGCGGTCATGGTGGTTGGCGAGTCCACGCTGGGGGCGATGCAGGGGATTTGCAGCTCAGTGGCGCTGTGGATAATTTCAACCAGGCGCTCGCGGTTTTCTTCGCTATTGAGGTCTTCCAGCAGGTCGTGGTTGAGCTTCAGGAAGCCAGGTTGCAGATGGCTCAACAACTGTGAGGAGTTAAGCCCCATACCGAACTGCTCGATGCAGAATGCTGCGCCGATTCTTTTCAGGGCTTCGTTCATTTGCTGGGCCGCGCGCAGATTGGTAAAGACTTTGGATTCGGGTAGTTGCAGAACCAGGCAGGAGGCCGGGACGCCGGTTTCGGCCAGCATTTTGAGGATATCCGGCACCAGTTGCTCGTCTTCCAGTGAGGCCTGGGCGATGCGGATCAGTATTTTGGCTGGTTGTGCAGTGTTCTTGATGCTGTGCAAGGCATGCCGGATGGCCCAGCGGTCAAGCGCGGCAGCCAGGCCGTGCTCTTCGGCCAGGGGCACGAATTGTCCGGGTTGAATCAGGGTGTCGTCGGTGCCCTGCATGCGCAGCAGGGTTTCATGGAACTGTTCACCCTCGTCATGCAGATTGATGATTTGGCGGTAGTGCAGTTTCAGCGAGTCATTGGTGAGTGCGTCCTTGACATGCTGGATCCAGGCCTGGATGCGTTCTTCTTCGGCGCGCTCGGTGGCGCGCGGGTCGAAGATGTGCACCTGGTTGCCGCCCATTTCACTGGCATGACGCAGGCTTTCGTTGGCTTTGTCCAGGACTTTGGCAATTTGCGCAATACGCTCGCCAATCTGTACGCCACCAATGCTGATGGTGGCGCTCAGGGTTTTTTCAGAAGTTTCCAGCAACTGGTTCTGGAAGGCGGCGCAGAGTTCTTCGGCCAGCGCATGGCTTTGCCGGTATGGGCTGTTCTGCAGCAAGATGGCGTAAGTGTGCTCGGCAACACGCGCCAGGATGATGCCTTCGGGCAGGTTTTGCCGCAGGCGTTCGGCAATGGCAGCGGCAAGGTCGTCGACATTGTCAAGCCCCACTTGCTGATAAAGCTGGGCGATATGGTCGGGCTCCAGTAGCAGCAAGGTGTGCTGATGTTCGCCGCTGGCCGCTTCGGCCACGTGTTGCTCCAGGTGTTGCAGGAAGGTTTGCCGGTTCAAAAGCCCGGTGGCCATGTCCAGGCGGCGCAGGTTGTCCACTTCCTGTGCCAGCGCCGGGTCGATATCCAGTTCCTGGCGACGGATGATGAGTTGCAGGCAGGGCTCGCCCTCGTATTTGGCCGGGGTGAACTCCATCACCGCAGGGAAGTCTTCGCCATCGCTGCCGCGCATTTGCAGTTCATGACGGGGGGGCAGGTTGTCGCTCTTGCCTAGTTCCTTCAGCAGTTGCTTGAATTCGGCCACATCGCTTGCAGATACCATGTCCAGCAGCGGCATGCCTTCAATATCGGCAAAGTCTTCATAGCCGAACATTTCCAGATAGGCGCTGTTGGCGCGGATATACATGCCTTCGTGAATATAGGCGATGGGGTCGCGCGAGGATTCAATCAGCGAGTCGCAGCGGCGCTCGGTTTCGCGCAGTTGTGCTTCCAGGCGACGCAGGCCGCGACGGGCATTGAGATCCTCAAGCTCACGCTCAATCATGACTCGCAAGTGGTTGAACTGTCCGCGTGGCAAAACGGCGCGGACACCGGCTTCGGTCAGTGACAGCAGGTGTTTGGCATCAATCTCGGCCGTTTCCACCAGGATGGGCAAGTCCCGGCCTTGTGCTTCCACCAGCATGAACACCTCTTGCTGGCTGATGGCCGTAGAAGGCAGGGAGAGCAGCACCAGGTCGAACGGGGTCTTGTCAAGCAGCGCAGAGAGTTCGGTAGAGTCTGTTGGCCGGGATGGGCGCACGGCCATGCCGCTATTGCGCAGATGGCTGATGATGGCCTCGGCAGTGGAGACATCATCATTGATAATCAGGATGCGGATGGGCGTGTCCGGGTTTCTGGACATGGGGGGCAGTCTCTTGGGGAATTGAAATCAGCGGGATGACTATAGCGAAGTTGTGATTGTAAAACTTGAAGCATGTCACAGAATCAGCCAGAAGCCCTGAGCGGTCTTTTGCCGCTGTCACCGGCCACTTCGCGCACCAGCCTGGGAACCAGATAACCCGAAAGCCTGGCAGCCAGCTGGGTATGCAGCTCAAGCGCACGTGCATCGCTTACCTCGAAATGCGCCGCGCCCTGTACCCGGTCAAGTTGGTGCAGGTAATAGGGCAGTACGCCTGCGGCAAAGCTGCGCTCGGACAGCGCCGCCAGCGCATCGAGCGAATCATTCACGCCCTTGAGCAGCACCGCCTGGTTGAGCAATAACGCTCCGGTGGCGCGCAACTGGCCGAGGGCAAAATCGACAGCATCATCAAACTCTTTGGCGTGATTGGCATGAATGACGAAGGCCACCGGCCAGGGCAGGGTGTTGAGCCATTTCAGCAAGGCAGCATCGATACGGGCTGGCAACACCACCGGCAGGCGCGAATGGATGCGCAGCCGTTTGATATGCGGGATTGCCGCCAGTTGTGCGGTGAGATCGGCAAGTTTTTGGGTGCCAAGTGATAGCGGGTCGCCGCCGGAAAGCAGTACTTCTTCAATCGAGTCATCGGCTGCGATGGCCGCCACTACATCGCGCCAGCCATTTTTGGCCGCAGTTTCGCGGGCATAGGGGAAATGGCGGCGGAAGCAATAGCGGCAGTTGATGGCGCAACTGCCGGTGGCAATCAAGAGCGCCCGCCCCTGGTATTTGCGAATCAGCCCGTTGCCGGCCTTGGCGGCGGCATCACCGACGGCATCCAGGGCAAAGCCGGGCACGAGGCGTTCTTCATCATCCAGCGGCAGCACCTGGCGCAGCAGCGGGTCATGGGGATTGCCCAGCTCCATGCGCGCGGCAAAAGCCAGCGGCACGCGCAGCGCAAACTGCTGCATGGCCTTGGCCGAAACGCGCGTGGCGAGCTGCTCCAGCCCAAGCAATGCCAGCAGCTCATGCGGGTTACGGATGGCATCGCGCCACTGCATCTGCCAGGGCAGGGACGGCTGGAAGTCGGGAATTTTGGGTTGGGCGGCGCGTGCGGGTATCATATCGCCCCATTTTATTTGATTGCCGCATCGCAGCGGCTTCCTAAGGAGTAAAGCAATGGCCACCCTTGGCATGAATGACGTCAAGAACGGACAGAAGATTCTGGTCAACAACGAACCTGCGGTCATCACCGATACCGAATACGTCAAGCCGGGCAAGGGTCAGGCCTTCACCCGGGTGAAGTTCCGCCAGATCAAGACCGGCCGCGTGCAGGAAATCACCATGAAGGCGACCGACTCGCTGGAAGTGGCCGACGTGATGGATACCGATATGCAGTACCTGTATTCGGATGGCGAATACTGGCACTTCATGAACCCCGAAACCTTCGAGCAGGTGCAGGCTGATGCCGCCGGCATGGGCGGCGCCGAAAAATGGCTGAAGGGCGAAGAAGAATGCGTGGTGACGCTGTGGAACGGTACCCCGATTGCGGTGCAGCCGCCGAATTTCGTCGAGCTGAAAATCACTGAAACCGACCCTGGCGTGCGTGGCGATACCTCTGGCGGCGGCGGCAAGCCGGCCACCCTGGAAACCGGCGCAGTGGTGCGCGTGCCGCTGTTTGTCGGCCAGGATGAAATCATCAAGGTCGATACCCGTAGCGGCGAATACGTCAGCCGCGTGAAGTAATCCTCGACGGATTCAGGGGCGCGATAGGCGCCCCTGATTTTTCTCGCCCATCTTGCAGACATACCCAGTAAACAACGCCATGTCCGAACACGCCCCACAGGCCTGCGACCTCATCATCGAAGCCGGTTTGATTGTGCCGGTAATGCCCTTGGGGCAGGTATTGCATCAGCACGCGCTGGTGATTGATGGCGGGGTGATTGTGGCGATACTGCCCATGGCCGAGGCGCGGGCGCGTTTTGTCGCCCAACAGACCCATAGCCGCCCGGATTCGGTGTTGATTCCCGGCCTGGTCAACGCCCATACCCATAACCCGATGACGCTTTTGCGCGGCATCGCCGATGACCTGCCGCTGATGGCGTGGTTGCAGGAACATATCTGGCCGGCTGAAGGCCGCGTCATCAGTCCTGAGTTCGTGGCCGATGGCTGTACCTTTGCCATTGCCGAGATGCTGCGCGGCGGCACGACCTGCTGCAACGAACATTACTTCTTCCCCGATGCGCAGGCCGAAACCTACAAGAAATACGGCTTTCGCGCCCGCATCGGCCTGCCGGTCATCGATTTTCCCACTGCCTGGGCGAAAACCGATGAGGAATACTTTGCTCGCGCCGGGGAAGTGCAGGCCGCCTGGCGCGGCGATGGCTTGATTTCGATGGCGCTGGCGCCGCATGCGCCCTATACCGTCAACGATGCCAACTTCCGCCGCGTGCATGAATTGGCTGCGCAGTGGGATATCCCGGTGCACCTGCATCTGCACGAAACCGCGCAGGAAGTACAGCAGTCGCTGGAGCAGTACGGACAGCGCCCGATTGCGCGACTGGACAAGCTCGGCCTCATCAACGAGCGCCTGATTGCCGTGCATATGACCCAGCTTACCGAGGCTGAAATCCACCTCTGTGCTGAGCGCGGCGTCAGCGTGGTGCATTGCCCGGAGTCGAACCTGAAGCTGGCCTCCGGTTTCTGCCCGGCCTGTGCACTATTGCGCGCCGGCGTGAACCTGGCCATCGGCACCGATGGCGCAGCCAGTAATAACGACCTCGACATGTTCGGCGAAACCCGTACCGCAGCCTTGCTTGCCAAAGCCGTGGCCGAAGATGCCACTGCACTTTCTGCTGCCGAGGCGCTGCACGCGGCCACGCTCGGCAGCGCCCGGGCAATGGGGTTGGGAGAGGTCATTGGCTCGCTGGAAGTGGGCAAACAGGCCGATATCGCCTGTATCGCACTGGATAGCCTGGAAGCGCAGCCGCTGTACAACGTCATCTCGCAAATCGTTTATGCCACAGGCCGCCACCAAGTCAGCGATGTCTGGATTGCCGGGCAGCCCAAACTCATCCATCGCAAACTGGTGGAGATGGACGAAGCCGAACTTGCCGCCAACGCCCGCCAGTGGCAGGCCAAAGTCCAGGGATAAAGCGATGCAGCCTTTGGATTTGAGCGGCTTGAAGCCGCTATTGGGGAAAAACGGATAGCGGCCCTTTCTTCCGTCTTTCCCATGGCGGAGCTTGGTGTTCAGTCGTGGCTATTGCCGTATTTCACGCTTTCTGCCGTGGCATAGGCCGCATCGGCATAGGCGCGCCAGTCCCGTGAACAATCTTCGGCGCGTTGGTCGAGCTGCGCTTCGCAGACCTCGATGTTGTAAAGCAGTTGCCGCCAGGGCGGATGGCCGGGCAGCTGGAAGACGGTACCGCTGATGAAGCGCACTGCGGACTCGTCATCGGCATGGAATACCCGGTAAAGGCGCTGGTGCAAGGCTTCGGATGGCGCGCTGCCCCAGCGCTGGTGGTAAACGGGCTCGGCCTCGCGCCATGGCAGGGTGGAGACGGCATCCAGCGGGTAGGGCAGGGTATAGCGCCATTCCAGCACGATGTCATCGAACAGCTGCGGCAGCTCATAACTGCCTTGCCCCAGCCAGCGATGCACGACCAGCGCATACAGGTTGCGGATGCGTGTTGGGTATTGGGGATGGTGCAGCAGCAAGTCTTCGCCGGGAAACAGCGGACTTTGGCACCAGCGCATGCCCAGATGGCGCACCAGACACTCGCCGAGCGCCAGCGCCGCGAGTCGACAGAAATCCTCGCTGTCTGCGCAGAACTTGAGGTAGAGGGCTTCGTATTCGACATAACAGATGGCCGACCAGCGCGCGAAATCGGCATCCTCTGCCCAGGTTGCCAACGGATCGAGGGTGGGCAAGGCCTGCCAGCGCTGGTGAAAATCGGCCAGCCGTTGCGCACGCCAGGCGGCAAATTCGGGGCGCTCGGGCAGTGCCGGGGGTGCAAAATCTTGGTGTTCAGGGCACATGGCAGCTTGTTTGATGCGTGATTGACGCATAATTGCACGCCCCTGTTCTGCCTGCCAGATCAGCGCCGAGCCTATCGCTCATGCTGTTGGCGGCAGAAGAAAATAGATCGGAAAGTGAATGAACAACGTCAATCCGCAAGAAGTGGAAAAGTTCGCGGCCCTGGCAAGCCGCTGGTGGGGCGAGGGTAGCTGCTTGCGAGCCACTGGCTCGCAGCTGCACGAGCGCCCGGCCTGCGGAGGCCGGGCCGGGGCAAGAGGTTCCAGCAGCGGCGGGTGTCGGGAGTGAAATGATGAGCAGCAACGTCAATCCGCAAGAAGTGGAAAAGTTCGCGGCCTTGGCAAGCCGCTGGTGGGACAAAGACGGCCCGCAAAAGGCGCTGCATGCGCTGAACCCGGCACGGCTGTCCTATGTGGCGCGCTACCAGACGCTGCAAGATGCCAAGGTGTTGGATGTGGGCTGTGGTGGCGGCCTGTTTTCTGAGGCGCTGGCAAAAAGCGGCGCGCAGGTGACGGCCATCGACATGGCCGCGCCCTTGGTGGAAATGGCCGAGCTGCATCAGCTTGAGGCGGGACTTGCCATTGATTACCGCGTGCAGACGGTGGAGTCGCTGGCCGAGGAAATGCCGGGGCAGTTCGATGCCATCACCTGCATGGAAATGCTGGAGCATGTGCCTGAGCCTGCCAGCATCATCGCCGCCTGCGCCAAGCTTTTGAAGCCTGGTGGTCAGCTGTTTCTTTCCACGCTCAACCGCACCCCGGCGGCATTTGCGCTGGCGATTGTCGGTGCTGAATACATTGCCCGTCTGTTGCCGCGCGGCACCCATGACTACCGCAGTTTCATCAAGCCATCGGAGCTGGCGGCTTGGTTACGTGCTGCCGGGCTGGATTTGCATGATGTCTCAGGCCTTGCCTATGAGCCGTGGCGCAATGCGGCACGGCTGTCAACGCGCGTGGATGTGAATTACCTCGCCTGCGCGCGCAAGGGGATGCTGGCGTGAGCGCATTTCCGGCGTTGGTGCTGTTTGATCTGGATGGCACCTTGCTCGACAGTGCCCCGGACATGGTGGCGACCATCAATCAGATGCGTGCGCGCCGTGGTTTGTCGGCACTGGCCTTGGAGGAAGTCCGCCCGCATGTTTCGCGTGGCGCGCGCGCCATGGTGGGCGCCGCTTTCCCGGACTGGAGCGAAGAAGCAATCATCGCCGCCGTACCGGAGTTTCTGGAGGTTTACGGCACTGTGCTGGGGCAATACGGCGCGGCCTTTGATGGTGTCGAAAAGCTGTTGAGCACGCTGGAGGCGGCCGGTAGCCGCTGGGGCATCATCACCAACAAGCCGATCCGCTTTGCCCAGGCGCTGATGCCGCATCTGGGTTGGGAGAAGCGCAGCGCCATTTTGCTGGGCGGGGATAGCTTGCCTGAGCGCAAGCCGCATCCGCTGCCCCTGCTGCATGCCTGCGATACGCTGGGCTTTGCGCCTGCCGATGCCGTCTATATTGGCGATGACCGCCGTGATATCGACGCTGCCCATGCCGCCGGAATGCCTGCCATCGCTGCACTGTGGGGCTACCGCCGCAGCGATGACGACCCGCTGGCCTGGGGGGCGGACAGGAATATTGACGCGATTGATGCGCTGCTGGATGCACGGAACTGGCCGTGAGCGAATCTCCAGAGGCACAAAGTTTTATCGAAGCCTGGCAGAGATCCTTGCCAGAATGGCGGATTGCCCGGGTATTCGTGCCCGAGCCGCAGCGCGCGCTGGCCGAGCAATGGTTCGCACTGTTTGCCGCCCTGACGGAAATCGCCGCACTGGAGCCGGTACCGGCAGCCGCCAAACTGGCCTGGTGGCAGGAAGAGCTGCGCACCTGGCGCAAGGGCGCACGCCGCCACCCGCTGGGTCAAGGACTGGTAGGCAAGGCATTGCCCTGGGATGCCCTGGCCGATGAGCTGCCTGCCCTCCTGAACCCCGCCGATGATGTGGCGCTGCAACGGTTGGCGGCTGTTTTGGCCGACATCGAGCAAATCCTGTTTGCCGAAAGCGCCGAGGGCAGGGCGCGGCTTCACCATGACCTGTTATTGATACTTGGGCAAATGCCGCCGCCAGCCAGTGGCGGCACCCGTCCACGCCGGGTGCTTTCCGCACTTGCCCGTGCCCGCCAGCAGCGCAGCAGCCCACTTTCTGCCTGGCAAACATTGCGTTGCACCTGGCAGGCGGCACGGGCGGGCAACACGCCCTAAAATGCGCGATTCATTCTCATTTGAGCCAATCTATGTCCAGCCCCCGTCCGCTTCCCGATGTCGCCTTTGAAGCTGCGCAGCTTGCGCGGCCCCTGGACTGGGTTGGCATGGACAATATCGCCCTGCCACTGCGACTGGATGAGCGCCTGCAAGTTCCGGCACAGGTGGATGTGGCGGTCAGCCTGGATGATGCCGACAAACGCGGCATTCATATGTCACGCCTGTACCTGCACACGCAAACGGCGCTGCCGGAGACTCGGCTTGATGCGGCATCCCTGGGCGCGCTGATGCAGGCGCTGATTGCCTCCCAGCAGGGTTTGGCAAATCGCGCCCGGTTGCGACTGCGCTTTGAGCGTCTGCTATTGCGTCCTGCGCTGCTCAGCGATAACCAGGGCTGGCGGCGTTACCCGGTCAGCCTGATGCTGGAAGCCAATGCCGATGGTGAGCTCGATGCCCGACTGCAAGTGGCGGTGGAATATTCCAGTACCTGCCCGGCCTCGGCGGCGCTCTCGCGCCAGCTCAATGCTGATGCTTTCGCTGCTGCCTTCGCAAGAGAGTCAGTCAGTGTGGATGAAGCGAAAGCCTGGCTGGCTTCCAAGGCCGGTCTTGCCGCCACCCCGCACGCCCAGCGCAGCGTGGCCGAAGTCAATGTCCAGCTGGCTGCGGACTTTGACAACTTGCCGATAGAAACCCTGGTCAATGCATTGGAGCAGGCATTGGGCACGCCGGTGCAAACAGCCGTCAAACGCGAGGACGAGCAAGCCTTCGCCAGAGCCAATGCCGAGAACCTGATGTTCTGTGAAGACGCTGCCCGGCGCGTGGGCGCGGCGCTTTCCGCATTGCCGATAGGTCAATGGCAGGCGCGCGTGGCGCATCTTGAAAGCCTGCACGCCCACGATGCCGTCGCCAGCGTCAGTGGCTGCGGCAAGGGGTGATGCTCGCTGCCGGGACTCGAGGTTGAAGGCGGCTTCCGAGGGCTGTACTGCCTTGTCTGGGGGTGGCTGGAGGTTTATAATCCGCGCGCCGCTTTCGCGGCATTTTTCTTGAGCTCGCGGCGAACCCGCGGTGCGTCCCCGAAACCAAGGCGGAAGGGGCGTTCCTGCAGGTCACGCATCTACCAGAGAGACAAATCATGTCCATCAATACCGCCCAAATCATCAAAGACAATCAGCGTGGTGCCAACGATACCGGCTCGCCGGAAGTGCAAGTGGCACTGCTGACTGCCCGCATTCAACAGCTGACCGAGCATTTCAAGGTGCACAAGCAGGATCATCACAGCCGCCGTGGCCTGCTGAAGCTGGTCAACCAGCGCCGCAGCATGCTTGACTATCTGCACCGCAAGGATGCCGAGCGTTACAAGGCTCTGATCCAGAAGCTGGGTCTGCGTCGCTAAGACCCCGGAACCGCAGCACTCGCAAGGTGCTGCGGTTTGTTTTTGTGCAACATACTTTCAATCGTTTTACCCGCTCATCATCATCGCCTTGAGGCAGGGGCCTTGAGGCATCCAAAGGAACCGACGTGGCCAAAATCACCAAAACCTTCCAGTACGGCGGCAAGACCGTCACCCTTGAAACCGGCGAAATCGCCCGCCAGGCTGGCGGCGCAGTCATGGTGTCCTGCGACGGCACCGTAGTGCTCGCCACTGCCGTGGCCGCCAAGGCCGCCCGTGAAGGTCAGGACTTCTTCCCGCTGACCGTGGACTATCAGGAAAAGTTCTACGCCGGTGGCCGCATTCCCGGTGGCTTCTTCAAGCGCGAAGGCCGCCCCACCGAGAAAGAAACGCTGATCAGCCGCCTGATTGACCGGCCGATCCGCCCGCTGTTTCCGGAAGAATACAAAAACGAAGTGCAGATTATCTGCCAACTGATGTCGCTGAACCCGGAAGTGGAAGGCGATGTGCTGGCGATGATTGGCGCCTCGGCAGCATTGGCGCTGTGCGGCAGCCCGTTCCAGGGCCCGATCGGTGCGGCCAAAGTCGGCTACAAGAATGGTGAGTACCTGTTGAACCCCACGGTCAGCGAGCTGAAGGATTCCGATTTGGAGCTGGTGGTCGCCGGTACCCGTGAAGCGGTGCTGATGGTCGAATCCGAAGCCCGTGAGCTGTCCGAAGAAGTGATGCTCGGCGCGGTGATGTTCGGTCATCGCCAAATGCAGGTGGTGATCGATGCCATCAATGCCATGGTGGCTGAGGCAGGCGTCAAGCCTTGCGAATGGGAAGCCCCGGCCAAGAACGAGGGCCTGATTGGCGAAGTCATCAGTAATATCGGTGACAAGCTCAAGGGTGCCTTCCAGATTATCGACAAGCTCGATCGTCGTGAGGCAATCAATGCCCTGCGTCAGGACATTGCCGACCGCCTCTCGCCGAAGGTGGAGGCCGAAGGCTGGAAGATTGCCGACCTGCTCAAGGAGTTTGGCGAGCAGGAATACCAGACCATGCGCCAATCGGTTCTGGCCACCAAGAAGCGTATCGACGGCCGCGGCCTGACCGATGTGCGCCCGATTAGCTGCAAGGTTGGCGTGCTGCCGCGCGTGCATGGTTCGGCGCTGTTCACCCGTGGTGAAACCCAGGCACTGGTGGTGACCACCCTCGGCACTGCCCGTGATGGCCAGATCATCGATGACGTGGCTGGCGAGTGGAAGGAAAACTTCCTGTTCCATTACAACTTCCCGCCGTACTCGGTGGGCGAAACCGGCCGCTTCGGCGCGCCCAAGCGCCGTGAAATCGGTCACGGCCGCCTCGCCAAGCGCGGCGTGCTGGCGATGATGCCGAGCATCGAGGAATTCCCCTACACCGTGCGTGTGGTCTCGGAAATCACCGAATCCAACGGCTCCTCGTCGATGGCCTCGGTGTGCGGCTCCTCGCTGGCACTGATGGATGCCGGTGTGCCGGTGAAGCGCCCGGTGGCCGGTATCGCCATGGGTCTGGTCAAGGAAGGCGACGAGTATGTGGTGCTTTCCGACATCCTTGGTGATGAAGACCACCTCGGCGATATGGACTTCAAGGTGGCCGGTAGCGAGCAAGGCATCACCGCCCTGCAAATGGACATCAAAATCCAGGGCATCACCGAAGAAATCATGAAGGTAGCGCTGGCACAGGCCAAGCAAGGTCGCCTGCATATCCTGGGTGAAATGGCCAAGGCCATCACCAGCGCACGTACCGAGCTGTCCGAATACGCACCGCGCCTTCTGACCATCAAGATTCACCCGGACAAGATTCGCGAGGTCATCGGCAAGGGCGGCGCCACCATCCAGGCGATTACCAAGGAAACCGGTACGCAAATCGACATCCAGGACGATGGCACCATCACCATTGCCTCGGTCAACAATGCCGCAGCGATGGCGGCCAAGAACCGCATCGAGCAGATCACTTCCGATGTTGAACCCGGTCGCATCTACGAAGGCAAGGTCGTCAAGATCATGGACTTCGGTGCTTTCGTCACCATCCTGCCCGGCAAAGATGGCCTGGTGCACGTCTCGCAGATTTCCAGCGAGCGCGTGGAAAAGGTCAGCGACAAGCTGAAGGAAGGCGATGTGGTCAAGGTCAAGGTGCTGGAAGTGGACAAACAAGGCCGCATCCGCCTGTCGATGAAGGCGGTGGAAGAAGGCGAGACTGCAGCGGAGTAAAGCTCCGCATGCAGTATTTGCGAACAACAAAAGCGGGCACTTGCCCGCTCAGACTGCTGACAAACCCTGGCCTTAGCCTGGGTTTGTTGTTTTCATAGACAGATGCTGAAAGCGCCCACGCCTGCGCAGCAGCAGCTTGAGATGGTGACGCTTGAGATGCTGGTGCCCCAAGACCACCTGTTGCGCAAGATCGACGCAACGGTGGATTTCTCCTTCATCCGTGACCATGTGGCGCATCTGTACTGCGCAGACAATGGCCGCCCGGCACTCGACCCGGTGGTCATGTTCAAACTG
>NWQQ01000012.1 GCA_002798255.1 Lysobacteraceae bacterium NML95-0200
CAAGGCGTTTGGCACGGCCATCGGCATGATATTCCTCCACACCCCCCAGACTCTCCAGCTTGAATGAACCATCGGGCAAACGGGTCAGGGTGGCGGGAAAACTGCTGCTGGCTTCTGTGAAATTGCCAGTCGCAGCGTTTTTTTCAAACTTCAATATGCCGCCACTGGGTCGCCATGCCAATATCACTTGATGGCTGTCTGAAAAGCTGCAATTGCCTCCTGCCATGGGAAAGCAACTGGCTTGCGTACTGTCGTTTGTTGCGAATGTCAGGAAATAGTCAAAGCTGCTGACCCATTGCCTTCCAAAGATGCCTGTGCCACGCCAGTGATGGTTGTAAACCCGCATCAACCCCAACCCCATTTCGCCGGGTAGCTGAAAGTCCGACTCATATTCCACCTTGTTGCCGGTGGCGACCACCACCGGGTTGCCAATCAGGATATTGCGTCCGGCGGTGGCGGGGATATCACTACAGTCGTCCGGATCCGGGACTCTTGAGTCAAAATTTGCCCAGGTGGGCTGTTCATAATCAGGGTCGTACTCTCCAAGGTCAGGGAACTGCAAATAATCGGGATCGCGAATGCCATGGGCATAGTAAATGCCAAAATTCCATAAGAAATCCCACCCCCAGCTTCCCCGGTCGCCCCGCACGACAACACGATCCAGTACTGGTTTTTTTGCATGGGTGCTTTCTGCAAATACCAATCCAGCCATTGCAAGCATGGCTACGGATAGTGTGCGGCGTATATTGAAATGCTTGATACGGTGCTCAACATCAATGCTTCCCATCCTTACTTCTCCATGGACCGGGGGAATCAAATTGAAGACCTGCTGGCGTACAGGCTGCCGTGCAGACAGGCAGCTTCGCCAGAGCTTTGATTAACTACGCCTGGAACCAGAAAATTGCAAGCTGCTGTGCAGCAAATAGCTCTCAGGCTATCGTCGCTTGGCGTTAGGTCACCAGACCCGCGGCATGTCCCGAGGCCCAGGCCCACTGGAAGTTGTAGCCGCCGAGCCAGCCGGTCACGTCCACCACTTCGCCGATGAAATACAGCCCGGCCAGGTGTTTGGACATCATCGTTGCCGAAGACAGCCCGGCGGTATCCACGCCGCCCAAGGTGACTTCGGCGGTGCGGTAGCCTTCGGTGCCGCTGATGGTCAGTGGCCAATTGCCAAGTACCTGGGCGATATGCGCCAGCTCGCGCGGGTTGAACTGGCGCATCGGGCGGTTTTGCAGCCAATGCTCGCACAGGCGCTGTGCAAAGCGTTTGGGCAGGTGCTCGGCCAGTAAGGTGGAGAGCTGAGCATCGCGGCGCTCGTGCTGCCATTGCGCCAGCAGGGCAGGGATGTCCTCGCCGGGCAGGAGATTGATGGCAAGCGGGGAGCCTTCGCGCCAGTACGAGCTGATTTGCAAGATGGCCGGGCCACTGATGCCGCGATGAGTCAGGAGCATCTGGTTCTGGAAGGCCTGCTTGCTGCAAGTGGCTTCCACCGCGAACGACAGGCCGCTCAAATCCTTGATGCGCTCAAGATGCCTGCCCGAGAGTGTCAGCGGCACCAGGCCGGCGCGGGTGGGCAGCACTTCATGGCCAAACTGCCGGGCGATTTGGTAGCCGATGCCGGTGGCGCCCATGCGCGGAATGGAAAGCCCGCCCGTGGCAATCACCAGCGACTGGCTACGGAACTGGCCGTGGCTGGTGCGGGCGATAAATGCCGCGCCGTCATGCGCCACCTCTTGCAGCGAGCAGCCAGTTTCAATCCGCACGGCGGCGGCGCTGCATTCATCCAGCAGCATGCGCACGATTTGCTTGGATGAATCGTTGCAGAACAACTGCCCCAGCTCTTTTTCGTGCCAGGCAATGCCGTGGCGCTCGACCATTTCCAGAAAGTCCGCCGGGGTGAAGCGCGCCAGGGCGGATTTGGCAAAGTGCGGATTGGCCGAGAGGTAGTTGGCCGGGTTCGCGCCGGTATTGGTGAAATTGCAGCGGCCACCGCCCGACATCAGGATTTTCTTGCCGCAGCGCTCGGCATGCTCAATGACGAGAACACGGCGGCCACGTTGCGCGGCGGTGAGCGCGCACATCAAGCCCGCTGCACCGCCGCCCAGAATCAGTACATCGCAGCTGTACACGGCACTTCAGTCAGCCGCGTCCGCGCGGTTTGCCAAAGCCGCTCTTGCCGAACCCGGCGCGCTTCTTGAAGCCGGGCTTGCCGGGTTTGCGCTCGCCATCCCTGAAGCTGCCCGGATGAAAACCGCCGGGTTTCTTCGGGCGACGCTCGCCGTCCTCATCGCGTGAAAAACGCGGTTTGCGCTCAAAGCGCGGGTAATCGTCCTGCTGCTCGATATCGGCGCTGGTGGCAAGACGCATGCGGATGGTCTGACCTGCCACGCGCACCTTCTGCATGTATTGCAAAAGCTCCGGCGGCATGCCTTCGGGCAGGTCGACCAGCGAGTATTCGCCTCTGATGTCCACCCGGCCGATATAACGCGATTCCAGCTCAGCCTCGTTGGCGATGGCGCCGACGATATTGCCGGGCTTGACCCGGTGCATATGGCCGACTTCGATGCGATAGGTTTGCATGCCCACTTCCGGTGCTTCGCGAGGCGGCCGTGGCGCACGCTGCGCTTCATGCCCGGCGTGTTCCATGCCGCCCTGACGAGGCGCGTAATCCTCGCGGCGCGGCGGTTTTTCGCGGCGCTCGCGTACTTGCGGCGGCGGGTCATCGGGCAGGAACAGCGGGGTATCGCCTTGCACCATCTGCGCCAGTGCCGCGGCGATTTCCGCCATCGGGATGTTTTGCTCACGCTCGTAGCTTTCCAGAAGCTCGCGGAACAATGCGGTATCCGGGCCATCCAGCGCCGCGCTAATGCGATCGCGGAAGCGGCTGACACGCTGCTGGTTCACATCCTGGGCGCTGGGCAGCTGCATCGGCTCGATCGGCTGCCGGGTGGCGCGCTCGATGGCGCGCAGCATGCCGCGCTCGCGCGGGGTGACAAACAAAATCGCCTCGCCCTTGCGTCCGGCACGTCCCGTGCGGCCAATGCGATGCACATAGCTTTCGGTGTCGTAGGGGATGTCGTAATTGAGCACATGGGTGATGCGCTCCACATCCAGCCCGCGTGCGGCCACGTCGGTGGCGACCAAGACATCCAGTTGAGCATCTTTGAGCTTCTGGATGGTGCGCTCGCGCGACTTTTGATCCATGTCACCATTGATGGCAGCCGCGGCAATGCCGCGTGCACTCAATTTTTCGGCCAGCTCCTCGGTGCCGAGCTTGGTGCGCGCAAACACGATCATCGCATCAAAACTTTCCGCCTCCAGAATGCGGGTGATGGCATCGAGCTTGTGCAGGCCGCTGACCAGCCAGTAACGCTGGCGGATGTTCTCGCCAGTGGTGGTGGTGGATTTGATCGCCACTTCCACCGGATTTTGCAGATAGGTCTGGGCAATGCGCCGGATCGGCGGCGGCATGGTGGCCGAAAACAGTGCAATCTGCCGGGTTTCCGGGCAGCGTTGCAGCACCGCCTCGACATCATCGACAAAGCCCATGCGCAGCATTTCATCGGCCTCGTCCAGCACCAGGGTTTTGAGCGCCGACAAATCCAGCGAGCCGCGCTCCAGATGGTCAATCACCCGTCCCGGCGTCCCCACCACGACCTGAACGCCACGACGCAGTGCCTGCAACTGCGGGGTATAGCTCTGTCCGCCGTAAATCGGCAGCACATGGAAGCCGGGCAGGTGATGCGCATATTTTTGCAGCGCTTCACTGACCTGGATGGCCAGCTCGCGGGTGGGCGCCAGCACCAGCGCCTGTGGGATGGCGCGGGCGGCGTCGATATTGGCCAGCAGCGGCAGCGCGAAGGCGGCGGTCTTGCCGGTGCCGGTCTGCGCCTGCCCCAGCACATCGCGCCCCTTAAGCAGCGGCGGAATGGTGGCGGCCTGGATTGGCGAGGGCGACTCATAGCCGACATCAGCCAGCGCCTTCAACAAAACATCGGGCAGGCCAAGCGCGGCAAAAGTGGCGGCAGGGGCGGCGGGGAGTTCGGCGCTCATCGCGGAGTCTCTCAAGTCAAGGCGCAATGGCGCGGTAGCGCGCTATTCTACGCCGTAAGGCTTGTATAGGTATTTGGGTTTTGACGGCAAATGCCAAAATGGCAGCTGTGAGCCAGAAGAAAACCCCCGAAGGCTCCAGCCTTCGGAGGTTTCAAGTGAGCGCATTCAAGCATGTTTATTGACTCTTGGTATCCAGGCCGCGGCGTTCCAGCAGCGGTTGGATTTGCGGTTCCTTGCCGCCGGTGAAGTCGCGGAACAGCGCCATTGCGTCCTTGCTGCCGCCTTGCGAGAGCAGGCGGTCACGCAGGCGGTCGCCGTTGGCGCGGGTCAGGCCGCCGTTGTCTCGAATCCATTTCACGGTATTGGCATCGAGCACTTCCGACCAGATATAGGCGTAATAGCCGGCGGCATAGCCGCCCATGATGTGGCTGAAGTAGGTGGTGCGGTAGCGTGGCGGCACCACGGCGTAATCAAGACCCACGTCCTTGAGCGCTTGTACTTCATAGTCAATCACGTTGGCAGCCTGCGGCAGCTTGTCGGCCGGCACCTGGTGCCAGCGCTGGTCGAGCAGGGCGGCGCCAAGGTATTCGGTGGTGCGGAAGCCTTCGTTGAACTTGCTGGCGGCTTCGACCTTTTGCAAAAGTGCAGCCGGCATGGGCGCGCCAGTCTGGTGGTGCTTGGCATAGTTGGCGAGGACTTCCGGCCAGTCAGCCCACATTTCATTGACCTGCGAGGGGAATTCCACAAAGTCGCGCGGCACACTGGTGCCGGAGAAATACGGGTAGGTCACGTTCGAGAACATGCCGTGCAGGGCGTGGCCGAACTCGTGGAACATGGTGGTGACTTCGTCCCAGGTCAGCAGGGTCGGCTCACCTGCCGGTGGCTTGGTGATGTTCTGGTGGTTGGCGACCACCGGCTTGCTGCCTTCCAGGCGCGATTGCTGCACATAGCTGTTCATCCAGGCGCCGCCGCGCTTGGAGTCGCGCGCATACGGGTCGAAGATGAAGATGGCGAGCTGGCTGCCGTCACGGTCGATGACGTCATATACCCAGGTGTCCGGGTGGTATTTGGGCAGGTCGGTGCGCTCCTTGAAGCTGATGCCGTAGAACTTGTTGGCGGCAAAGAACACGCCGTTTTCCAGCACTGACTTCATTTCCAGATAGGGTTTGAGCTCGGCGGCATCAAAGTCGTACTTGGCCTTGCGCAGTTTTTCGCTGTAGAAGTCCCAGTCCCAGGCTTCGAGCTGGAAGCTAGGCTCGCCCTTGGCTTTTTGCTCGGCATCAATCAGCGCCTGCAACTCGGCGCCCTCGGCACGGGCATTGGCCACAGCCGCCGGTGCCAGTTGCTCAAGCATGCGGTTGACGGCTTGCTTGTTGCCTGCGGTCTGGTTGGCCAGCGAGAAGCTGGCAAAATCCGGGTAGCCCAGCAGCTTGGCGCGCTCGGCGCGCAGACGGGTCATTTCCGCGACGATGGCAGTGTTGTCCCACTGGTTGCC
The DNA here is from genome assembly GCA_002798255.1 of Lysobacteraceae bacterium NML95-0200. Taxonomy (GTDB): domain Bacteria; phylum Pseudomonadota; class Gammaproteobacteria; order Xanthomonadales; family Xanthomonadaceae; genus Solilutibacter. The sequence goes on from NWQQ01000012.1 coordinate 5,549, forward strand.
ACGGCTGCCACGGTTGACCGAAGCCTTGTGGATGCGCTCGCGCAGGGCGCGGTTTTCCAGCTGCGACAGCGGCGGCTGGCCGGTGGTATTGAGCAGGGTGATGACGTATTTGCCATCCAGGCCACGCGATTTGGCGGCTGCAGCTGCGGCTTCAATCTGCGCATCGGTAAGGCCGGCAAGTTCCGCACGGCTATCGACTACCACGGCAGAGTCATTGACTTCAGCCAGCACGTTCTGGCTGAACTGGGTGCCGAGCGCGGCCATGCGGGTATTGATTTCGCGCATCCGGGTCTTTTGCGCCTCATCCAGTGCCGCACCGGCACGCACGAAATCATCGTGATAGCGCTCAACCAGACGCAGGCTTTCGGCGTCCAGCCCCAGGGTGCTGCGGCTTTCGTACAGCGCCTTGATGCGGGCAAACAGCTTCGGGTTCAGGCGGATGGCATCGCTGTGGGCGGAGAACTTCGGCGCGTAGTCTGATTGCAGTTTTTTGCGTACGTCATTGGTATCGGTGCTGCTGAGGTTGAAGAACACCGCAGTGGCGCGTCCCAGAGTTTGGCCAGAGTTTTCCATGGCCACGATGGTGTTTTCAAAGGTCGGTGCAGCCGGATTGTTGGCGATGGCTTCCACCTCCTTGAGCTGCTCGGCCATGCCCTGGTCGAAGGCTGCCGCAAAGTGCTGGTCGCGAATTTTGTCAAACTGCGGGTATTGCAGCGGCAGCGGGCTGGCCTGGAAGAAGGGGTTATCGGCCCTGGCGACGTTGCTGCTGGCGGCAGACTTGCCGGCGCTGGCCGAAGGCGTGGTCGCGCAGGCGCCAAGAACGGTGGTGGCCAGTGCCAGCGAGAGGGCGGCAGCAAGCGGGCGGGGCGAGATGGGTAGCTTCATCGACAAACCTTTATCTGGTGTGGGACGGAATATTTCAGGGTAACGCATCGTTGTGGGTAAGACGCAAACAATCGACAAGCGCGGCGCTTATTTCTCCACGAAGGCGCGCTCGAACACGTATTCGCCAGCGGTGCCGATGCGCGGCGAGGCGGTGAAGCCACGGGCATCGAGCAGGGCGCGGAAATCGGCCAGCATCGCCGGGCTGCCGCAAATCATGGCGCGGTCGTGCTTGGCATCCAGTTCTTCCAGACCGAGGAAGTGGGTCATGCGGCCATCGGCGAGCATATCGGTGATGCGGCCACGGTGGTCATTGCCACGGTATTCAAACGGCTCGCGCGAGACTGCCGGGAAGTACAGCAGCTTGTCGCGGACGATGTCACCCAGGAACTCATGGTTCGGCAGCTGGTGCTCAAAAAAGTCGCGATAGGCCAAGTCGGCCGCGCCACGCACGCCGTGGCAGACAATGACTTTCTCGAAGCGTTCATAGGTTTCCGGATCTTGCGCCACCGACAGCCAGGGCGCCAGGCCGGTGCCGGTGCCCAGCAGAAACAGGTTGCGCCCCGGGTGCACGTCGGAAATCAGCAAGGTGCCGGTCGGTTTGCGGCTGACCAGCAATTTGTCGCCGGGCTTGAGATGTTGCAGCCGCGAGGTCAGCGGCCCGTCCTGTACCTTGATGCTGAAAAAGTGCAGGGTTTCGTCCCAGTTGGCACTGGCGACCGAATAGGCGCGTACCAGCGGCTTGATGCGGCCATCGGGTTGCTCCACCTCCAGGCCAATCATCACGAACTGCCCATTTTCAAAGCGCAGCCCGGCATCACGGGTGGTGGTGAAACTGAAATAGGCATCCGTCCAGTGGTGGACATCCAGCACGGTTTCGGTGAGATAGGGGGATTCGGACATCGACATCTGCCTTGATATAAGGAGGCGCACATTTTAAGGCCAAGGTGTTCGTTAAAATACCCGGCTTTCAACCCCCGGAAGCCAGCCATGCGCCAGCCCGTCTCCATCCGGCAGGAGGACTTCATCCAGTCCGTTGCCGATGCCCTGCAATACATCAGCTACTACCACCCGGTCGATTACATCAAGAATCTGGCCGCCGCCTACGAGCGTGAGGAATCGCCCGCGGCCAAGGACGCCATGGCACAGATTCTCATCAACTCGCGGATGTGCGCCGAAGGCCACCGCCCGATTTGCCAGGACACCGGCATTGTCACCGTGTTTCTTGAAATCGGCATGGACGTGCGCTGGGACGATGCCACGATGAGCGTCGAGGACATGGTCAATGAAGGCGTGCGCCGCGCCTACAACCACCCGGACAACAAGTTGCGTGCCAGCGTGCTGGCCGACCCGGCAGGCAAGCGCAAGAACACCGGCGACAACACCCCGGCCGTGGTCAATATGAAGCTGGTGGCCGGCAACAAGGTGGATGTCATCGTCGCGGCCAAGGGCGGTGGCTCGGAGGCCAAGACCAAGTTTGCCATGCTGAACCCGTCTGACTCCATTGTGGACTGGGTGCTGAAGACCGTGCCGACCATGGGCGCGGGCTGGTGTCCGCCGGGGATGCTCGGCATTGGCATTGGCGGCACCGCGGAAAAAGCCATGCTGCTGGCCAAAGAGGCGCTGATGGAACCGATTGACATCACCGAGCTGAAGGCGCACGGCGCACAGAACCGTGCCGAAGAACTGCGCCTTGAGCTGTACGACAAAGTGAATGCGCTCGGCATCGGCGCGCAGGGGCTGGGCGGTCTTACCACCGTGCTCGATATCAAGGTCAAGGACTATCCGACCCATGCGGCCAACCTGCCGGTGGCGATGATTCCCAACTGCGCCGCCACCCGCCATGCGCATTTCACCCTGGATGGCAGCGGGCCGGTGGCGCTGGAGCCGCCATCGCTCAGCGACTGGCCGGAATTGACCTATGACGCCTCCAAGGGCAAGCGCGTCAATCTCGATAGCGTCACCAAGGAAGAAGTCGCCAGCTGGCAGCCCGGCGATGTGTTGCTGCTTTCGGGCAAGCTGCTGACCGGGCGCGATGCCGCGCACAAGCGCATGGTGGATATGCTCAACCGTGGCGAGTCACTGCCGGTGGATCTCAACGGGCGCTTTATCTATTACGTCGGCCCGGTAGACCCGGTGCGCGAAGAAGTGGTCGGCCCTGCTGGCCCCACCACCGCCACGCGCATGGACAAGTTCACCCGGCAGATGCTGGAAGCCACAGGTTTGCTGGGCATGGTCGGCAAGGCCGAGCGTGGCTCGGCGGCGATTGACGCCATCCGCGATAACGGCGCGGCCTATCTGATGGCCGTCGGCGGCAGCGCCTATCTGGTGTCCAAGGCCATCAAGGCAGCCAAGGTGCTGGCCTTCGAGGATCTCGGCATGGAGGCTATCTACGAATTCGAAGTCCAGGACATGCCGGTCACCGTGGCCGTCGATGCCCGCGGCACCTCGGTGCATGAAACCGGCCCCAAACAATGGGCCGCCAAAATCGCCGGGATTCCGGTGGTGGTGGAATAATTTGTTGCAAGTTCAAACAGGGCGGCTCAGGCCGCCTTGTTTTTGCACCTTGGTTTTATAGCTCAAGTGGTTTTCATCGCGCCGAAGTGGTCGAGCACATGCAGTTCGCTGTAGTTGCTTGGTCGGTAGCTGCTGGCCAAGGCGCGGGCAATGTAGTCGCTGGCCGCTTGGGCAGCCTGTCGCGGGGCAAGCCCCAGGGCGAGATTGGCGGCAATCGCCGCGGCCAGGGTGCAGCCGGTGCCGTGGCCTTCCAGTGACAAGCGTGGATGGCTAAATTCTGCCTGGCCGGATGCATCCAGCCAGCGGTCGGTGACGGCATTGCCTTCATGCAAATGGGCGCCTTTGAGCATTACCGCCTGTGCGCCCAGTGTGTGCAGCCGGTGCAGGGCGTTATCGGCATCGTCGGCGGTTGCAATGCGCTGCCCCAGCAGCCACTGGGCTTCGGGGATATTCGGGGTGAGCACGCTTGCCAGTGGAATCAGCCGCTCGCGCAGGGCGTGCTGGGCATCAGCATCCAGTAATTTGCGGCCGGACGTGGCCACCAGTACCGGGTCCAGCACCACAAAACGTGGCCGGTAATGCAGCAGCGCATCGGCCACAGTGTGGACGATTCCGGCGCTGGCCAGCATGCCTATTTTCACGGCCACCACATCGAAGTCGGCAAAGCAGGCGTCGATTTGTGCGCGCAAAAAATCGGTTGGCACCACATGTACGGCGCTAATGCCGCGGGTGTTCTGTGCGGTGAGTGCGGCCAGGGCGCACAGGCCATGCACGCGGTGGGCGGCAAAGGTGCGCAGGTCGGCCTGGATACCGGCGCCGCCGCCGGAATCGGAGCCGGCGATGGTCATCACCGAGGCGGGGCGCTCAATGCGGTTCATGACGGCTGAATTTGTAGTGGTGATAAAGGGCATAGCCGGTGCCGACGATGCCGGTCCACAAGGCCGGCACATATAGCGCGTCGTAGGAAAAATGCCGGAACAGCGCCGCGCCTGCCATGCAGCCGAGCAAGAATGCGCCGATGGTCAAAACCGAGAGCTGGATGCGACGAAATTGCAGCGGGCAGCCGCGCAGGGCATGGCCGAGGGCAATGCCGATATCGGTAAACAGGCCGGACAGATGCGTGGTGCGTACCAGTGCGCCGCTATAGGTGGTGGCGATGGCGTTTTGCAGGCCGCAGGCCACGGCAGCGAGCAAGGGGCCAGCCATGCTGGCCTCCTTGAACATGGAGGCCGCAGCCACCAGCAGCGCCGATTCCACTGCCAGGGCGATACCGTAGCGGCGCCCCAGTTTCAGCCGGGTGTCCTGCACAATCAGCCCGCTCAGCATGGCGCCGGACATGAAGGCCAGAATCATCGCCACAAGCTGGGCGCTGGCCTGCCAGTTGCCGCCGGAAAAGGCTTCGCCGAGCAGGGTGGTGGTGCCGGTCAGATGGGTGATGCCCTGATGCTCGAAGCCCATATAGCCGACCACATTCACCATGCCGGCGATGCAGGCCAGCGCACAGGCGCCCATCAGCACCCAGCCGGGCATGCCTTCGCGTTGTTTCATTGCAGGCTCTGCATCAGCCCAGCCAGCGCATGGCGAGCGCGCCCAGAATCAGCAGCATGCCGCCATAGGTGCCGAATATCGCTGCCTGGCGGCGCTGGGCGAGATTGGCCTCGGTGAGCCGGGCAAAGGCGCGGTTCCATATCCCGAAGGCCATCAGCGCAAAGCCGAGGCCACTGATGCCTTCGGCCAGCACCCGGGTCTGTAAAAATCCATACAGGCGCAGGGCGGCAAAGGCGATGAACAACACCAGAAAGACCTTGTCAAGGATGCGTGCGCGGCCTGCCATCACAGCACCTCAGAGGCGTGGTCGGCCAGTCTGGAACGCTCGCCACGGCGCAGGGTGACATGCGCCGAATGCGCCCAGCTCTTGAAGCGGTCAACCAGATAGGTCAGCCCCGAGGTGGTTTCGGTCAGATAAGGCGTGTCGATTTGCTCGACATTACCAAGGCAGACAATCTTGGTGCCGGGGCCGGCGCGGGTGACCAGGGTTTTGACCTGCTTCGGGGTCAGGTTCTGCGCCTCGTCGATAATCACGTAGCGGGAGAGGAAAGTACGCCCGCGCATGAAGTTCATGGCGCGAATCTTGATGCGGCTGGACAGCAGGTCATGGGTGGCCTGCTGCTCCCAGCTACCGCTTTTGCGGGTGGGCATCAGTACTTCCAGGTTATCGGTCAGCGCGCCCATCCACGGGGTCATTTTTTCTTCTTCAGTGCCGGGCAGAAAGCCGATGTCCTCGCCGACATTGACGGTGGCGCGGGTCATGATGATTTCCCGGTAACGCTGCGCATCCATGGTCTGCGCCAGCCCGGCGGCCAGGGTCAGCAAGGTCTTGCCGGTACCGGCGGTGCCCAGCAGGGTGACAAAATCAATATCCGGATCCATCAGCGCATTCAGGGCAAAGTTCTGCTCGCGGTTGCGGGCGCTGATGCCCCAAACCGAATGCTGCTGGCTGCGGTAATCATCGACAATCTGCAACACGGCCTTGTCGCCCTGGATATGCGCCACCCGGAACTCGGACTGCTCATCGCCCGGCAGGTACAGAAACTGGTTCGGATACCAGGCATCATCTGCCCCCATCTGCACTTCGTAATAGGTGCGCCCCTTGTCGGTCCAGGAGCGCAGTGCCTTGCCGGTGCGCTGCCAGAAGTCTTCCGGCAGTGCGGTGGCGCCGGTGAACAGCAGGTTGAAGTCATCCAGGGCGCGGTCGTTTTCGTAGTCTTCGCTGGCGATGCCGGAAATCGCCGCCTTGATGCGCAGATTGATGTCCTTGGAGACGAATACCACTTCCTGCCCGGTGCTGTTTTTCAGCGCCAGAATCGCGGCCAGGATGTGATTGTCGGCCATAGACAGGCCAAGACGCTGACCGCCGCCGAAGCCTTCGGTCTGGAAGCGCAGCACGCCGCGCGCCGGGTCGGTGCCCAGTGACAGGCCGCCCGGCGGGCGCAGTTTCAGGCCGGTGGAGATTTTATCGGTGCCCTGTTCTTCAATCAGCTCGTTGATGAAGCGGCTCACCTGACGGGCATTGCGGGCGGCCTCGCTGCTGCCTTTCTTGCCGTTGTCCAGCTCCTCAATCACCTGCATCGGCAGGTAAATATCGTGCTCCTCGAACTTGAACAGCGCCGTCGGATCGTGCATCAGTACATTGGTATCAAGCACATACAGGCGTTTACCGTGAGTCATGTGAGTGTTTCCCGGAAGTGGATGGGCGAGAAAGAAAACGCCATCGCAGAAGCCTGACGATGGCGTTGCAAAGACAGGAATGTGCCAGCCAGCATCATGCCGCTTGAGCTTTGTGAAGGGCATCGAGCACGGCGGCGGCATGTCCGGCCACCTTGACCGGCTGCCAGCATTCGACGATGCGGCTTTGCGGATCGATCAGGAAAGTGCTGCGCACGATGCCTTCATATTCGCGGCCATAGAGTTTTTTCATCTGGATCACGCCAAAGGCGCGGCAGAGGGCTTCGTCGCTATCGCTGATAAGGTCAAACTCAAACCCCTGTTTGCTGGCAAAGCCGGCATGGGTGCGGACGGAATCTTTGGACACACCCAGGATGCGTGCGCCCAAGCTTGCAAATTCCCCCAGCAGCGCATTGAAATCACGGCCTTCGGTGGTGCAGCCGGGGGTATTGTCCTTGGGGTAGAAGTACAGCACCAGCCACTTGCCAGCGTTGTCGGCCAGCGTGGTGGTTTGACCACTGCCCAGCGCCAGCGGCAGGTTCAGGGTGACGTCGGGGATTTTTTCAGGGCTTTGGGTCATCTCAAAACTTCATCGGGTCGAGGATGGCATCAAGGTTCAGATGGTCGCAGAAATCCAGAAAATCATCACGCAGCGTGGCGATGTGCATCTCCGCCGGCACGCCGATGGTGACTTGCGCGGTGAACATTTCCGCCCCGGTCTGCATCGCCTTGTAGCGGGAGCTGTGCAGCGTTTCCACGGTAATGCCCTGCTGGTGAAAGAATTCGGCCAGTTGGTAGAGGATGCCGGGTTTGTCGGCGGCGACCGCCTCGACCATGTACGGAATCAGATTGGATTGCAGCGGCTTGGGCGCAGTGCGGTAGTACACAAGGCGCAGCGAATCATCGCGCCCCAGGCGCTCCAGCGCGGTTTCCAGTTTGGCCACCGCATCCCAGGCGCCCGAGGCCAGCGCCGTGACCGAGACATCGCGTCCCACGGTGACCAGGCGCGCATCCACCAAGGAACAGCCGCTGTCGGCAATGCGCCGGGTGACGGCCAGCAGCGGCGACTTGGGATGGGTGCTGTAGGCACTGATGAAAAGATGATTTTCGTTCTGGGGGGGGCGGGGCGATTGATTGTTCAAAACAGCTTCCAAGGCCGGTTGGCCTGAACACGAGCCAGCGGGAGGCTGGCACTTTCAATCAGGATACTTGCCCGGCCTTTCTGCCCGCAAGTAACATGCCCGCGCCGGGCAAAACCGGCCTGATGATTTGACGGATTTGGCATCTTGACTGAACTTGCGCACAGACTTCAGGGCAGCATCACCGCACTGATTACCCCTTTTGACAAAGCCGGCGCCCCGGATATGCCGGCCTGGCAGCGGCTGATTGCGGCGCAACTGGAGGGCGGCACACAGGCGCTGGTGGTGGCTGGCTCCACGGGCGAAGCGGCGGCACTGGGTGATGACGAATACCAAAGCCTGTTGCGCGCGGCTGTTCGGCAAGTTGCCGGGCGCGTGCCGGTACTGGCCGGTAGCGGGCTTGCCAATACCGCCAAAACCATCGAATTGACCCGCCGCGCTGCCGATTGCGGCGCGGATGCGGCACTGGTGGTGACGCCGCCTTATGTGCGCCCGACCCAGGCCGGATTGCTTGCCCATTATCAGGCGGTGGCTGATGCCGGTGGTTTGCCGGTGGTGCTGTACAACGTGCCCGGCCGTACTGGCTGCGATATGCAACCGCAAACGGTGGCGACACTGGCGGCACATCCACGCATCATCGGCATCAAGGAAGCGGTGGCCGATGCCGAGCGCATGGCCGCGCTCGTTGCACTGAAAAATCCGGGTTTTGTGGTGCTTTCCGGCGATGATCCGACCGCTTGCCGTGCCATGCTCTGCGGCGCCGATGGTGTGGTGTCGGTGGCCAGCAATGCGCTGCCGCGCGCCATGCAGCGGCTTTGCGATTTGGCGCGCAATGCCGAAGATACGGCTGCGAAGGCATGGGATGCACGCTTGCAGCCGGTATTCGAGTTTCTGGGCTGCGAGCCCAATCCGGTGCCGATCAAGGCCATCTTGCAGCGGATGGGCATCGGCGAAGGGCTGCGCCTGCCGCTCATGCCGCTCTCTGCTGCGCATCAGGAATGGCTGCAAGCCACAGTTGCGGCTATCCTGTCCATCGAAAATCAGGCAGGCTGAGCGCCTGTCTTCCCTACATTTACGGAGAATCCCATGTCGCATGTTTCCCCCGGCCGTATCGCCATCCTTGCCAGTCTGCTCGCCAGTGTGGCGCTTGTTTCCGGTTGCGGCTGGTTTCGCAAGGACAATGACAGCTACAAGTTGAGTGGCGAAGCCCGTCCGCTGGAGTTGCCGCCAGAGTTCAGTCGTCCCGATACCAGCGGGGCGATGGCACTGCCGGGGCAGAGCGTGATGGCTTCCTCGCAAGCGGCGCAGGCCGCCCCGAGCCAGCCTGCCGCCGGTTTTGTGGTGGCTGGCAGCCGCGATGAAGTTTTTGCCCGCATCGGTCAGGTACTCGATTCGGTGGAAGGCGTGCAGGTCGCCAGCCGCGCGCAGCTGCTGGGCAGCCACGATGTCAGCTATCAGGGCAGTAATTTCTTGGTGCGTGCGGTGCAAACCGGTGACACCGTATATGTCTCCATCATCGACCCGCGTGGCGTGCCGCAAACCGGCGCAGCCGCCACGCAGCTTTTGGCAACCCTGAAGCAGGCGCTGGGTGGGCAGTGATTTTGCTGCAAGTGCCAATAGCAAAGCCCGGCAATGCCGTAATGCTGTTCACTTAAGCAATTGAGTCCCGTTTGGGGATCTCCGAAAATCCGATGCTAGGTCTCTGGCATCGGATTTTTTAGAGCGTGTTATGAACTTTGTGCCAACCGAATCAAGGGCATGGCATTGGGTAACATGAGAATGGCGAAGACCACAAAATGCAATCCCCCCAGCACATCCGGCAATCGCTCGTAATCACGGGACAGGCGCCTGAAGCGGGCAAGCCAGCCCGAGTTCCACTCTCGCAACTGGATTGCAGGGTGCGGCCATCGATGGCTATAGCGCTTGGCTGCCCCCTGCCGACCTTGGGCGACTCGAATGATGGAGCGCAGATCCGAGACGATGGCTTCGAAACAACCTGCATCCAGCCAGCGCCTGCTTTGCTGATACACAGCTTCCCACGGTGGCAGGTCATTGGGCAGCATGCGCCAGGGAGCGCCTGCACGTACCAACCAGCGCAGCGCATTGAACATTTCACGCAGATCGTGCTGACGCTGCGGCGCATCTTGAGCCATCAAGATGAGGTAGGGGGCGACAAAGCTCCATTCTTCGTCGCTGACATCACTGGGGTAAGGCTTGCGGGACATGCTGATACTGTATCCAAGATCAACACAACCTCTCGGAAAAGTGCATAACACGCTCTAATCACTGGGGAGAGCTGTGGCATGGAGGACATCAGGCTGCCTGCGCATATTCAGACGCTGCTGGCGTGCTGGAAAGATTTTTCCGACAGATATGCAGATTTGCCGCTGCCCTTGCCGGTTGTCAAGGTGAAATTGCGTCTTGATGAGCTTGCTGCATTGCAGTCCTATGCCGATGAGCAACTCAAGTGGTTACGGGATTGGAAGCGGCGATTTGAATGGTGGGCAGCTCACCAGTTAGCGGTGCAAATCAGGCAGCCCGATACCCCGGAGCAGGTGATGTGGCGCACTTGTGCCAAGCTCGGGGATTTTGCCGACCAGCTTGTCTGCCAGCGTAAAACATTCTAGGTGCATTTCCAGAATGGCGCGACGGGTATGTCGGCAGTGGCAACGAGAGTCGATGCAGTTTGTCATGCCCTGTTGCACAAGCTGCTGGATTTTGTTGCGGATATAGAGGCAGCTCTGACGCCCGAAGCATTGGCGGCAGCCACGAGGCAAGATGGGCAGCTGGCGCTTGAATTCACGCTGTCGCTTGGCTGTGATGAAAGCATTGAGCAGCTTGGCCAGTGGCTGGAAGCGCAGCAAAAAGCTGCGAATTTTCAGGAATCCAGCGCTGCGGATTGGCTGTTTGTGGTCGTGGTGTCAATAGGCGGCTTCCTTTTCCTTGCTTGTTTTGGCAGCGAGGGAGTTTTTTATCTGATGCTTGCCGTCCTGGCTATCGCGGCACTGGTTTTCATCATCCGTAACCCACTGGCAGTTTTGCTGGCGATTGTCTTCGGGATAGCGACTGGCAGTTGAGCTCTGCTCTGTTAACTGTCCGCCCCGCATCCAGATCACAGAAGGTTTTAGCGGGCAAAGAAAAAGCCGGGAGTCACTCCCGGCTTTTTGCGGTGGCTGGTTTGCAAGCGGTTTTCAATCAGCCATGGCCGTTGAACAGTTCGCGGCCAATCAGCATGCGGCGGATTTCGTTGGTGCCGGCGCCGATGGCGTAGAGTTTGGCATCGCGCAGCAGGCGGCCGGTGGGGTATTCGTTGATATAGCCGTTACCGCCGAGTGCCTGGATGGCTTCCAGGGTGACGTTGACGGCGGCTTCGCTGCTGTGCATCAGACAGGCTGCGGCGTCGATGCGGCTCTTCTGTCCGGCATCGTAGTCGCGGGCGACCTGGTAGGCGAAGGCGCGGCTGGAGGCAAGCTGGGTGTACATATCGGCAATCTTGCCCTGCATCAGCTGGAAGGTGCCGATGGCGGTATCGAACTGTTTGCGCTCGCGCACATAGGGCAGGGCGATGTCGAGCGCGGCCTGCATCAGGCCGATGGGGCCGCCGGAGAGCACCAGGCGTTCGGTATTGAGGCCACTCATCAGCACTTTCACGCCCTGGTTGACTTCGCCCAGCACGTTTTCGGCGGGGATTTCGCAGTTCTCGAATACCAGCTCGCAGGTGTTGGAGCCGCGCATGCCGAGCTTGTCCAGCTTCTGCGCGGTGGAAAAGCCTTTCATGCCTTTTTCAACGATGAAGGCGGTCATGCCGCGGCTACCGGCTTCTTTGGGGGCGGTGCGCATGTAAACGATGAGCACATCGGCTTCCGGGCCGTTGGTAATCCACATCTTGTTGCCGTTGGCGACCCATACATCGCCCTTGAGTTCGGCGCGGCAGCTCATTGAGCCGACCACGTCCGAGCCTGCGCCCGGTTCGCTCATCGCCAGTGCGCCCTTCCATTCGCCGCTGCACAGCCTGGGCAGGTATTTCTGCCGCTGCGCCTCGTTGCCGTTGGCGTACAGATTGTTGACGCAGAGGTTGGAATGGGCGCCGTAGCTCAGGCCAATCGCGCCGGAAGCGCGGGAGATTTCCTCCATCGCCACCAGATGTGCCAGATAGCCCATGTCGCTGCCGCCGTATTCGCCGGGGATGGTGAGGCCAAGCAGCCCCATTTCGCCCAGCATTGGCCACAGCTCCTGCGGGAAGGCGTTTTCTTCGTCGGCCTTGACTGCGCGCGGGGCGACTTCGGCTTCGGCAAAGCGGCGCACGGCATCGCGCAGGGCGTCGGTTTCTTCGTTGAGTTTGGGGATTTGCATAGGTCCTGGCTCCTTGCTGAGGGCTGATTAGTGGCCGCCGCGGATGCGTCCCTGGAAGCGGGGCGAGCCGCTACGGGTAGCAAGTTTCAGGCGGCCGATTTTTTCGATGCGTTCCTCGGCCATGCGGTCGGCGGCCTGATAGGTGGGGATGCCGTCACGCTCGGTGATTTGGTAGATGCGCGAAAGATTGTGATAAATATTGCGCATTATGCGCATGGCGCGTTCGCGGTTATAGCCTTCCAGCTCTAGCGCCACGTTCATCACGCCGCCGGCATTGACTGCGTAATCGGGGGCGTACAACACGCCACGGCGCGCCAGTTCATCACCAATGCCGTTATGCGCCAGCTGGTTATTGGCCGCACCGCAGATGACCTGGGCTTTCAGGCGGTCAATGGTGTTTTCATTGAGCGTGCCGCCGAGGGCGCAGGGGCAGTAAACATCCGCGGCGACATCGTAGATTTCATCCAGTCCCACGGCTTCGGCGCCGTATTCGTTCACTGCCTTGTCCACCAGCTTGGGGTTGATATCGGTGACGAAAATCTTGGCATCGCGCTCGTGCAGCAGCTTGACGAACTCCATGCCCACATGCCCCAGCCCTTGCACGGCATAGCTGTATTGGCCCACTTCCTCGTCGCCAAACTTTTTGTTGAGCGTGGCCATCAGTGCCTGCAAGGTGCCGTAGGCGGTGAACGGCGAGGGGTCGCCGGAGCCGCCATGCACCTGATGCACGCCGGTGACGTATTCGGTTTCGCGATAGACATATTCCATGTCGTTGACATCAATGCCGACATCTTCGGCGGTGATATAGCGACCGCCCAGCGATTGCACGAACTGCCCGAACGCGCGGAACAGGGCTTCGGATTTGTCTTTGGCCGGGTCGCCGATGATGACCGCCTTGCCGCCGCCCAGATTCAGGCCGGCCACGGCGCTTTTGTAGGTCATGCCGCGCGAGAGGCGCAGCACGTCGGTGAGTGCTTCCTGCTCGCTGGCGTAATTCCACATGCGGGTGCCGCCCAGCGCCGGTCCAAGCACGGTGTTGTGGATGGCGATGATGGCTTTGAGGCCAGCGTCCTGGTTCTGGCAGAAAACCACTTGCTCGTGGGCGGACTGGCCAATCTTTTCAAAAATCATGGAAGGCTCCCTGTGGGAATGGGGCGAAAAACGCCGGACATTCTAGCCGAACGCCAGAAAGCGGTTTTTGCGCTGCGCAAAGGCTGCGCAAGCCCCGGCGCTACAATCCGGGATTCCGGTTTCATTCACATTGCGAGTGTACCCATGTCCGAGCTGCCCCAAGCCGCCCAAACCCGCAGCCCACTGCGTTTTGTTACCGCCGCCAGCCTGTTTGACGGCCATGATGCCGCCATCAACATCATGCGTCGCCTGATTCAGGGGCAGGGCGTGGAAGTGATTCATCTCGGCCACAACCGCAGCGTCGAGGACGTGGTGCGCGCCGCCTTGCAGGAAGATGCCGATGCGATTGCGCTGTCCAGCTATCAGGGCGGGCATGTCGAATATTTCAAATACATGGTGGACATGCTCAAGGCGCGCGGTGCGGCGCATGTGCGCGTGTTCGGCGGCGGTGGCGGCACCATCACCCCGGAAGAAATCCGCGAGCTTGAGGCTTATGGCGTGGAGCGCATCTATCACCCCAATGACGGTATGCGCATGGGGCTGGTGGAGATGATTGAAGACGTGGTGGCGCGTGCCGAGGCCGCACGTCTGCCGGACGGGCCGGGCTTGGACAGCGCCGATATCGAAATCGCTGCCGGACGGATGCTCTCGGCCATCGAAGACGGCGTGCTGGATGCGGCGCAGCTGGCAGGGCTGCGCGAAGCCTGGCAGCAGGCCGGTGGCCAGACCCCGGTGATCGGCATCACCGGCACCGGCGGTGCGGGCAAGTCCAGCGTCACCGACGAGCTTTTGAACCGCTTTCTTGCCAGTTTTCCGGAAATGCGCATCGCGGTGATTTCCGTGGACCCGACCCGGAGACGCACCGGCGGCGCGCTGCTGGGCGATCGTATCCGCATGAATTCGCTGCGCAGCGCGCGGGTATTCATGCGCTCGATGGCAACCCGCCGCCAGCATGCGGCGACCAACTTGGTGCTGAAAGATTCCATCGCCTATCTCAAGGCGCAGGGCTTTGACCTGGTGATTGTGGAAACCGCAGGCATCGGCCAGAGCGATTCGGAAATCGTCGATTTGGTGGATTTCCCGATGTATGTGATGACCAGCGACTATGGCGCGGCCAGCCAGCTGGAAAAAATCGACATGCTGGATTTTGCCGAGCTGGTGGTGCTCAACAAATACGACAGGCGCGGCGCAGAGGACGCGCTGCGCGATGTGCGCAAGCAGTGGCGGCGCAATCATCTGGCCTTCCAGGCCAGCGATGAGGCGGTGCCGGTATATCCGACCATCGCCAGCCAGTTCAACGACCCGGGCGTGAGCTGGATGTTTGTCAATCTCTGCCGTCTGCTGCGCGAAAAACTGGCACTGCCCGCTGCGCAATGGACGCCACAGATGGACACCACGCTGAAAGAGCCGCGCGCCACGGTGCTGATTCCCGGCAGCCGGGTGCGTTATCTGGCCGAAATTGCCGAGCAGGGCCGCAGCATCGCTGCGCGCATCCACAGCCAGAGCGAGGCTGCCGAGCATGCGCAGTCGCTATGGCAGGCGCTGCGGGCACTGGCCGACCCGGCATTGCCCGAACCACTGGAGCTATACAGCCAGGCGCTGCTTGAAGAAAATACCGATGCCACGCTGCAACGCCTGCGCCGCGCCTATCAGGAGGCCCTCAGCGCGCTGGATGCCGAAAGCCTGAAACTGCTGCGTGAATGGCCTTCCAGGCTGAAATCCATCAGCGATGCCGTCAATCAATATCAGGTGCGCGACAAAACCATCCGCGTGGAAAACTACCGGCAATCGCTCAGCCAGCAGATGATTCCGAAAATCGCCGCGCCCACGCACAAGAGCTGGGGCGAGCTTTTGACCTTTCTGCAAAAAGAAAACCTGCCGGGCAGCTATCCCTATACCGGCGGCGTGTATCCGTACCGGCGCAGCGGCGAAGACCCGATTCGCATGTTTGCCGGAGAAGGTACGCCCGAGCGCACCAATCGCCGCTTTCATTACCTGTCGCTGGGGCAGCCTGCGGCGCGGCTGTCCACTGCCTTCGACAGCGTCACCCTGTATGGCGAAGACCCGGCGCCACGCCCGGATATTTACGGAAAAATCGGCAATTCCGGGGTGAATATCGCAAGCCTCGATGACATGAAAAAGCTGTATTCGGGCTTTGACCTGTGCGCGCCCAGCACCAGCGTGTCGATGACCATCAATGGGCCTGCGCCGATTATCCTGGCGATGTTCATGAATACCGCCATCGACCAGCAGGTGGAGAAATACCTGAAAGCCGACCCGGCGCGCTGGCAGGCGGCCGAGGCAAAAATCGCGCAATTGTTTGCAGACCGTCCCCGCCCGCGTTATCAGGGTGAGCTGCCCGAGGGCAATGACGGCCTGGGGCTGGGCTTGCTGGGCGTCAGCGGCGAGCAGGTAGTGGATGCCGACACCTATGCGCGCATCAAGGCCGAAACTCTGAAAACCGTGCGCGGCACGGTGCAGGCCGACATCCTCAAGGAAGACCAGGCGCAGAACACCTGCATCTTCAGCACCGAGTTCGCGCTGCGGATGATGGGCGATATCCAGCAATACTTTGTCGATCACGGCGTGCGCAATTTCTATTCGGTGTCGATTTCCGGCTACCACATCGCCGAGGCCGGCGCGAACCCGGTCAGCCAGCTCGCCTTCACCCTGAGCAATGGCTTCACCATCGTCGAGTATTACCTGGCGCGCGGCATGCAGATTGACGATTTCGCGCCGAACCTGTCGTTCTTCTTCTCCAACGGCATGGACCCGGAATACACCGTGATTGGCCGCGTGGCGCGGCGCATCTGGGCGCGGGCGATGCGTGAGCGCTACGGCGCTTCGCCCCGCAGCCAGATGATGAAGTATCACATCCAGACCAGTGGCCGCAGCCTGCACGCCCAGGAAATCCAGTTCAACGACATCCGCACCACCTTGCAGGCGCTCTATGCACTGTTTGACAACTGCAACAGCCTGCATACCAATGCCTATGACGAGGCGATTACCACGCCCACCGAAGAATCGGTACGCCGCGCCGTGGCCATCCAGATGATTATCAACAAGGAGCTGGGGCTGAATTTCATCGAAAACCCCTGGCAGGGCAGCTTTGCGGTGGACTATCTCACTGACCTGGTGGAAGAAGCGGTGTACAAGGAATTTGAAGCCATCAGCGAGCGCGGCGGCGTGCTCGGCGCGATGGACACCATGTACCAGCGCGGCAAGATTCAGGAAGAATCGTTGTACTACGAGCAGAAAAAGCACGATGGCAGCCTGCCGCTGATTGGCGTCAACACCTTCCTTGGCAAGGACAGCCAGGGCGTGGCCACGGAAATCGAGCTGATTCGCTCAACGCCGGAAGAAAAACAGCAGCAAATCGACAATGTGCTGGCCTATCAAGCCGCTCGCAACCCGCTGGCCGGAGAGGCGGGACTGCGCTTTTTGCAGGACACTGCCCGCGCCCGGCAAAACCTGTTCAGCGCCTTGATGGACGCGGTCAAAACCCACTCGCTCGGGCAAATCTCCCACGCGCTTTATGAAGTCGGCGGCGAATACCGGCGCAATATGTAAGGCAGCGGCTCAGCCCTGCATTTGACAGGGCCGGGTTTGGAATGACTTATTCCGGGTCGTAGTCGAGGTTCGGGGCGAGCAGGCGTTCGGCGTGGGCAAGGCTGATGCCTTTGCGGCGGGCGTAGTCTTCCACCTGGGTTTTGCTGACTCTGCCGAGCACGAAATACTGGCTTTGCGGGTGGCTGAAGTACCAGCCGGACACCGATGAAGCCGGCAGCATGGCGAAGTTGTCGGTCAGCAGCATTTGCGCGTTTTCCTCGGCAGACAAAAGCCGGAACAGGGTTTCCTTTTCGCTGTGTTCGGGGCAGGCCGGGTAGCCCGGTGCCGGGCGGATGCCCCGGTATTTTTCGGCGATGATGTCTTCAACACTCAAATCTTCATCGCGGGCATAGCCCCAGAATTCGCAGCGCACGCGCTGGTGCAGTCGCTCGGCCAGCGTTTCGGCCAGCCGGTCGGCCAGCGATTTGAGCAAGATGGCGTTGTAGTCATCATGCGCGGCCTCAAAGCGGGCGACGTGCGCGTCAATGCCAAGCCCGGCGGTGCAGGCGAAGGCGCCAATCCAGTCAGGCTTGCCGCTTTCGCGCGGGGCGATGAAGTCGGCCAGGCAAAAATCCGGGCGCTCAATGGGCTTGTCGGCCTGCTGGCGCAAAAAATGCAGGCGCGTCATTCCGGCCGCGGTCTGCACTTCGACATCATCGCCCACTGCCTGCGCCGGGAACAGGCCAATCACGGCTTTGGCGGTCAGCCATTTTTCCTCGACGATGCGTGCGAGCATGGCCTTGGCATCGGCAAACAGTTCGCTGGCCTGTTGGCCGACGATTTCATCGGTGAGGATGTCCGGGAAGCGTCCGGCCAGCTCCCAGGCATTGAAAAACGGCAGCCAGTCAATCAACGGCACCAGCTCTTGCAGCGGGTAGTCGTCAAACACATGGATGCCGGGCTTGGCCGGAGTCGGCGGGGTATAGCTATCCCAGTCACCCTGAAATTTCTGTGCCCGGGCTTTTTCAAGAGACACCAAGCGCTTGGCATCACCACGGTTCTTGTGGCGCTCGCGGATATCGGCATAGTCGCGGGCATGGCCTTCCACAAAGGCCGGGCGCAGCTCCGGGGAAATCAGCGATTGCGCCACGTTCACCGCGCGGCTGGCGTCTTTCACCCAGATGGTCGGCGCGCTGTAATGCGGGTCGATTTTCAGCGCGGTATGCGCGCGCGAGGTGGTGGCGCCGCCAATCATCAGCGGGATTTCAAAGCCCTGGCGCTGCATTTCACGGGCAACGTGGCTCATTTCTTCCAGCGACGGGGTGATGAGGCCGGACAGGCCAATGATGTCGGCCTGCACCTCGCGGGCTCGGTCGAGGATGGTCTGTGCCGGCACCATCACGCCCAGGTCCACGACCTCGAAGTTGTTGCAGGCCAGCACCACGCCGACGATGTTCTTGCCGATGTCATGCACATCGCCCTTGACGGTAGCCATGATGATGCGGCCATTGCTCTTGCCGGCATCGCCGCTGCGCTGCTTTTCTTCTTCGATGAACGGCAGCAGCCAGGCTACGGCTTTTTTCATCACCCGCGCGGATTTCACCACCTGCGGCAGAAACATCTTGCCCGCGCCGAACAGGTCGCCGACCACGTTCATGCCGTCCATCAGCGGCCCTTCAATCACATCCAACGGGCGACGGGCGGCAAGCCGCGCTTCTTCGGTATCGGCATCAATGTAATTGTCGATGCCATGCACCAGTGCGTGGGCGAGGCGTTCGGCGACGGGCTTTTCACGCCAGCCCAAATCCTCGACTTTTTTCTGCCCTTTCTTGCCCTTGAAGCGGTCGGCAATTTCCAGGAGGCGCTCGGTGGCATCGGCGCGGCGGTTCAGCACCACATCTTCAACACGCTCGCGCAGCTCGGCATCCAAATCGTCATACAAGGGCAGGGCGCCGGCATTGACAATGCCCATGTCCATCCCGGCACGGATGGCGTGGTAGAGAAACACCACATGGATGGCCTGCCGCACCGGCTCATTGCCACGGAAGGAGAATGACACGTTGGACACGCCGCCGGAGACATGCGCCAGCGGGAAGCGCCGTTTCAGCTCGCGTGTGGCCTCAATGAAGGCCACCGCATAGTCGTTGTGCTCCTCAATGCCGGTGGCGACGGCAAACACATTGGGGTCGAAGATGATGTCCTCGGGCGGGAAGCCGACTTTTTCGGTCAATAGCTGATAGGCGCGGCTGCAAATCTCGACCTTGCGCTGGTAAGTATCGGCCTGGCCGACTTCATCGAAGGCCATCACCACCACCGCCGCGCCATAACGGCGCACCAACTCGGCCTGACGCAGAAACTCCGCTTCGCCCTCCTTCATCGAAATGGAGTTGACGATGCCCTTGCCTTGCAGGCATTTGAGGCCGGCCTCAATCACGCTCCATTTGGACGAGTCCACCATCACCGGCACGCGGGCGATGTCTGGCTCTGCGGCAATCAGATTGAGGAAATCCACCATCGCCTGTTCGGAGTCGAGCAAGCCCTCGTCCATATTGACGTCGATGATTTGTGCGCCGTTTTCCACCTGCTGGCGGGCTACCGCCAGTGCATCGTCATAACGGCCTTCCAGAATCATTTTCTTGAACTGGGCGCTGCCGGTGACATTGGTGCGCTCGCCGATATTGATGAAGTTGAGCGCCGGGGTAATAACCAGTGGCTCCAGGCCGGAGAGGCGGGTTTGGCGAAGCAGCTTCATGCGGCAGATTCCAGCTGTGGCAGTGCACGCGGCGGCAGCGATGCCAAGGCATCGGCAATCGCGCGGATATGTGCAGGCGAGGTGCCGCAGCAACCGCCGACGATATTTACCAGGCCCGATTCGGCAAAGCCGCGCAGCACTTCGGCCATGTCCTCGGGGGTTTCGTCATAGCCGCCAAAAGCATTGGGCAGCCCGGCATTGGGATGGGTGCTGACATAGGCATCGGCCACTTGTGCCAGGGTGTCGATATGTGCGCGCAAGTCTTTGGCGCCCAGCGCACAATTGAGGCCGATTGCCAGTGGCCGGGCATGGCGTAGCGAATACCAGAACGCCTCGGCGGTTTGCCCTGAAAGCGTGCGCCCGGACGCATCGGTGATGGTGCCGGAAATCATCACCGGCAGGCGCGCCCCTAGCGCATCGAAGGCTTCCTCGATGGCGAACAGCGCGGCCTTGGCGTTCAGGGTGTCGAACACCGTTTCCACCATCAGGATATCGGCACCGCCTGCGATCAGGCCGTCCGCCGCCTGTCGGTAAGTGGCGCGCAGCTCGTCAAAGGTGATGGCGCGGTAGCCGGGGCGGTTGACATCCGGCGAGAGCGAGGCGGTGCGGCTGGTGGGGCCGAGCACGCCGACCACAAAGCGCGGTTTGTCCGGGGTGAGCGCTTGCACTTCGTCGCAGGCGGCGCGAGCCAGACGTGCGCCTTCGCAGTTCAGCTCATGCACCAGATGCTGCAACTGGTAGTCGGCCAGTGAAATGGTGGTGGAATTGAAGGTATTGGTTTCCACAAGGTCGGCACCGGCCATGAGGTATTCGCGGTGGATGCCTTGGATGATATGCGGCTGAGTCAGGGTCAGAAGGTCGTTATTGCCGCGTTGGTCGTGACCTTGGCAGCCACAGCCCTCGCCATGCTGGTGGCTGCCATCTGGCGTGAACAGACGGTCGTAGCCATCACGGAAACGCTCACCGCGATAGTCGGCCTCGCCAAGTTCATGGCGCTGAATCATGGTGCCCATCGCACCATCGAGAATCAGGATGCGCTGTTTGAGCGCAGCCAATAGCGCCTCGGCACGCGCCGGGTGATGCCAGGGCAGCGACTTCACGGCTTGACCCCAATCAGCGCGATGACTTCAAAATGCGGCGGACGGCGCTCGCGGGTGATGGTGCCCTCGTCCTGCAAGACAAGTCCGGCCTTTTCGATGAACTTTTGCAGCTCTTTGCGGGTAAAGCCGAGATTGACATGGCCAAACGGCTCAACCGCAGAGGCATGGGCGTGTTTGCCAAGGCTCGAGAGCAGCAGGCGCCCGCCGGGGCGCAGCACGCGCGCAGCCTCGTTCACTGCCTGCTGCGGCTTTTCTGCATAAGTCAGGGCGTGCATCATCACCACTAGGTCGAAACTGGCATCGGCAAAACGCAGCGCGTGCATATCGCCCTCGATGACTTCCACATTGTCATGCACGCGCAGCCGCTCACTGGCGGCATTCACCACCCGGCGACTGGCATCCAGACAGACATAGCGCTCGGCATGCGGTGCCATCAGCTCGGCCAGCACGCCATCACCAGAAGCGATATCCAGCACATCACCGGCATCGAGCAGCGGCAGGGCGCTGCGCGCCAGCGCCTCCCAGGTGCGGCCGGGCGAGTAATGCCGCTCCATGTCACCGGCGACCGAATCCGCCCAGTTCTGCTCCTGCGCACGGCTTGCCAATACCTGCGGTAGGCGCGCGGCATCCTGCGCCAGCAGCGGGTCATCACTGCCATCGCGCAATGCCAGCCACAGGGTGCGCTGCGCCGCATCCAGCGACTCCTCATCAAAGCGGTAATAAGCCGAAACCCCGGCGCGCCGGTCACGCACCAATGCGGCCTCTTTCAGCCGCGCCAGATGCGTGGACACCCGTGGCTGGGCAAGGCCGGTGATGGCGGCAAGCTCGGCCACGGTCAGCTCCTCGCGCGCCAACAGCGCCAACAACCGCACCCGTGTAGCATCGGCAAATACCTTGAGGCGACTCGACCAGGCTTCCAAATCCATTATCTTTTTATCCGAATCAAAAGATTCATTCTCGCCGTGCTCTTCCATACGGTCAAGAAGCGTGAGATTTGTGCAGCATGAGGGCTACAATGCCGCATTCAAATCAGATGTGAGAGGTCATCGTGGATTTTGGCTTTACCGAAGAGCAGTTGATGATTCAGGATGTGGCGCGCCGCATCGCCGAAGAAAAAATCGCCCCCTCCGCCGAACACCATGACCAGACCGGCGAGTTTCCGCTGGAAAACATCCGCCTTCTGGGCGAAAACGGGCTGATGGGGATTGAAGTGCCTGCCGAATACGGTGGCGCTGGCATGGACACGGTGGGCTATGTGCTGGCGATGATTGAAATCGCTGCGGCCGATGCGGCGCACAGCACCATCATGTCGGTCAACAATTCGCTGTTCTGCAACGGCATCCTGACCCACGGCACTGAAGCGCAGAAGCAAAAATATGTGCGTGATATCGCTGAAGGCCGCGCCATTGGCGCATTCGCGCTGACCGAGCCGCAATCGGGCTCGGACGCGACCGCGATGCGTTGTCGCGCCGTCAAGCAGGCCGATGGCAGCTTTGTCATCAACGGCAAAAAAAGCTGGATTACTTCCGGGCCTGTGGCCGATTACATCGTGCTGTTTGCCATGACCGACCCGGACAAGGGCGCGCGCGGCATCACCGCCTTCATGATTGATACCCAGCGCCAGGGCTTCCATCGCGGCAAGACCGAGCCCAAGCTCGGCATCCGCGCCTCGGCCACCTGCGAAATCGAGTTCACCGATTACCTCGCGCAAGCCGATGAAGTGCTGGGCGAAGAAGGGCAGGGCTTCAAGATCGCCATGAGCGTGCTCGATGCCGGGCGTATCGGCATTGCTAGCCAGGCCATCGGCATTGCCCGTGCGGCGTATCAGGCCAGCCTGGAATACGTCAAAGAGCGCAAGGCATTTGGCCAGGCCATCGGTAGCTTCCAGATGATTCAGGCCAAGATTGCCGACATGAAATGCAAGCTCGATGCCGCGCTGCTTCTGACGCTGCACGCGGCCTGGAAAAAATCGCAAGGCGGGCGCTTCAGCACCGAAGCTGCCGTTGCCAAACTCACCGCATCGGAAAACGCGATGTGGATTGCCCACCAGTCTGTGCAAATCCATGCCGGTATGGGCTATAGCAAGGAAATGCCGCTGGAGCGTTACTTCCGTGACGCGAAAATCACCGAAATCTACGAGGGCACCAGTGAAATCCAGCGGCTGGTGATCGCTCGTAACGAAACCGGTCTTCGTTGACCATTCCCAACCTTGATTCTCCTGCACAGGTAGATGAGATGACTGCCAAAAAAGCCACTTCGCGCGCGGTTTCCAACTCGCGTGTCTCTGCTGTTTCGCTCAAAGAGGTGCAAAGCCTGCTGACCAAAAAGGAGGATGCGGCGCGCTTTGCCAGCGCACTGTATGCACGCATGACCCCCGGCGAGCTGGCGGCGCATCCGGCCGCAACCTGGGCGGCATTGGCGGCCGACCTGCTGGAGTTCGCCAAAGTCCGCAAATCGGGCAAGGCGCTGCTGCGGGTGTTCAACCCGGAGAGCAAGAAGCACGGCTGGGACAGCGCGCGCAGTGTGCTGCAAATTGTCAATGACGATATGCCGTTCCTGGTGGATTCGGTTACCAATGCGCTGACCGATGCCGGTATCGGCATCCACGCCCTGCTGCACCCGGTAGTGAAGGTCGGGCGTGATGGCAGCGGCAAGCTCAAGGCCACCGGCAAGGGCGAGGCCGAATCGCTGATTCATGTGGAAATCGACCGTCTGGCCGCCGCCGATGCGCGCAAGCTGGAGACCACCATCAAGCGCGTGCTGGAGGATGTGCGCGTGAGCGTGGCGGACTGGGAAAAAATCCGCGAGCAAATGCTGGCCTCTGCCGAGGCGCTGAAGTCGCATCCCAAGAGCATCGAAGCCAGCGCCCTGGACGAAACCCGCGAGTTTCTGGAATGGGTGGCCGATGACCACTTCACCTTCCTGGGCTACCGCGAATACAAAGTGGAAAAGCAGGGCAAGGACGACATGCTGGTGCCGGTCAAGGGCAGTGGCCTTGGTCTGTTGCGCGCCGATGCCGGCCAGTCGCGGCCGATGAAGTCGCTGGATGCGCACCAGTTGCAGGCCGATGGCGTGCGTGAGCCGCTGGTGCTGACCAAGACCAATGCCCGTGCCACCGTGCACCGCAGTGGCTATATGGATTACATCGGCGTGGTGAGCTTCGATGCCAAGGGCAAGGCGGTGGGCGAAAAACGCTTTATCGGCCTGTTCACCTCCAGCGCCTACAACTGCAATGCCTGGGATATCCCGGTGGTGCGCAGCCGCTGCGAAGACGTGATGAAAGCCTCGGGGCTGCCCGAATCCGGCCACAGCGCCAAGGCGCTGCGCCATATCCTGCAAACCCTGCCGCGCGACGAACTGTTCCAGTCCAGCCGTGAAGAATTGCAGTCGCTCTCCGGCGGCATTCTCGGCCTGCAAGAGCGCGTGGACAGCAAGCTGTTCGTGCGCCGCAACCGCTATGGCCGTTATTACTCGGTGCTGGCCTTTGTGCCGCGCGAGCGTTTCAACACCGCGATGCGCAAGCGTATCGAGGAACTGCTGAAAACCCATCTGCAAGCCGACCATATTGACAGCAATGTGCTGATGGGCGACTCGCCGCTGGTACAGCTGCATATGAATGTGCGTCCGCGTGCCGATGCCGAAGTCGGTGAAGTGGATATTGCCGCGCTTGAAGCGGGTCTGACCGGCATCGTGCGCAACTGGCATGATGATTTGACCGATTTGCTGATTGCCGAGCATGGCGAAAGCGAAGGTCTGGCGCTGGCCAGGCGTTATGGACGCGCGCTCAGCACCTCCTATATTGAACAGGCCAGCGTCGCCTCGGCTGCTGCCGACGTGGTGCAACTGGCCGCGCTGACCGGCGCCGATGACCTGCGCATCAGCCTGCGCGCCGACCAGGAGGCCAGCCATGCCAAGGGCGCGGTCGAGGTCAAGCTCTACCATCGCGACTACAGCCTGCCGTTGTCCGATGTCATCCCGATGCTAGAAAACATGGGGCTGCGCATCGTCGCCGAATACCCGCACAAGGTGGCAGGTGAGGGCGAAACCGCCTATGTGCAGGACTTTGAAGTCACCGTGCCCGAAGGCGCCGACCCGGCTGCCCATGCCGACCTTTTTGTCGAAGCCTTTGGCCGCGTCTGGCGCGGCGAGCTGGAGAGCGACGGCTTCAACAAGCTGATTCTGGCCGCCGGCCTTGGCTGGAAACAGGTTTCGATGCTGCGCGCCTATTGCAAATACCTGCTGCAAATCGGCGTGCCGTTCTCGCAGAGCTATGTGGAAGCCACGCTCTCGCGCTATCCGGCGATTGCCCGGCAGATTGCCGAACATTTCGCCGCCCGCTTCGACCCTGCAATCAAGTCCGGCCGCGACAAGCGCATGGCGGCCAGCCAGGCGGCGCTTGCCAGGCAGCTGGAAGAGGTCAAGAGCCTGGATGAAGACCGCATCCTGCGCAGCTTCATCGGCGTGATTGATGCCACCTTGCGCACCAATTACTACATCGAATATGCAGGCGGCCTGCGCAAGGACGGCGGCCCGGCCGACTATCTGAGCTTCAAGCTCGACTGCGCCCAGGTGCCCGACCTGCCCAAGCCGCGCCCGTACCGCGAAATCTGGGTCTGCGGCCCGCGCGTGGAAGGCACCCACCTGCGCTATGGCCCGGTGGCGCGCGGCGGCCTGCGCTGGTCGGATCGCCGTGAAGACTTCCGCACCGAGGTGCTGGGTCTTGTCAAGGCGCAGATGGTGAAGAACACGGTGATTGTGCCGGTGGGCAGCAAGGGCGGCTTCTTTGCCAAGCAGCTGCCTGACCCGGCGGTTGACCGCGATGCCTGGTTCAATGAAGGCGTGGCCTGCTACCAGCGTTTCATCAATGGCCTCTTGGACATTACCGACAATCTCTCGCGTGAGGGCAAGGTATTGCCGCCTGCCAATGTGGTACGCCACGATGGTGATGATCCTTATCTGGTGGTGGCGGCTGACAAGGGCACCGCGACCTTCTCCGACAGGGCCAATGCCATTTCCGAAGCGCACGGCTTCTGGCTGGGCGATGCCTTCGCCTCCGGCGGCTCGGTCGGCTATGACCACAAGGGCATGGGCATCACCGCCCGTGGCGCCTGGGAATCGGTCAAGCGCCACTTCCGCGCCCTGGGCCGCAACAGCCAGAAGGAGGACTTCACCTGTGTGGGCATCGGTGACATGTCCGGCGACGTGTTCGGCAACGGCATGCTGCTCTCCAAACATATCCGCCTGGTCTGCGCCTTCGACCATCGCCATGTGTTCCTTGACCCGAACCCGGATGCGGCGACCTCCTTCAAGGAACGCCAGCGCCTGTTCAAGGTGCCGCGCTCCTCGTGGGCGGACTATGACGCCAAGCTCATCAGCAAGGGCGGCGGCGTGTTCTCGCGTGCCGAGAAATCCATCAAGCTGACGCCTGAAGTGAAGCAGGCGCTCGGCATCGACGCCTCGGTGGACAGCCTCAGCCCGACCGAGCTGATTTCCGCCGCGCTCAAGGCGCCGGTGGACCTGCTCTGGAACGGCGGTATCGGCACTTATGTCAAGGGTAGCAGTGAAACCCATGCCGATGTCGGCGACCGCGCCAACAACGCGCTGCGCGTCAATGGCGCCGACCTGCGCTGCAAGATTGTCGGCGAGGGCGGCAACCTCGGCTTCACCCAGAAGGGACGCATTGAAGCGGCGCAGAACGGCGTGCTCATCAATACCGACTTCATCGACAACTCCGCCGGTGTGGATACCTCCGACCACGAGGTCAACATCAAGATTCTCCTGAACGGCGAAGTGCAGAAGGGCAGCCTGAAGCTGGCCGATCGCAACAAGCTGCTGGCCTCGATGACCGATGAAGTGGCGGCACTGGTGCTGCACGACAACTATCGCCAGAACCAGACCCTGTCGCTGATGCAGCGCATGAGCCAGAAGCGTCTTGGCTCCAAACTGCACTTCATCCGCACCCTGGAAGCGGCCGGCCAGCTTGACCGCAAGATTGAAGACCTGCCAAGCGATGCGGAAATGGCCGAACGCAAGGCGCGTGGCCAGGGCCTGACTCGGCCGGAGCTGTGCGTGCTGCTCTCTTACGCCAAGCTGGTGGCCTATCCGGAGCTTCTGGCAAGCGACGTGCCGGAGGATCCGTATCTGTCCAAGGAGCTGGAACGCTACTTCCCGGAACCCTTGCAAAAGAAATACGCCAAGGCCATGCAGGATCATCGCCTGAAGCGTGAAATCATCGCCACCGCGGTGACCAACTCCACCATCAACCGCATGGGCGCGACCTTCCTGATGCGCATGCAGGAAGACAGTGGCCGCAGCATCGGCGAAATCGCCCGCGCCTATACCATCACCCGCGAAACCCTGGATGCCCGCGACTTGTGGGCGCAGATTGACGCGCTTGATGGCAAGGTCAGCGATGAAGTGCAGATTGATGCCCTGCAGGTCATCTGGAACTCGCAGCGCAGCTTCACCCGCTGGCTGCTCTCGCGCCCCGGCGCGATTCCGGCCATCGACACTGCAGTCAAACGCTATCACCAGGGCTTCAGTGACATTCGCGCAGGCGCAGGTATCCTGCCGCCCTCGCAGCGTCCCGCATATGAAGCCTCGCGCAAGGAATGGCGCGCCAAGGGGCTGCCGACGGCACTGGCTGACCAAATCGCCGCATTGCCGTACCTCGACGCCAGCCCGAACATCATTGAGCTGGCCGGTGAGCGCAAGCTGCAGGCCGTGGATGTGGCCAAGGTGTATTTCCGCCTGTCCGATGCCCTGAACATCCTGTGGCTCGGCGAGCAAATCGCTGCCCTCAAGGTGGATGGCCGCTGGCATGCCGTGGCGCGTGGCGTGTTGAGCGATGAGCTCTCGGCGCAGATGCGCAAGCTCACCGCACAAGTGCTGGCCATGCCCGGCAAGGATGCCGATGCCAAGGTCAATGCCTGGCTGGCGCGCGATGATGCCGCACTGCGCTTCACCCTGGCCATGCTGAGCGAACTGGCCGCGCAAAAGACGCTGGACTACCCGACCGTTTCGGTCGCCGTACAGCGCCTGGCGCAACTGGCTGACCGCAGCTGATTGCTGAGCTGCCTGCAACCTGCAAAACGGAGCCCTTGGGCTCCGTTTTGTTTTGCAAGGCGCATGGCAAGAATGGCTGGCTTCGCGTTATCCTCGCGCCATGAAAAATCCGCGTCTGGCCTTTCTGGCAAGCCCCAGTGAACATGCCACCCAAGCGCTGGCTGAATTGACGGCCATCCACGGCCAGTCAAGCCCCGAGGAAGCCGATGTACTGGTCGCCTTGGGCGGCGACGGCTTCATGTTGCAGACTCTGCATCGCCATGGTGAGCTGGGCAAACCCGTGTACGGCATGAAGCTGGGCACCTTGGGTTTTTTGATGAATCAGCAGCGCATTGAATCGCTGCCAGAGCGTATTGCCCAGGCCGAGCCTTCGATTTTGCGCCCGTTGCAGATGCAGGCACAAACCGAGTCAGGTGCGCGCATCCAGTCGCTGGCCTATAACGAAGTTTCACTGCTGCGCCAAACCCGGCAGGCGGCGCATATCGCCATTGATCTCAATGGCGAAGAGCGTCTTGATGAGCTGATTTGCGATGGCGTGATGGTGGCGACCAGCGCAGGCAGTACTGCCTACAACTTCTCGGCAGGCGGCCCGATTCTGCCATTGGGTGCGCAGGTGATTGCCTTGACCCCGATTGCGCCATTCCGTCCGCGGCGCTGGCGTGGTGCGGTATTGAAGGCCGATACCGAGTTGCGCTTTCGCGTGCTCGACCCCTACAAACGCCCGGTCAGCGCCACCGCCGATTCCCATGAAGTACGCGATGTGGTGGAGGTGATTATCCGCCAATCACACACGCATACCGTGACCGTTTTGTTCGACCCCGAGCACAATCTGGAAGAACGCATCCTGGCTGAGCAATTTGTGGCCTGAAAGTGTTTGCCCATGGGTCGGATAACAGGCGGCGAATGCCGGATATTTCTGCAACACTATTGGCATGAATAACACTGATTTTGATTTGATTGTTCTGGGGGGTGGCTCCGGTGGTTTGGCCGCAGCCATCCGTGCGGCGCGTCATGGTGCGCGCGTGGCGATGCTGGAGCCCAATTTCTTGGGCGGCACTTGCGTGAATGTCGGCTGTGTACCGAAAAAAGCGATGTGGCTGGCCGCAGACCTGGCCGAGAAACTGCCCATGGCGCGGCAGCTGGGCTTTGATTTGTCCGAGCAGGTGGCACACGACTGGTCACCCCTACTGGCTGCACGCAGTACGTATATCGAACGCATCCACGCCAGTTACGGCAGCCGTCTGCACGAGCTTGGCGTAAGTGTGATCCCCGCCTTTGGCACACTCACGGCCAATGCCGGTGAGGTTCTGGCGGCAGACAAGCGCCTGCACGCCCGGCATATTCTGATTGCCACCGGCAGCCGCCCGCTGCGCCCGCAAATCCCCGGCGCTGAGCTTGGCGGCGTCTCCGATGATTTCTTTGTCTGGCGTGAGGCGCCAGCGCGTGTGGCGATTGTGGGCGGCGGCTATATCAGCGTGGAGCTGGCAGGCGTATTGCAGGCCTTGGGCAGCGAAGTGGAAATTTTCGTGCGCCAAGGGCGATTGCTGGGTCATTTCGATACAGAAATCACTCAGGCGCTCACCAATGCCATGACGGCGCATGGCATCAAGCTGCATTTCAATGCCGATGTGCTCGCCTTGCACGAGCAAGAGGCCAAGCTGGCGGTGGAAACCGGATCGGGCAGGCAGGCAAGTTTTGACAAGGTATTGTTTGCCACCGGGCGTTTGCCCAATAGTGCCGATATCGGTCTTGAAGCGGCAGGCGTGAATTGCAATAGTCGCGGCCAAATCGAAGTCGATGCCTGGCAAAACACGTCTGCTTCCGGCGTGTATGCAGTGGGCGATGTCACGCCGCAACCAGCGCTCACACCACACGCAGTAGCTGCATCACGACGGCTGATGGATCGTCTGTTTGCCGGGGAGCAAGACGCCCGGGTGAACTTCGCCGCCATCCCCACTGTGGTGTTTTCACACCCACCGCTGGCAACGGTCGGTCTTTCCGAAGCTGATGCCCGCAAGGCGCATGGTGAGGACGTGGCCGTGGTGCGCAGCGAATTTCGGCCGATGCTGGGAGCTCTGGCCGACAAGCCGGAGAAAAGCCTGTTCAAAGTGGTCTATCGCCGCTTGGATGAGCGCGTGCTGGGGATTCATCTGATAGGCGAGGGCAGCGATGAAATCCTGCAGGGCTTTGCCGTCGCCATGCAGATGGGGATGCACCTTGGCGATTTGCGAGCGACACTGCCCATTCATCCCACCAGTGCTGAAGAAGTTGTCCTGGTGCAATGAAAAACAACTGCACTCGCATCTGTACGTTTTTCGGTTTCCATCAGAGGAGGTTATGAATAACCCTGCTGTTTTTGAGCTTCATCAGGGGCATCTGCCACTGCTCATCAGCGTGCCGCATCATGGCACGGATTTGCCGCAAGAGATTGCCGCACGCCTGCAGCCCTGGGCGCAGCGGGTGCCGGATACCGACTGGCATATCGCCCGGCTCTATGATTTTGCGCAGGAAATGGGGGCATCCATCATCGTACCGCGCTACTCGCGCTATGTGATTGACCTCAACCGCGGCGAGGATGATGTCTCGCTGTATCCGGGGCAAAACACCACCGGCCTGTGCCCCATGGTGGGCTTCAACGGCGAGCCGCTGTATTTGCCGGGGCAGGCACCGGACGAGGCTGAGGTGCGGCAGCGCGTGGATACTTACTGGCGCCCGTACCATCAGGCATTGCAGGCCGAGCTTGCCCGTATCCAGGCCGAGCATGGCCGCGCGCTGCTATGGGAGGGTCACTCCATCAAGAGCGAGCTGCCCTTCCTGTTCGATGGCCGCTTGCCGGATTTGAATCTGGGCACTGCCAGCGGGCAAAGCTGTCATGCCGCCACACAAGCACGCATCGAGGCGGTACTGGCCGCACAAACCGGCTACGACTGGGTCGCCAATGGCCGCTTCAAGGGCGGCCATATCACCCGTCATTATGGACAGCCACAAACCGGCATCGAGGCGGTGCAACTGGAAATCAGCCAGCGCTGCTATATGGACGAAGCCAGCTTTGCCTGGGATGCGGACAAAGCTGCCGCCTTGCAGCCATTGCTTGAAAAAATGCTTGTCGCAGCCTTGGCTCGAGACTGAAACTGCTCTCAACCCCGTCTCCAGCCAGAGGCGGGGTTGAGGGTTTAACGCCTCAGGGCTTGATGGCGATTTTCAACACGCCATTGCGCTGGTTGGCAAACAAGTCATAGGCCTCAACGATATTTTCCAGGGCGTATTGATGGGTGACCATCACCCCCAGGTCAAGACGATTGGCCTCGATGACATTCATCAAGCGGCGCATGCGCTCCTTGCCGCCGGGGCATAGCGCCGTGCGGATGGTATGGTCGCCAAGCCCGGCGGCAAAATGCGCCATCGGGATGCTGAGGTCTTCGGAATACACGCCAAGGCTGGAGAGCGTTCCGCCCGGGCGCAGCATTTTGAGTGCGGTAGAAAACGTGGCCTGAGTGCCCAGCGCCTCGATGGCGCTGTCGGCACCTTTGCCACCGGTGAGCTTCATCACCTCATCCACCACATCGCAGTTTTTGAAGTTGAGCGTCACATCCGCGCCCATCTTTTGGGCGATTTCAAGACGGTGGTCATTGCCATCGACGGCAATGATGGTGGTCGCCCCCAACAGCCGTGCCCCAGCGGTGGCGCACAGGCCAATCGGCCCCTGGGCAATGACCACGACGGTATCGCCGATTTTGATATTGGCGTTTTCAGCGCCCTTGAAGCCGGTGGACATGATGTCCGGGCACATCAGCACTTGCTCGTCCGTCAAGCCGTCAGGAATCGGCGCCAGATTCGCCTGGGCGTCGGGCACCAGGAGATATTCGGCCTGGGTGCCGTCAATCATGTTGCCAAAGCGCCAGCCGGCAGTGGCCTTGTAACCATGACAAGTGCAGCGGCCATCGGCATCAAGATAGCTGCCATCCTGCGAGGGCGCGCCATCCTGCGCGGCATAACTGTTGAAGTTCGGGCAGATGGCGCCGGCAATCACGCGCTGCCCTTCACGATAGCCCCTGACGGCGCTGCCGAGCTTTTCAATCACACCGACCGGCTCATGCCCCACGGTCAAGCCTTTGGCAACCGGGTATTCGCCTTTGAGAATATGCACATCGGTGCCGCAGATAGTGGTCGTGGTGATGCGAATCAGCGCATCATTGGGGCCAATATCGGGAATGGGCTTGTCGACCACTTCGATGCGGCCAGGCTCCACGAAAACAGCGGCTTTCATCATTTGCGGCATGGTGAATCTCCTTGGGTGGACACAGCAAGCCTAACAAGCCCATGTGAGAGACAGATTGCCCAAGGTCAATTTATTTCTGGCAGTAGCATTACAGGCGTGTCTGGCTTACCAGGCGGTATGCTTGGGCATTCCAGTAGTTGGTTAAAGATGGGGGACTTGGGTGAATCAAAATGACAATGAAGCGCAGCCTCGAATTGAGCCGGCTCTGGCTCGGCAGAGGACTGTTTTTGCAGTGTTTTTGATGCGCTTGGCGCTGGGATTTTTGTTGTGGTGGATATCTGCCTGGCTACTTCATGTTTATGTGCTGATGCCGAAGAAAAGTATGCCCGGTTCAATGTTTCCGGTATGCGTATGGGATGGCGCGCGGCCAATGCCCATGTTTCTGGCCGAGCGCAAGAAGGCCGAGATGCCAAAGCGGTTATGTACCGAGGCCGTGGATTATCACGAGGCAGATAGGCCTTATTGGCTGCAACTGGAGGAAATTGCACCGGCTACATTTCATCTGCAAGTCTGGAATGACAGCATGGGCGACCCGTTTGAAAGTGCCTATCAGGTGGCATCGACCCATCCCGAGCGCATCATCCCGCTATGGCAGCGTCGTGGTGCCAACATGGCGCGGGCACTGTCGTTCTTTTATGCCTTTGTGCCCAGCATCGTTCTGTACAAATTGCTGTTTTATTTGCGCGCACGTCGTCTGAAGAAAAAGCAGCAGGCAAGCGCACTTTGAAAGTGCGTGAAGTCATTGCCTGCTGCCCTGGGTATTGGGGGCGGCTCAAACCTCAAGCGTTGCCAGATCGCCTTTTTCTTCCAGCCATACTTTGCGGTCGGCGGCGCGTTTTTTGCCCAGCAGCATGTCCATCAGGGCAATGGTTTGCTCGCCATCGTCCACAGTCAGTTGCACCAGGCGACGGGTATCGGGGTGGATGGTGGACTCGCGCAGTTGTTGCGGGTTCATTTCGCCCAGCCCCTTGAAGCGGGTGACATTGACCTGGCCTTTCATTTTTTCGCGCTCCACACGCTCCAGCAGCAGGCGTTTTTCTTCTTCGTCCAGCGCATAGAACACCTGCTTGCCTACGTCCACGCGGAACAGCGGCGGCATGGCGACAAAAATATGCCCGGCCTTCACCAGGGCAGGAAAATGCTTCAAAAACAGCGCCGAGAGCAGGGTAGCGATATGCAGGCCGTCGGAGTCGGCATCGGCCAGAATCACCACCTTGCCGTAGCGCAGGCCGGAAATATCATCCTTGCCAGGATCGCAACCGATGGCGACGGCCAGGTCATGCACTTCGCTGGAGGCCAGCACCTGACCGCTGCCGACTTCCCAGGTGTTCAGGATTTTGCCGCGCAAGGGCAGTATGGCCTGGAAGTCCTTGTCGCGCGCTTGTCGTGCACTGCCGCCTGCCGAGTCGCCTTCGACCAGAAACAGCTCGGTACGGGACAAGTCCTGGCTGATGCAGTCAGCGAGTTTGCCGGGCAGGGCGGGGCCCTGAGTGACCTTCTTGCGCACCACCTGTTTTTCGGTCTTGAGACGGGCACTGGCGCGCTCAATGGCCAGCTGGGCGATTTTTTCGCCCATTTCCGGCTGGGAATTCAGCCATAGCGAGAACGCATCGTGAGCGGCGCCCTCAATGAAACCGGCAGCCTGCCGCGAGGACAGCCGCTCCTTGGTCTGCCCGGAAAACTGCGGCTCCTGCATTTTCAGCGACAACACAAAAGCGACCCTGTCCCAGACATCTTCCGGTGCCAGTTTGACGCCACGAGGCAGCAGGTTGCGGAAGTCACAGAACTCGCGCAGCGCATTGGTCAGCCCCGAGCGCAGGCCGTTGACATGGGTGCCGTGCTGGGCAGTGGGAATCAGGTTGACATAGCTCTCCTGTACCAGCTCGCCTTCGGCCAGCCAGGCCACTGCCCAGTCCACCACTTCGGTGTCTTTCTTCATCTGCCCGACAAATAATTCAGGCGGCAGTGGCTCGGCATTGAGCAATGCTCCCTTCAGGTAATCGCGCAGGCCGTCCTCGTAGAACCATTCGCAAGACTCGCCACTGGCCTCGTCAAACAGGCTGACGGCAAGCCCGGGGCAGAGCACCGCCTTGGCGCGCAGCAGATGCTTCAAGGCGCGCAGATTGAAGCGCGGGCTATCGAAATACTGCGCATCCGGCCAGAAACGCACCCGGGTGCCGGTGTTTTTCTTGCCGACCGTGCCGGTAATGGTCAGCTCCGAGGTGCGCAGGCCATCGGCAAAGGCCATGTGATATTCGTTGCCTTCACGCTTGATATACACGTCCACCCGGGTGGAGAGCGCATTCACTACCGATACGCCCACCCCGTGCAGGCCGCCGGAAAAGGCATAGTTGCGATTGCTGAATTTGCCGCCTGCGTGCAGCCGGGTGAGGATGAGCTCGACCCCGGGAATGCCTTCTTCAGGATGAATATCCACCGGCATGCCGCGGCCATCATCAGCCACCTCGCAACTGCCATCGGCATACAGGCGCACCTCGATGCGCTTGGCGTGCCCGGCCAGCGCCTCGTCCACGGCATTGTCGATGACCTCCTGCGCCAAGTGGTTGGGACGGCTGGTATCGGTGTACATGCCGGGACGGCGCTTGACCGGGTCAAGACCGGAAAGCACTTCGATATCGGCGGCGTTGTAGCGGGTATTCATCGGCAGGCTGTGTGCGGCGGAAAGCGCCCAAGGATAGGGGAGTGTGCGCCGCGATGCAGCACCCGGGCGATATTTTTCCCTTTGCCGGGGTTCAGCATCGGCCAGCTAGGGTGGGGGCGCTTGGACAAACGGGAGAAATCCATGAAACGCAAAACTTTGATTGTTCTGGGTCTTGGTGCGGTTTTCAGCCTGCTGGCAGGTCATGCACTGGCGCAGCAGACGCCGCAAAAACAAGACGACAAGCAGAACCAGGAACAAAAGAGCGAAGAGCAAAAGCGCGCTGAAGCCGAAGCGGCTGAAAAGCGTCGTGCCGAGCGCCGCGCCAACCGCAGCGGCGATGAGCGCGAAAAAGAAGAGGACGAGCGTCGCCCGCAATAAGAGCCTGTTCAAGGTTTCTTCTTGGCGCCCGTTGCTTTCTTTGCAAAGGCGGCAGATGCAAGGCACAAAGCGTAGACGGGCTGGCTGCCCAGCGGGCATTTGCAACACGGCAGATGCCGCCTTTGCGGTGCAACCCATTGGGCAAGTGCACGCCGTGCACAGGTGCTTTGTTGCACACTCTTGTCAAGACAGCCAGTCTTGGCCGCGGCATGCGTCTTGCCCCTGCACATGGCGTGCACTTGCGGGTACCGAGATGAAGCCTTAGATGTAAAGTCCCGCCATTAACTGGCCCGGATTGGTTTTGAACAATTCAGGCTGGGAATCCCACTGTTTGCAGACGAATTCGTAGGGTGTCAGTCCCTTTAGCGTCTTGAGCCTGCGCGCGAAGTTGTAGGCGTCAATAAAGCTGGCCAGGTGCTGCTGTAGCTGTGCGTGGTCGTCGTAATGAAAGCGCTTGACGGTGGCCTCCTTGATGGTTCGGTTCATGCGCTCGACCTGCCCATTCGTCCAGGGATGCTTGACCTGGGTCAGGCGATGTTCGACGCCATGTTCTTGGCACACCCGGGTGAAGATGTGCGCAAAGCTGTAGCGGTCACGGTTGCGATGGGTGAACTGGAGGCCGTTGTCAGTCAGTACCGTATGAATGTGGTAGGGCACGGTATCCATCAGCTTGCGCAGAAACTGCGCGGCTACCATCTTGGTGGCGCGGCCATGCAGTTCGGCAAAGGCAAACTTGGACGTTCTATCAATGGCCACAAAGAGGTACAGCTTGCCCTCGGCGGTATGCACCTCGGCGATATCGACATGGAAATAGCCGATGGGATAACGCTTGAAGTGTTTTGGGACGGGCTTGTCAGTCTCCGGCTCAGGCAGCCGGGAGTGCCATGGCGCTTCAGGCAGCGATGCAGGGAAGAGCGGGTCAGATGCGGGATAGTGGGCTGCAAGGCATACAGACAGTCATCCAGCGGCAGCAAGGTGTGCTTGCGAAAGGCGACGATGGCGGCCTCTTCCTCGATGGATAGCACGGTCGAGCGCGGTTGCCTGGGCCCGGTGGGCAGGTCGGCCACCGAAGTGCGTTTCTTCCACTTGGCCACCGTCTTGGGATTGATGCCATAGCGCTTGGCGAGCGCTTTCAAGCTCTCTTGACTCTCTTGTATTGCCAGGCGGGTTGCCTCTGTCGTCGTCGCGCGTGCATGGAGTACCTGATCCATAGCGCTTCCTTCCATTCGGGGGATAAGATTGAACCATCAAAGTCTGGGATCAAACACCTGGGAATTACCAAAATTATTCAGTCACTCCAATGCCCTTCGTTATAAGAGCCATGCAAATAAAAAACAACCTCTTGTACGAGCATTGCAGAATGCAACATAGGATGTCCCAGCTTGCAAAAGAGGACAGCGCTTTGACTTGGTAATGAGCGGGGTATTAAAGGTGCTCAAAATCCCTTAGGGTTTGAATGTTGCCAGTGCCAATGATCTTCACACATGGTTTTGAGATCTCGCTCTGCTTTCCAGCCCAAGATTTTTTCTGCAAAACTTGGGGCTGCATAACATTCGGCCACATCACCACTTCGGCGAGGTGCAATGGTATAGGGTATTTTTTTATTGCTTGCGGCTTCAAAGGCTTTTACCACTTCCAGTACACTATAGCCTTTACCTGTGCCAAGGTTTATTGCTAGGCATTGTGGGGAATTGATTGCTTCCAGGGCTTTCAGGTGTCCTTTGGCAAGGTCCACGACGTGAATATAATCTCGAACTCCAGTGCCGTCTGCTGTTGGGTAGTCTCCGCCCCAAACGTTCAGGAGTTCTCTGCGCCCTACGGCAACTTGGGCAACATAAGGCATCAGGTTGTTAGGAATGCCAAGCGGGTCTTCACCAATCAGGCCGCTTTCGTGGGCGCCGACAGGGTTGAAGTAGCGCAGTATTGTTATTTTCCAATCTGTATTCGCGCTCCAAAAATCCCGGAGCATCTCCTCAATGAACAGCTTGCTGCGTCCATATGGGTTAGTGGCTGACAGAGGGTGGGTCTCATCCAGGGGGAGCCTTTGAGGCTCTCCGTAAACAGTTGCGGATGAACTGAAAACAAGGTTCTTCACGGCACAGTTCTGCATGGCCATGAGCAGTCTGTGTGTGCCGATGAAGTTATTGTCGTAATAGGCCAGGGGCTTTTCGGAAGACTCGCCAACGGCTTTTAGCCCGGCAAAGTGAATGACTGCTTGGCAGTTGTACTTTTTTAGTGCTCTCTCAAGTTCATCCTGATTTCTTATGTCGCCTTTCTCCAGGAAAAGTTTTTTTTTCGTGATTTTTTCAACTCTGCTGACTGCTTCCTGATGGCTATTGCAAAAATTGTCGAAAACAACAACTTCATGTCCTGCCATTAAAAGCTCAATGCAGGTATGAGAGCCGATGTATCCAGCGCCACCCGTTACAAGAATGCTCATTGATAAACCTTGTGCAAATTCAAAGAAGCCGGGCAAGGTGATGCTGTTACCGGCTCACTAATAGATGGATGAGCATTGCCGCACTGCTAGCTCCGGCAATACTTCTGGAGCAAATATATATCGTTGACGGCTATCTGAGAAGAGAGCCTGTTTGTTTGATGTCTGAGGGCGTTATTGCTGGCTTTGGGCGTTCAGGCCAAAAGTCCTGTTGCAAGTGCGCGCAAGGTACTGGCGACCTGGTTCAGCAGGGGGGTGAGTGCGCTGCTGCGGCGCCAGATGAGGGCGATGCTGCGGGTGGGGGCTTGTCCCTGGAAGGGCAGCAGCTTGAGTTGTTCGGGCTGGGAGACGGGCGGGCGCACCGCC
The DNA here is from genome assembly GCA_002798255.1 of Lysobacteraceae bacterium NML95-0200. Lineage (GTDB taxonomy): Bacteria > Pseudomonadota > Gammaproteobacteria > Xanthomonadales > Xanthomonadaceae > Solilutibacter. Next base: position 43,384 of record NWQQ01000012.1, read on the forward strand.
AGGGCGGGTAGCAGGGTGATGCCTGCGCCTGCGGCGACCATTTGCCGCAGGGTTTCCAGGCTGGTAGCGCGAAAGCCCGGTCTTTCCCTGGCGCCGGAGAGGCGGCAGACATCCAGCGCCTGCTCGCGCAGGCAGTGGCCGTCTTCGAGCAATAGCAGGTCGTGCCGCGCCAACTCGTCCAGGCTGACCCGGGTTTGTGCAGACAAGGGGCCGTTGTGATAGGTGGCAAGCCAGAACGGCTCGTCAAACAGCGGCGCTATATGCAGTTGCTCATCGTGTACCGGCAGGGCAATCAAGGTGGCGTCGATGCGGCCTTCGCGCAGTTGCGCCAGCAGGACATCGCTTTTTTCTTCCACCAATAAAAGCTCAAGCCGGGGCAGGGCGGCTTGCAGGGCGGGTACGGCATGCGGCAGAAAATAGGGCGCGAGGGTGGGGAAGGCGCCCAGGCGCAGGCTGCCCGATTCCGGATCCTGGCTGCGGCGCGCCAGCTCGCGCATGGATTCGACTTCGGCAACGATGCCGCGAGCGCGCTGGATGATTTCCTGCCCAACCGGGGTCAGCATCACCTTGCGCGGGGCGCGCTCGAATAATTGCACGCCCAGTTCTTCTTCCAGCTTTTTGATTTGTGTGGAAAGCGTAGGCTGGCTGACAAAACTGGCTTCGGCGGCCCGGCCAAAATGGCGGTGGTCGGCCAGGGCAATAAGGTATTTGAGGTCGCGCAGGTTCATGGGAAAAACCGCGCCGCCTGACCTTGGCGATTTGGCTGGGGTCAGGCGGGCGGTGGGGGGAGGGTCAAGGATTGGGGGCTGATTCTCGAATCAGGTGGTCAAAGGCCGAAAGCGAGGCGGTAGCGCCAGCGCCCATGGCGATGATGATTTGCTTGTAGGGCACGGTGGTGCAGTCACCGGCAGCAAACACACCGGGCAGGTTGGTAGCGCCGCGCTCGTCGATGATGATTTCGCCGCGCGGGCTAAGCGCCATGCCGCTGTCTTTGAGCCATTCGCTATTGGGCAGCAGGCCAATCTGTACAAAGATGCCTTCCAGTTCGAGCCTGTGCTTTGCGCCGCTGCTGCGGTCTTGATAGCTCAAGCCGTGCACTTTGTCGGTGCCGAGCACTTCGGTGGTCAGCGCCTGGGTGATGATGGTGACGTTCGGCAGGCTGCGCAGTTTGGCTTGCAGTACCTGGTCGGCGCGCAGTTGTTCGCCAAATTCCAGCAGGGTGACGTGTGCCACGACACCGGCCAGGTCAATCGCGGCCTCTACGCCGGAGTTGCCGCCGCCAATCACGGCCACGCGCTTGCCCTTGAACAGCGGGCCATCGCAGTGCGGACAGAACGCCACGCCCTTGGCCATGAATTGTTCTTCACCCGGCACTTCCATGCGCCGCCAGCGTGCGCCGGTGGCGAGGATGATGGATTTGCCGCTGAGGGTGGCGCCGCTGGCGGTGGTGACTTTCCAGCCGCCTTCGACCTGTTCGAGCTTTTCGGCCCGTTGCAGGTTCATCACATCGACATCGTAGTCGGCCACATGGGCTTCCAGTGCGGCGGCGAGCTTGGGGCCTTCGGTTTCGCGCACCGAGATGAAATTTTCAATCGCCAGGGTATCCAGCACCTGGCCGCCGAAACGCTCGGCCAGCACGCCGGTGCGGATGCCCTTGCGGGCGGAATAGATGGCAGCTGCCGCACCGGCCGGGCCGCCGCCGATGACCAGTACATCGAACGGGGCTTTTTCGCTGATGGCGCGCGCTGCGCGTTCTTCCGCGCCGCTGTCGAGCTTGGCGATGAATTCGGCAATGCCCATCCGGCCCTGTGCAAACGGCTGGCCGTTCAGGAACACCTGCGGCACGGTCATGATTTGTCGGCGCTCGACTTCTTCGGGGAAGAACGCGCCGTCAATCGCGGTATGGCGGATGTTCGGGTTGAGCGCAGCCAGGGTGTTCAGCGCCTGCACCACGTCCGGGCAGTTCTGGCAGGACTGCGAAAAGAAGGTTTCAAAGTGGTATTGGCCTTCCAGCGCCTTGATTTGCGCGATGGTTTCCTCGTCCAGCTTGGGCGGATGCTGGCCGACATGCAGCAAGGCCAGTACCAGCGAGGTGAACTCGTGACCCAGCGGCAGGCCGGCAAACTCCACGCCGATATCGGCGTCCTTGCGGGTGATGCGGAAGCTGGGCTGGCGGCTGCTGGCTTGGCTTGCGGCTTCAAGGCTGATGCGCCCGTCACCGGCCTCAACGATGTCATCGAGCAGGGCGCGCATCTGCTGGCTGGCTTCGCTCTCGTCCAGGCTGGCAAGTAGCGTCAGCGGCGCGCGCAGGTGGCCGAGATAGGTGGCGAGCTGGGTTTTGAGTTCGGTATCGAGCATGGGGAATTCCCGTCAGGACGAAATCCGGCACGCCGCGCCAGTGCGGCGCGCAATTGCCAGGGAGAAGAAAGAGGGCTGGGAGCAAGGCCACCGCGGCGACCTTGCCCCCAGTCCTCTCCCGAGGGGGGAGGGAGAGGGCTGGTAAGCGGGGGATTAGATTTTGCCGACCAAATCCAGCGACGGCTTCAGGGTCTTCTGGCCTTCCTTCCACTTGGCCGGGCAGACTTCGCCATCGTGGTTGGCGACGTACTGGGCTGCCTGCAACTTGCGCACGGTTTCGGCCACATCACGGGCGATGCTGTTGTCGTGCACTTCCATGGTCTTGATGACGCCTTCGGGGTTGATGATGAAGGTGCCGCGCAGCGCCAGGCCTTCTTCCGGAATCAGCACATCAAATGCCTTGGACAGCGCGTGGCTTGGGTCACCCACCAGAGCGAACTTGGCCTTGCCCACGGCAGAGGAAGTCTCGTGCCACACCTTGTGCGAGAAGTGCGTGTCGGTGGTGATGATGAACACCTGGGCGCCGGCCTTTTCAAATTCGGCGTAATTGTCGGCGGCATCTTCAATTTCGGTCGGGCAGTTGAAGGTGAAGGCGGCCGGCATGAAAATCAGCACCGACCACTTGCCTTTCAGGTCAGCTTCGGTCACGGTAATGAATTCGCCATTTTTGAAGGCATTGGCCTTGAACGGCTGAACTTCGGTATTGATAAGCGACATGGATAAGCTCCTTGGTGGTGAAAGAGGTGAAAGGCTTGGCCTTCCCGTGAGGCAAAGAATAGATGCTGCCTATTAATTTCACAAATCAATTATTTTTATTTGATTGATAGTTTTCGTCTATGAACTGGATTTGCGGCAGGATTTCCGCGTTTCAGTCATCATGCGCGCCAGCCCAGATAACGGTAATGACCGATGCAGATTGCCGAAATATTGCTAAAAGCCACGGCACAGATTAGCCGTGAAGATGCCGAGCATCTGTTGCTGCATGTACTGGGCAAGTCGCGCGGCTGGCTGTTCGCGCACGATAACGATGCACTGGACAGGCGGCTTGCCGAAAGCTTCGAGGCTCTGCTTGCGCGCCGGATGGCTGGCGAGCCGGTGGCCTATATCACCGGGCAGCGCGGTTTCTGGACGCTGAACCTGAATGTTTCCCCGGCCACCCTGATTCCGCGCCCGGAAACCGAGCTTTTGGTGGAGCTGGCACTGGCGCGCTGGCCGAGCGAGGCTGCATTGCAGGCGGCAGACCTTGGCACCGGCAGCGGCGCGATTGCGCTGGCGCTGGCCAGCGAGCGTCCGGCCGCGCAGATCATCGCCACCGATGCCAGTGCTGCCGCACTGGAGGTTGCCCGCCACAATGCACAAAGCCATGCCATCGGCAATGTCGACTTCCGCCACGGCTACTGGTATGCGCCCCTGGCGGGCGAGCGTTTTGACCTGATTCTCAGCAACCCGCCGTATATCGAAGCGGATGATGCACATCTGGCGCAGGGCGATTTGCGTTTTGAACCGCGCACGGCACTGGCATCAGGGGCGGATGGTCTGCATGACCTGCGCCATATCGTGGCCTTGGCACCGGAGCATCTCAATGCCGGTGGCTGGCTGCTGCTGGAGCACGGCTGGCAGCAGGGCGCGGCCGTGCGCAGCTTGCTGGCTGCGGCCGGTTTCAGTGAGGTGTCCACGGCGCAGGATTTGGAACAGCGTGAACGGGTGAGTTTTGGGAGATGGGCGGGGAAGCAGTAAAATCCGCGTTTTTCTGCCCGGAGTTGTGTCATGCGAACGCTGTACCCCGCCATCGAACCCTATCAAACCGGCAGCTTGCAGGTGGATGAGCGCCACACCTTGTATTGGGAGCAATGCGGCAATCCCGAGGGCAAGCCGGTAGTGATGCTGCATGGCGGCCCTGGTGGCGGCTGCAATGCGGCGATGCGTCGCTTCCACAACCCGGACAAATACCGCATCGTGCTGTTTGACCAGCGCGGCGCCGGACGCAGCACCCCGCATGCCGATTTGCAGGACAACACCACCTGGGATTTGGTGGCCGATATCGAGCGCCTGCGCACGCATCTGGGCATCGACAAATGGCAGGTGTTCGGCGGCTCCTGGGGCTCGACCCTGGCGCTGGCCTATGCACAGAAGCATCCCGGGCGCGTTACCGAACTGGTGCTGCGCGGCATCTTCATGCTGCGCCGCTGGGAGCTTGAATGGTTCTATCAGGAAGGCGCATCGCGCCTGTTCCCCGACCAGTTCGAGCCTTACCGCGATTACATCCCGGAAGCCGAACGCGGCGACCTGATGGCGGCCTATCACAAACGCCTGACCTCGGATGACGAGGCCACCCGGCTGGAAGCGGCGCGCCGCTGGAGCATCTGGGAAGGCGGCACCAGCTATCTCCAGGTGCCGGATGATTACGCCAGCAGCCATGGCGATGCTCATTTCGCATTGGCCTTTGCCCGCATCGAAAACCATTACTTCGTAAACAAGGGTTTCTTTGAGTGCGACGACCAACTGCTGCGCGATGCCCATCGCATTGCCGATATTCCCGGTGTCATCGTGCATGGCCGCTATGACGTGGTTTGCCCGGTGGCCAATGCCTGGGACTTGCACAAAGCCTGGCCGAAGGCACAGCTCACCATCACCCCGACTTCCGGCCACTCGGCGTTTGAAGCAGAAAACATCGACGCCCTGGTGCGCGCCACCGACCAATTTGCCACTTGAACCCAAGGAGAAACCATGAGCGATTACGATAGCGACGAAGACGAAATCATCGTCAAAGACAGCAATGGCACCCGCCTTCAAGACGGCGACAGCGTGACCCTTATCAAAGACCTGAAGGTCAAGGGCACCTCGGTGACGCTCAAGCGCGGCACCCTGTGCAAGAACATCCGCCTCACCGATGACGAAGACCTTATCGAGTGCAATGTGGAAAAGGTCAAAGGCCTGGTGCTGCGCACCGAGTTTTTGAAGAAAGCCTGAAACAGCACGAACCCCTTGCAAACAAAAACCCGCCAGCGCATGTGGCGGGTTTTGTTTGCCGATTAGTGTGCGAGCAGCTTAAAGAATCTCCAGCACGCGCTCGGGGGGGCGGCCGATGACGGCTTTGTCGCCGTTTTCAAAAATCGGGCGCTCAATCAGGATGGGGGCTGCCAGCATCGCATTGATGATGGCTTCATCGTCCAGTGCGGGGTTGTCCAGGCCTTGTGCCTTGTAGGCGTCCTCGCCGCTGCGCAGCAATTGGCGGGGACTCATGCCCAGTTTGCCCAGCAGGGCGCGCAGGGTATCGGCATCGGGCGGGGTGTCGAGGTAAGCCACCAGTTCCGGCTCGATGCCGCGCTCGCGCAGTAGCGCCAGTGCCTGCCGGGATTTCGAGCAACGCGGGTTATGGTAGTAGCGCATGGCGTGTTTTCTTCAAAAGCGCCGCAGCAGGTGATGGCCGGGATAAACCGGCGCTTAGCGGTGACGGTAGGTAATCCGGCCTTTGGTCAGGTCATACGGTGTCATTTCCACCTTGACCCGGTCGCCGGTCAGGATACGGATATAGTTTTTGCGCATGCGCCCGGAGATGTGGGCGATGATTTCGTGGCCGTTTTCGAGTTTGACCCGGAACATGGTGTTGGGGAGGGTTTCGCTGATGGTGCCCTCGAACTCGATGACGTCGTCTTTTGCCATAAAACTGGATAGTGAATAAGCCGCGGCGCGGCGAAAGGGCGCAATTATGCCATGCTTTTTTCATGGCTGCTTGTCAAGCCAGCAGGCTGGCCGGATACGGTTTGAAAATATCCCGCCAATGGCCGCCGGGGCCGGGCAGGGCGGTGTATTCGGCCAGCGCCGCCATAAAGGCAGGGCGCGCCATGCGCACGCCGCCCAGGCTCAGCAAATGCGGGTTTTCCACCTGGGCATCAATCAGCGGGCAATCATGCTGATACAAGAATCGTGCGAGCGCCGCCAGTGCGACCTTGGAGCCGCCGGAGCGGCGCGAAAACATTGATTCGGCAAAGAACATCCGGCCAATCATCACGCCATACAGCCCGCCAATGAGGGTCTGGTTTTCAAACACTTCTATCGAATGGGCATGTTCCAGGGCGTGCAGCTGCTGATAGGCGGCTTGTATGTCCGGGGTAATCCAGGTGCCTGCCTGCCCGGCGCGCGGAATGGTCGCGCAATATTGGATGACTTCGGCAAAGGCGCTGTCGGCGCGCACCTGCCAGGGGCTTTTTCGCAGGCTGCGACGAAAGCGCGAGGCCAGACGAAACTGCCCGGTCAGGAACACCATGCGCGGCGCCGGTGACCACCAAAGAATCGGCTCGCCCTCGGAAAACCACGGAAAAATACCGCGCTGATAGGCGGCGAGCAGGCGTTGCGTAGACAAGTCACCACCGGCACAGAGCAGGCCATTGGGCTCGGCAAGCGCCGCTTCCACCGGCGGAAAACGCTCGCCGGGCAACTCATCAAGCCAGGGGATGCGAATCATAAAAGGCGTAACAGTCCGTGCAGTGTCAGCCCGGCAAGGCCACCTATCAGTGTGCCGCTCAGGCGAATGTATTGCAGGTCGCGGCCAACGGATAGCTCGATTTCGCGGCTCATTTTTTCGCTATCCCAGGCGTTGATGGTTTGCCGGATATAGGCCGGGGCTATTTCGCGGATTTGTTCGGCCAGATGTTCGGCCGCAATGCGGATTTGCGCATTGACGGTTTCTTGCCAGAGCGCATCCTGTCGCAGTCGTGCTCCCAGGCGGGCGGCTTGCTGGCGCAAATACTGCATGCTGCGCGAATCCTGGCGTGCCAGGTCCTGATGCAGCCACTGCCGCAGCCTTTGCCAAAGTTGCTGGCTGTAATCGCCTAATTCCGGGCTTTGCAGCCACTCATTTTTCCAGTTGTCGACACGGGCGCGAAAATCCTCGTCATCTTCCAGCCGCTGCAAGAGCTGTGCGGTCTGTTCGGCATAGTGCTGCCGCAGCGGATGCTCGGGATTGCTCAGCACCGTTTGCATTTCATCCATCAGCGCCACGGCCAGCTTTTCTGCCAGTTTGACCCCCAGCTCCTCGGTGTAATTGAAGGCATCGGCAAGACGGATGAGCTTGGGGTATTCGCGCCGTGCCATCTCCACCAGTTTTTCACTGATAAAGGCGCGCACGGCAGGCTTGTCCAGCCAGGCTGAAACTTCACGCAGCGCCGCATTCAATACCCGTTGATGATGACCGCCCTCGCTCAATATGCGCACCAGCCGCGCAGCACTTTTGGGGGTATCCCAGCGGCGTAGTTGTTGCTGCAACAGGCGGCTCAGCTCTTGTTCGAAGGCGGCCAAGTCCAGCGCCTGCAAGGCTTCTGCAAGCCAGGTTTGCATCTGCTGCGCCAGAGCTTCGATACGCTCGGGCGTATCCATGAAGCGTCCCAGTTGCAGTGCCGGGTTCCAGGCATCCAGCCGCGCCAGCAACTGCTCGCGGGAGAGGAAGTTGTTGAGCAGAAAATCGCCCAGGGCATCGGCCAGGCGCGCTTTTTTGCGCGGGATGATGGCGGTATGCGGTATCGGCAAGCCCAATGGATGACGAAACAGCGCCACCACTGCAAACCAGTCGGCCAGTGCGCCGATGGTGGCGGCTTCGGCAAACGCCCCGACCCAGGCCCAGATGCCAGCACGCGCGTTGAGATGTGCAGCGACGAGCAAGACGATTGACAGCAACAGGCAGCCCAACGCGATGGCCTTCATCTTGGCAAGACGTTGCCGGCGGTGGTCAGGGCGATTGGACATTACGACGGGGCTTGTGCGGGACTATCTTCGTCATGAGCATGGCGGGGCAGGGTATCGGCCAGCATCAGCCAAGGCAGCTGGCGGCTTGTCCAGATGTGGTATTGCGGGGTGATGTGTTCGGGATGGTCAAGGCTTGCCAGGGTGAAGTCGACAAGTCCGGGCTGCTGGGTCGTGCGGAAGGTCAGCGCCGTGCCGCAGTGCGGGCAGAATTCGCGCACTGCCGCCGGGCTGGAGGCAAAGCGCGCAGGTTTTCCACGGGTATAGGCAAACCGGGTTTCATCAATACTGCCCCAGGCCATCACGGGAGCGCCGCTGGCGCGCTGGCACAGGCGGCAATGACAGAAGCCGGCATCCAGCCAGGGTGGCTGCACTTGGTAGCGCAGGGCGCCGCACAGGCAGCCACCTTCCAGCATCAGCATGGCTCAGCCCTGTGCTTCCAGCCAGCGTTCGGCATCCAGCGCCGCCATGCAGCCGAAACCGGCGCTGGTGATGGCCTGGCGATAGTGCTGGTCAGCCACGTCACCGGCGGCGAATACGCCTGCCACCGAGGTCATGGTGGCCATGCCTTCCAGGCCGGAGCGGATAGTCAGATAGCCGTTATTCATTGCCAGCTGGCCATCAAAAATCTGCGTATTGGGGTGATGGCCAATGGCCACGAACATGCCATGCACGGCGATGTCCTGCGTCGAGCCATCCTGGGTGGACTTCAGGCGCAGATGGGTGACGCCTGCGTCATCGCCCAGCACTTCGTCTACCTGGTGATGCCAGATGGGCACGATTTTTCCGGCTTCCACCTTGGCAAACAGTTTGTCCTGCATGATTTTTTCTGCACGCAGGGTGTCGCGGCGGTGTACCAGATACACCTTGCTGGCAAGGTTGGACAGGTACAGGGCTTCTTCCACGGCGGTGTTGCCGCCGCCGATGACGGCGACTTCTTTTTCGCGGTAGAAGAAGCCATCGCAGGTGGCACAGGCGGAGACGCCACGACCTTTGAAGTGTTCTTCGCTTTCCAGTCCCAGGTATTTGGCGGTGGCGCCGGTTGCGATAATCAGCGCGTCACAGCTGTACTCGCCGGCATCACCTGTCAGCCGGAACGGGCGCTGCGACAGGTCGGCGGTGTGGATTTGGTCGATGACCACCTGGGTATCGAAGCGTTCGGCATGTGCCTGCATGCGCTCCATCAGCGCCGGCCCCATCAGGCCGTGGGCATCGCCCGGCCAGTTGTCCACTTCGGTGGTGGTCATCAATTGCCCGCCAATGGCCATGCCGGTGATGACCACGGGTTTGAGGTTGGCACGGGCGGCATAGACAGCGGCGGTCCAGCCAGCAGGGCCGGAGCCGAGGATGATGAGGCGGTGATGTTGAGGGGCAGAACTGGACATGATGGCTATAATTTCGCAGTCGGAGGATGGGGAATGAGGCAACAAGTGTAGCGCCGTCCATAGCAGATGCGGTCGCCGCCAGACAATTGCAAGCCCTGCCTGCTTGCAATGCGCAGCAAAGTAATAAATCATTCCCAATCAATCAATTACACCAGTCTTTTCAGGTAAAGCCCCACGGTGGAACAAGAAGCCCCAGAACCTCGCCGCCGCAAGGCATCCAGAACCTCCCAGTCTGAAAAGACTGCTGGCGGCAGACAGAAAATGCTGCGCGACCTGTTGATGATTGCCATCGCGCCATTGCTGCTTTATCTGCTGGCGACCTTGCTGACCTATTCACCGGATGACCCCGGCTTTTCCCGCTCCGGCAGCGTGACCGGGACATTGAACAATGTCGGCGGCCATGCCGGTGCCTGGCTTGCCGATGCGCTCATCAGCCTGTGCGGCTATGCCGCTTTCCTGCTGCCGCCATTGCTGGGCGTGGTGGCCTGGATTGCCCTGTTCAAGATGGATGCTGACGGCGATGGCGATGCCGACCTGGGTCCGGCGCTGCGGCTGGTGGGCATCTTTACTTTCTTCATCGCCACGGTCGGGCTGTTGCAATTGCGCCTTGGCGCTGTCGAGAACTTTTCCGGTGGCGCTGGCGGCTTTCTGGGGCTTTTGGTCGGCAATTCACTGCATACGCTGTTTGGCCCCCTGGGCAGCAATCTGTTGCTGCTTACCCTGTGGATGATTGCCATCACCCTGGCAACCGGGTTGTCCTGGTTTGCGGTGATGGACTGGATTGGTGCGCAGGTCTTGAAGCTGCCCGGGCGCTTTAGGCGAGGCCAGCAACAGGCCAGTGAATGGAAAGAAGCCCGCAGCCTGAAAGAAGAGCGCAGCGAGGCGCGCAAGGAAGACAGCCTGCGCCGCGCCCGCCGTGAGCCGGTACATATCGAGCCTGCGTCGGCGCCAGTGGTGGAAAAGAGCGAGCGTGCCAAGCGTGACCAGCAAATCCCGCTGTTTACCGGTGGCGTGCCGGGCGAGCTGCCGCCGCTGGCATTGCTGGATGACCCCAAGCCGCAGCCCAAGGGCTATGACGAGAAAACCCTGGAAGCCTTGAGCCGGCAAATCGAGTTCAAGCTGAAAGACTTCCGCATCGACACCCAGGTGGTGGGCGCATATCCGGGGCCGGTGATTACCCGATTCGAGATTGAACCGGCACCGGGGGTCAAGGTCAGCCAGATTTCTTCTCTGGACAAGGACATCGCCCGTGGCCTCAGCGTCAAATCGGTGCGCGTAGTGGACGTGATTCCCGGCAAGTCGGTCATCGGCCTTGAAATCCCCAATACCAGCCGCGAGATGATTTATCTCTCCGAGCTTTTGCGCTCGCGTGAATACGACAAATCCGCAAGTCCGCTGACCCTGGCGCTGGGCAAGGATATTGCCGGGCGTCCGACAGTGGCCGATCTTGCCCGCATGCCGCATTTGCTGGTGGCCGGCACCACCGGCTCGGGCAAGTCGGTGGCGGTCAATGCCATGGTGCTGTCACTGCTGTTCAAGGCCAGCCCGAAAGAAGTGCGCATGCTGATGATTGACCCGAAGATGCTGGAGCTTTCGGTGTATCAGGGCATCCCGCATCTGCTGGCGCCGGTGGTGACCGACATGAAAGAAGCCGCCAATGGCCTGCGCTGGTGCGTGGCCGAGATGGAGCGCCGCTACAAGCTGATGAGCGCGGTCGGCGTGCGCAACCTCGCCGGCTTCAACAAAAAGGTCAAAGACGCGGCCGATGCCGGGCAGCCGATTCTCGACCCGCTGTTCCGCCCCAGTGGCACCCCCGATGAAGCCCCGCAGCCGCTGGAGCCATTGCCCTATATCGTGGTATTCATCGACGAATTTGCCGACATGATGATGATTGTCGGCAAGAAGGTGGAAGAACTGATTGCCCGCCTGGCGCAGAAGGCGCGCGCCGCCGGGATGCACCTGATTCTGGCCACCCAGCGCCCTTCGGTGGATGTGATTACCGGGCTTATCAAGGCCAATATCCCCACCCGTATTGCCTTTCAGGTATCGAGCAAAATCGACAGCCGCACCATTTTGGACCAGTCCGGTGCGGAAACCCTGCTGGGGCATGGCGACATGCTGTACATGCCGCCTGGCACCTCGATGCCCGAGCGCGTGCATGGCGCCTTTGTCAGCGATGATGAAGTGCATCGCGTGGTGGAGCACCTCAAGGCCGGGGCAGGGGAGCCAGACTATATCGAGGGCGTGCTGGAAGAAGTGCAGACCCTGCACGATGGCAGCACGGTGGGCGCGACCGGCCTTCCCGAATCACCGCAGTCGGCCGGGGACGAATCCGACCCGCTGTTTGACGAGGCGGTAAAGCTGGTGACTGAAACCCGCCGCGTCTCCATCTCCTTTGTGCAGCAACGGCTGCGGATTGGCTATAACCGTTCCGCCCGGCTGGTGGAAGCGATGGAAGCGGCGGGGGTGGTTTCCGCATCAGAACATAACGGCAACCGCACCGTGCTGGCGCCGCCGCCTCCCCGGGATTGAGCCTCGCCCTCTCAACCCTCCATTCATCCTGTCTGTCGCAGACTGATGCCCCCTGCAACGGAGCACCGCCATGAAAAAGCACTCTTCCATTCTCACCATTGCCCTCATGCTGGCCAGCGGCTCGGCACTGGCCGGGGCTCGGGATGCGCTCAATGCCTTCAGCCATGGCCTGCGCACGCTGGACGGCGGCTTTCTGCAAGAGGTGTATGACAGCAAGGGCGGGCTGAAAGAATCCTCGGCGGGCAAGGTATCGATGTCCGCGCCCAACCTGTTCCGCTGGCAATATGTGCGCCCCTATCAGCAACTGATTGTCGCCGATGGGCAAACCGTCTGGATTTACGAGCCGGACTTGCAGCAGGTCAGTCGCCGCCCGCAGGGTGCCGAAGAAGAATCCAGTCCGCTGACCGCGCTGATTGACCCCGCCAGGCTTGACCGCGATTTTGACGTGGCCGAGGAGGGCAGCACCGAAGGCATGGAATGGTTGTCGCTGACCCCCAAGCAGCGGGCAGATTCGGGCTTTGAAAAAGCCCGGCTGGGCTTCAACCATCGCGGCCTGGCAAGGGTGGAAATCACCGATGCCCTGGGGCAGCGCACGGTGATGAGTTTTGGCACCTGGAAACGCAATGGCCGGCTGCCGGGCAATACCTTCCGCTTCACCCCGCCCAAGGGCGTGGATGTGATAGGCCAGTAAACTGGCAGCATGAAGCGAGCGCATTCCCAGGCCGACTTGCTGGTCGGCGGCGACAGTCGGCTGTCGCCGCTGGCCGAGCGCATGCGTCCGCAAACACTGGATGAAATGGTCGGCCAGCCGCGCCTTTTGGCGCCCGGCAGCGCCCTGCGCCGCGCCCTGGAAAGTGCGCATCTGCACTCGATGATTCTCTGGGGGCCGCCAGGCTGTGGCAAAACCACGCTGGCGCTGCTGCTGGCGCAGTATGCCAAGGCCGAATTCGTGGCGATTTCCGCAGTGATGTCCGGCCTTCCGGACGTGCGCAAGGTGCTCGCCGATGCCGAGCGCCGCTTTCATGCTGGGCAGCGCACCGTGCTGTTTGTGGATGAAGTCCACCGCTTCAACAAAGTGCAGCAGGATGCCTTCCTGCCGCATATCGAGCAGGGCAGTGTGCTGTTTGTCGGCGCCACCACCGAAAACCCCTCGTTCGAGCTGAACTCCGCCTTGCTCTCGCGCTGTCGCGTGCATGTGCTGGAAGCGGTTTCGGCAGAAGAAATCGAGCGTGCCCTGCGCCGCGCACTGTCTGATGGCGAGCGCGGTTTGGGCGGGCAGGGCGTGCAGATTGCAGACCCGGATTTGCAGGCCATTGCCACTGCGGCCGATGGCGATGTGCGCCGCGCCCTGACCTTGCTTGAAATCGCCGCAGAACTGGCCGCCGAGGGCAAGGTCGGGCATGAGCTTGTCGAGCAAGTGCTGGCTGACCGCAGCCGCCGCTTCGACAAAGGTGGCGATGCCTTTTATGACCAAATCAGCGCCCTGCATAAATCGGTGCGCAGCTCCAATCCCGATGCCGCCCTGTATTGGTTCGCGCGCATGATTGATGGTGGCTGCGACCCGGTTTATCTCGCCCGTCGCCTGACCCGCATGGCGGTGGAAGACATCGGCCTTGCCGACCCGCGCGCCTTGGCGATGGCGACCGAAGCCTGGGATGCCTATGAGCGCCTTGGCAGCCCCGAAGGCGAACTGGCACTGGCGCAGGTGGTGATTTACCTTGCCAGTTGCGCAAAATCCAATGCCGCCTATGTGGCCTGGAAAGCGGCCATGCGCGATGTGCGCGAGTACGGCAGCCAGGAAGTGCCACTGCATATCCGCAATGCCCCGACTCAATTGATGAAAACACTGGGCTACGGCAAGGATTATCAATACGACCACGATGCCGAAGGCGGTATCGCACTTGCGCAGACCGGCTTTCCCGATGCGATGGGCGAGCGCGTGTATTACCAACCCGTGCCGCGCGGCATGGAAATCAAGCTCAAGGAAAAACTCGACGCATTGCGCAGTGCCCGTGAGGCAGCAAGAAAAAGCAGCGCAACAAAGGCCTGAACTGGTTGTTTTGACATAATAAAAATTATGCGAAGTCATGGATGTGCTTCCCAAGGCTGCCTTTTTGCCTCTTATTGCGCTGGGCGTTAACCCCATTTCTGGATATCAGCCGTTTGTCATGGCATCCCCTCAAACGGAGTCCGTCATGTTGCATGTTTCCTCTTTATCGTTTTCTGCCCTGTCATTGGCCATAGGCTTGGCGGTTTCGCCTGCGGCACAGGCGTATCGTCCGGCTCCGGCAGATGCGCTTGATTGTGCTGCGCTGGGTGAGCAGCTTGCTTCGCAGGAAATGGTCAGTGCCGCACTCTCACGCAGCGTTGGTAAAACAGCGATCCATGCGTCAGCGCCGCCACCGTCCCAAAAGCCAGCCAATACGGCGTGGATCGAGGTTGCAGCACCGGCCTATGCGCCGCCGCCTGCTCCACCCTCAGCGCCTTCGGTACGCAGCGAGCCAAGTGCCGCCAGTGTGGCGATCGCTCGCCCCGGCCTTCCTGTTGTTCGTCCGCCCGAGCGTTTTCAGCCCACCAATACCGAGCGTTATGCGCATTACGATGACAATCCGGTCAAACGCGCGCGGGAAAACCCGCTTTCGACCTTCTCGGTAGATGTGGATACCGGCAGTTTTACCAATGTGCGCCGCATGCTGAACCAGCAGCAGCGCCCGCCGACCGATGCCGTGCGCGCCGAGGAGTTCATCAATTACTTCGATTATGGCCTTGCCAAGCCGCGCAGCCGCAGCGAGCCGTTGCGGCTGGAAACCGAGCTTGCGCAAAGCCCCTGGAATGGTCAGCGGCAGTTGCTGCGCATCGCCATGACCGGCTATGAGCCAACGCAAATGCCTGCGGCCAATCTGGTATTTCTGGTGGACACCTCAGGTTCAATGAACAGCGCCGACAAACTGCCGCTGGTGCGCCAGGCGATTTGCCAAATGCTGCCGCAGTTGCGCGCCCAGGACCGCATCAGCATCGTGACGTATGCGGGCACTGCCGGGCTGCATCTGGCGCCAACGCCGGGCAACCAGTCGCGCACCATTTACAACGCGCTCAGACAATTGCACGCCAGCGGCAGCACCCACGGCAGCGCCGGGATTCAGATGGCCTATGAACAAGCCCGCAAACATTTCATCCGCGGTGGCGTGAACCGGGTATTGCTGGCCACCGATGGCGACTTCAATGTCGGTACCGTCAACCAGCAAGCGCTGGAAACCCTGGTGGCCGACCAGCGCAAGCATGGCATTGCGCTGACCACGCTGGGTGTTGGCAGCGGCAATTACAACGAGCATTTGGCCGAGCGTCTGGCCGATGTCGGTGATGGCAATTACAGCTATCTCGATAGCCTGGAGGAAGCGCACCGGGTGCTGGTGAAAAACATGCGCAGCACGCTCTTGACCATTGCCCAGGATGTAAAGCTGCAAGTGGAATTCAATCCCGCCGTGGTGGCCGAATACCGCCTGATTGGCTATGAAAACCGCCTGCTTCGTGATGAAGATTTTCAGAACGACCGGGTGGATGCCGGTGATGTCGGTGCCGGCCATCAGGTCACAGCCTTGTATGAAATCGCCCGGGTCGACTCCGGCGGAACGCAGCTGCCTGCACTGCGCTATCAACCGCCTGCCACTGTCTCCGCTGGTAGCAATGAGCTTGCCACCGTCAGCCTACGCTACAAGCTGCCCGGGCAAAGCCAGAGCCAGCTGCGCCAGGTGCGCATTGCCAACCATGTACAGCGCGGTAGCGACGCCATGAATTTGGCTGCGGCGGCGGCAGCTTTTGCCGATGCTCTGCGGGGCGGTGAGCGTATCGGCATGCCATTTGCCGACATTGCCCGCCTTGCCAAAAACAATCGGTCAATTGCCGATGCCGAGCGCACCACGTTTGTGGACATGATTGGCAAAGCCGAGCGTCTGATTGACGGCGAATGATGCACGCAGCCAGCGCCCCGGCCACTATCGGAAATCGCCGCCCTGCCGGGGCGGCTGGCTTTAGACTATGGCGCATGGATAGCCCCGCCGCCCAAGATGCCTCCACTCCGGATGACCAGCAGTTGATGCTGGCCTATATCGCAGGCGATGAAGCTGCATTTGCCACGCTCTACGCAAGACACCGCCTGGGGCTATACCGGTTTTTGCTGCGCCATTTGCGTGATGAGGCACTGGCTGAGGAGCTGTTTCAGGATATCTGGCAGAAAATCATCAGTGCACGTCTTGGCTGGAAGCCGGATGCGCCATTCCATGCCTGGCTATACCGCATCGCGCACAATCGTTTGAATGATTACTGGCGCGCCCGGAAGCATCGCCCAACTGCACCAGAAGACGCCGATGCGCGCATCGCCAGCCTGCACGATGAACATACGCCCGAGCATGCGCTTTCCGAGTTTGAGGAGCGCCGACGCCTGCAACTGGCGCTGGAGGCCTTGCCCGATGAGCAGCGCACCGTGTTGCTGCTGCGGCTGGAGCAGGAAATGACCCTGGAGGAAATTGGCCAAGTCACAGGTTATGGCCGAGAAACCGTGAAGTCCCGGCTGCGCTATGCCATGGACAAACTGCGTGCGAGGTTGAAGCCATGAGCCGGGCACCTTTAACCGCCGAAGAACGCGCACTGGCCGACAAGCTCGCCCGCATTGCCCCGCGCGCCGAACCCTCCGCTGCGCTGGATGCCAGGATTCTGGCGATGGCCGCCGAGGCGCATGCGCAAGCAACCACCCCACCGCCAAAACCGCGCCGCTGGTTGCCGTCACTGGCACTGGCCGCATCCCTGGCGCTGGTAGCCGGTGTCATCTGGCGGGTACACCCGGTGCTGAATCCGCAAGATACGCCCCCAGCAACGGCCATCAGCGAAGCCGATGCTGCCGCAGGGCTTCCCCCCATGCCAGTGATGGAAACGATGACAGACGCACCTGTCGAGCTTGCAGATGCCGCTGCCATGCCCGAAACCCATGCTGCTTCTGCTGCAATCGAAATGGCTCCGCCGCCGCCGGCCCGCAAAGCGGCGCCTGTCGCCATGAGTGCACCTGTTGCGGAAGAACCGCTGCAACTGCCGCCGATGGCCTTGCCCGCTCCCGCGCCGCCGGTTGAGCAAGCACAGCAAGCTCAAGCGGCCGAGGCACAAAGGGCACGACAAAAAGTCCAGGAAAGCCATAGCGCAAAATCTACCGCCACAATGCCAAGCCACGCAGCAGCGCGTAATGCAGAACTTGCAGCCCCGCCGCCGCCACCCCCTGCTCCACCAGCCCCTGCAGCGGCAGTAATGATGGAACGCGCAGCGCCTGTTGCTGCCGATACCTCCGAATCATTGGATAGCATCACACTCACCGGTACTCGCATCCTGCCCGGCGAGCCAGAAATCGCCCGTATCCGTGGGCTTATCGAACAAGGCCATACCCGCAAGGCACGCCGCGAACTTAAAAAACTCATGCGTCGCCATCCCGATATTGAAATCCCCGATGACTTAAAACAGCTACTGGACTGATGATGAACCGCCAGCGTTTCCTTGCCCATTTTTTTGCACTCGCTGCAAGCCTGTTGCTGCTGGCCGCCTGCGGCGACAACAGACCCCGGCAACAACCGCTGCCGGCTTCGGCCACCGTGCTGGCGTTGGGGGACTCACTCACAGCCGGCGTCGGTGCCAGCGAGTCTGGCGCCTATCCGGCACAACTGGCCAGGCTGACCGGCTGGCAGGTCATCAATGGCGGTGTTTCCGGTGATACCTCGGCACAGGCACTGGCACGCCTGCCGGAGTTGCTCAGACAAAAGCCGGATTTGGTATTGGTCAGCATCGGCGGCAATGATTTTCTGCGCCGCCTGCCAGAAGCAAACACCCGCGCCAATATCAGCCAAATCATCACCACCGTGCAGGCCGAAAACATCCCGGTGGTGCTGATTGCCGTGCCGCAGCTCAGCGTTGGTGCGCTGTTTGGCAGTCTGTCCGACAGCCCGCTTTATCAGACGCTGGCCAAGCAGCATCAGGTGCCGTTGATGGAAGACGGTTGGTCGCAAATCCTGAGCGACAAAAGCCTCAAATCCGACCAAATCCATGCCAATGCTGAGGGCTATCGTTTGTTTGCCGAGAAAATGGCTGAATTTTTGCGGCGTGAAGGCTTCCGCTGATGTCCGAGCCGATCACTCGCTATCGCACCATCGAAGCCCCGGCCAGTGGTGAAGTCAAAGACCGGGGGAGCCGCTTTATCGGCTACGCCTACCCGATGGCAAGCACTGAAGCGCTGCGCAAACATCTGGAAGCCCTGCGTGAAGCCCATCCCAAAGCCTGCCACTGGTGTTATGCCTATCGCCTGGGCGCAGATGGCGGCCAGTTTCGCGCCAATGATGATGGCGAGCCTTCCGGCAGCGCCGGCCGCCCGATTCTGGGACAGATTGATTCGGCTGGCCTCAGCGATGTACTCGTCGTAGTGGTGCGCTACTTTGGCGGCACCCTGCTGGGCGTGCCCGGCCTGATTGCCGCCTACAAGGGCGCGGCGGCCGCTGCACTTGCCGCAGCACAAACCCTGGAAAAAGACGTCACCCGCACCCTGTGGCTACGTTGCGACTACCCGCACTTGAGTGATGCCCTGCGCATCGCCAAACAACACCAGGCCGAAATCCTGAGCCAGGAACTGCAACTGGACTGCCTGCTGCAACTGCGTATCCCCCTGCAACACTACATGGATGCCACTCAGGCCTTTCAAAACACCCGCGTGATGCAGCTGCAAGAAGAGAGCTAATCCCTTGCTGCAGCCGCTGCCCCGCTTATCCTGCAACATTTCCGACAAGAAGGCTGCCCCAACGGCCAATAACATGCATGGGGCAGCCTGGAAGCTTCAAGTAAGTTTCAGCTTTTGACAAATAACATTTGTTATTGGATAGAGTAGCCAGCTACTCGCCAGGTCGTATTGTCATCCATGCGAAAACTTATCAGTTCTACCAAGGTTTTGCCTGAAGAAAAACGTGTCGCAAAGCGCACAGTGACATAAGTGCCTGGAAGTGGGCTGGACTCTCCTTGCGCAGGATTAATTTGCTGGCGCAATACCGACAGCCATACACGCGACTGCGCCTGTCCAAGCGGAGCACGTGCCATCTGCAACTGATTGACGAAAGCATCACGGCTTACAGTGCTCTTTGCTGCTATCGAAGCACCTTCCCATACCTCTGCTGCACGGCCATTGTCAATTAAATCAGCAACATGCAGTGCCCCCGTCAGTATGCTGTTGGGATCAATATCCTGCTGCACCTGAGCCTGGGCCTGGGGTGCAACAGCCCCGCGCTGTTGCGCCATGCCCGTCAATGGCAACAGAGCCAGCAATGCAAGTGCAAGACTACGATACTTCATGGTGTTACTTCTCCAAACGTGAAGGTCAATTTATCGACATTAAAAAAGCCCCCAGCGTTTTCTGGGGGCTTTCAGCATATCAGTTTGTATACGCGCGAACCTCGACACGCCGGTTCGGCGCCAGGCAACGGATACGTACTTCACGGCTGGTGCGCGGATCACATTGTACGACAGGATCTACAGAACCCATGCCAAGCGCACGCACCATGCCGGCCGGAACGCCCTGTTTCAGCAGGTAGCTACGCACGCTTTCTGCACGACGCTGCGCCAACACCACATTTTGCTGGGCGCTACCAATCTCATCGGTATAAGCCAGCACATCTACGCTGCGCAAGTTGGGATTGGATTTAAGCTCCGTCGCCAGCCTCTGCAGGCGCTGCTGCCCTTCAACCGACAAGTCTTCGATACCCGCACGGGCAAAGGCAAATAGCCCGTCGGCCTCAATCAGCGTACGCGGCACTGCCGCTGGAGCCACAGGTGCCACAACAGATGCGACAGCTACAGGCTCCTTGAGCAAGTCAGCACAATCAGCAGGCTGCCAGTGCTGGCTGCTACTGATGTAATCACGATTGAACAAAATTTTGAACTGGCACGTCTTTATACCCGCATCGGTACGGAAGTGGAACAGATAGTCCCACTCCCGAACCCGGTAAAAGCCCTCGGCAAAGTGCGGTGCACCCAGCAGCTCATACAGCTGTCCCTTGTTCATCCCGACCTGTGCCAAACGCACATCATCAAGACGGGGAAAGGTGCCGTTCTTCTCGTATGCCCGGCTGATATCGGGAAAAACCACTTCATCTGCCACACCTTCTGCGGAAATGCCGCGGCTGACGTGGGTACTGCAAGCTGAAAGTACCAACCCGGCAGCGGTTGCCAAGGCCAAAAGTGCTTTTTGTTTCTTCATGGTGTTCTCCATATCTGTTGCCTTGATTACCACTGCACGCCTACGCCGGCCGAGAAGCCCCAGTCACGGGCGGTATTGCCACTGGCTTGTGCCTTGTAAACCCACTTGCCGTTATCGGTGATGCCGGAAAGACCGAAGGCCAGACCATATTCACCACGATAGCCGCCTACCGCTGCCGAGAACATGCTCTTGCCCGGCAGATAAGCCTGCGGCAAGCCTGCCATCGCCATTGCCGAGGCAGTTGCCCCACGGTAGCCACGGTCAAGCTGCCACATGTCGTTGGCAAGCTGGTTGAAGCGGTTATCGGTATAGGCATTGGCACCGGCAATGGCACCGTTCAACTGGCCGACATTCACCGCATCGGTATCGGCGACACCGGCGGCGACATTGCGAACCACATTGCCCCCCATGTTAACAGTCTGGTCACCGGCGACTTCGATACCGCCATTGAAGGTGGTCTTGCCTTCCACCACCGGGTTATCCACCACACTGACGGTATAGGTATCACCATTCTGGGTAACCTGGGTATTGGTGCCAGCCACTACCTTGGTGGCACCACTGCCACCACCAGCAACGGCATTCAGTGCATCCTGAACGTTGGTATAGGTATTGCCTCCCACGGTCAGGTTCACACTCAGGCCGCCACCCGGGGTATAGGTGGTATTGCCACCCAAGGCCAGTGCCGTGGCATTGCCAAGGTTATTGAGCGCGGTTCCCACGGCAAACAGCTGCGAGCCGTTCACCGCATCGGTGGAGTCAGCACTCAAACGACCAGCGGCAACATTGACAATACGGCGCTCATTGCCCTTGCTGCCCACCGAGACCACGGCCACTGCATTCACACCGGCAGCCGCGCCACCATTGAGCATGAAGGTACCCGTGTTATCCACAGCCTGGGTCTGTGCACCTGAACCCAGCGCCACGCTACCGGCATGGCTGGCGGCAGCCCCCTTGCCCATCGCCACGGCATTTTCAGCCGTTGCCGTGGTATCGACACCGGCAGCAATTGCACCACTGGCGGTGGCACCATCGTTGTCGTAGTTGCCACCCTTGCTGCCACCGTCATTGACACTGTAATAGTGGGTCTTGACCTTGGCAGTTTCTTCGCCAACGTAGTTCTTCAGCTGACCCAAGTTGACGGCATCACCGTCTTCGGTGCCATCACCCAGGTTGCTGATCTTCTTGCCAGCCATATCAATACCGGCTGCACTGATCGTCGGACCACCGGCAATCGCAAGACCATTGGCATCCAGCTTGTTGCCGCCTGCGGTCACGCTATCCACGTCCAAGTCACGGCTCAGGGTGATTTCCACCTTGCCATCCTGATCAGCACCGTTTTGCACCACACTGATATTGCTGTCAGCACTGCTGAAGGTGACCACACCATTGGGGCCGATATTGGCTTTGTTGCCAGCGCTATCGGTCACCGTCCAGCCGGCATTGACCAGGGTTTGTACAGCTTTGAGCTGGCTCATGTTGACTGCATCTGTGTCGCCGACACCTGCTGCCAGACCACTGATCCTATTGGTAGTTTTGTCAATGGTGACGCCACCGACGGTCACCGTGTCAAAGGCCACGTCCTTCTTGGTGGCCACGGTGTAGGTACTGGCACCGGTGGTTGCATCCACGGTTTCGGTTACGCTGATGTTGTCACCGGCATCCACCTTGGTTTTGGCGGCCACAGCCTTGTCGTTCACCGCTTTGAGCTGGTCTTCGGTGGCGGCCTGACCACTGGTGATATTGGCCGGGTCAAAGGTGGTATTGCTCAAGCCGCCCACGGTACCGGCATTGCCGTCAATTTTGACCGGCTTGCCGCCCGTGGCCGGGCCGACATTCAATACCGGCGCCAGCGCCAGCTGAACGCCACCGGCCACGGTGGTGCTGCTGATATTGCTGTCACCCTTGATATTGATGGTGTCACCCAGGGCGTACTGGTTGCTGCCCGTGGTGCCGCCCACATTAATGCCCTTGGCAATATTGTCGGCATTGGCCTGGATGTTGGTGGCATTGGCCGCCACATTCTGGTTGGTGGCATGCAACTGGCTGCCATTGACGGCATCGGTGCTGGTGGCGCTGAGTTCCCCAGCAGCCAGACCGCTCACCTTGTTGGTGCTCTTATCGATGGTGACACCACCGACGGTCACCGTGTCAAAGGCCACGTCCTTCTTGGTGGCCACGGTGTAGGTACTGGCACCGGTGGTTGCATCCACGGTTTCGGTTACGCTGATGTTGTCACCGGCATCCACCTTGGTTTTGGCGGCCACAGCCTTGTCGTTCACCGCTTTGAGCTGGTCTTCGGTGGCGGCCTGACCACTGGTGATATTGGCCGGGTCAAAGGTGGTATTGCTCAAGCCGCCCACGGTACCGGCATTGCCGTCAATTTTGACCGGCTTGCCGCCCGTGGCCGGGCCGACATTCAATACCGGCGCCAGCGCCAGCTGAACGCCACCGGCCACGGTGGTGCTGCTGATATTGCTGTCACCCTTGATATTGATGGTGTCACCCAGGGCGTACTGGTTGCTGCCCGTGGTGCCGCCCACATTAATGCCCTTGGCAATATTGTCGGCATTGGCCTGGATGTTGGTGGCATTGGCCGCCACATTCTGGTTGGTGGCATGCAACTGGCTGCCATTGACGGCATCGGTGCTGGTGGCGCTGAGTTCCCCAGCAGCCAGACCGCTCACCTTGTTGGTGCTCTTATCGATGGTGACGCCACCGACGGTCACCGTGTCAAAGGCCACGTCCTTCTTGGTGGCCACGGTAATCTCGTTGCCTGCCTGAGTGAGCTTGATATTGTCACCGGCATCAATGGTGACGGTTTCACCGTTTTGCACATTTTCTGCGCTTGTGCCCGCCACCTCACCAGTGCTGCTGCTGGTGGTGAGTTTGAAGCCCGCGGCTTTCAACTGGGCAACGTTCACCGCATCGGTATCTGCACTACCGGCAGCCACATTGATGATTTGGCGGGTACTGATTTTGTTACCGTTGGCCGGATTTATCCCGCCACCAACAGAAACCGCCCCGGCTGTAGATGTCCAGACATTTTCGGCAGCACCAGTTTCCTTAGCGCCCAAGGGGTCTGCGCCGGTTACACCATGCGCACGATTGGCAATGCTATAGCCACCCAAGGCCACGCCCATACCCGCAGTGACTTCACTTCTGACGCCCAGCGCCGTGCCACGGGAAACGGTGGCCTGTGCATTGGAACCCAAAGCCACAGAGGTTTCACCGGTAGCCTTGCTGCTGGTGCCAATGGCGATGGCATAATTGAATTCTGGAGTGGCGTCTGCATTCTGGGTGCCCGCCTCGGCCTTGTCACCGATGGCGATGGACGAGTAGCCCTTGCTCTTGGCATCGACCCCGATGACAGTGCTGTTGTAGCTCAGTGCCTGCGCACGTGCGCCTAGGGCGATTGAATTCATGAAATCCACCCTGCTGCTGGCGCCCAGGGCAATCGCGCTATTACCTTTGGCAACGGCACCATGACCAACAGCCATGGCGTTGAGCGATTCACTTCCTTCGTTTTTATACGAGCTGGTAGCGCTGTCCCAAACCGATTTCAAGCCTTTTTCTTCGACCCGGGCAAGGGTGCCAATGGCGATGGCATTATCAGCAGAGCCATAAGCCCACTCGCCCATAGCAATGGTGTTCTTGATAGCCGAGAAAGCATTTTCATCAATCACGCGAACACCGGAGGGGTTCAATACACTGACGCGTCCAGCATGGCGGCCAATGGCGATATTGGCATTGCCGCTGCTGTAGCCGCCTGCGTCCTTGCCGATGGCGACATTGTCATGCCCCAGTGCGTTGACACCGGCGCGCGAGGAAATGGCGGTATTGGTATTGCCAGTGATGATGACGCCCGTTGCGACACCGCCATGAATTTGGGAGGCTGCCTCCATGGCAGCTTTTACGGTTGCATTGCCGGTATTGACGCCACCGGCCTTGTTGCCGATGGATACGCCTTCGCCATAAAAACTGTTGTAGCCGCCAGCGCCAGCTTCATAACCGATATTGACGCCGTAGTTGTTGTTGATATTGCCGGCACCGGCCTTGTAGCCGATATTGGTCATGTTCACCAAGCCGTTGGCGCTGGTTTTGCCGGCTTTGGTGCGCGCATTGACATTGACCAGTGAGCCTGCAGCATCTGCCTCCACGCCAATGGAACCGGATTCGGCGCCCAAGGAAACCGTATTGTTACCTGCGGCTGCGGCTTTTCTGCCGATCGCAACGGTATTTTCTGATTTGGCCAGCGTTGACACCGAACCAATGGCAATGGCATTGGCGCCTGTTGCCTTGACCCGGGCATCAATCTGCTCTCTTGCCGAGCCGATGGCAATGGCGTTTTTGCCCGATGCCTGCGCGCCATAACCGTTGGCAATGGAATAAGCGCCAGAAGCTTCTGCACTGGCACCAATGGCATTGGAAATGGTGCCTGTGGCTTTGGAGCGATTTCCCTGAGCAATGGAACTTGAACTTGAGGCAATCGCCCGTTGCCCCAGGGCAATGGTGTTGTCAGCTGTCACTCCTGGGCCGTTTTCGTCGCCCAAGGCTGTTGGACTATTAGCATAAGCCCCTATTGCAATATTGAAGGTGCCGGTCAAACTGGCACCCGCACTGGTACCCAGTACCGTATTATTATTAGCGTTTTTCGCGCCTTTAAGCGCACCGTCACCGATGGCGATATTGCGACCATCACCAGAAGCACGAGCGTCCGCGCCAGCCCGACGGCCAATGGAAATATCCCAGGTATTGTTGGCAACGGCTTCAAAGCCGATAGCCACGCCATAGTCATTCATGGCTTTGGCGCCTGCCCCCAAGGCCGTGGCCGCCGTTTTGGCTGCAGATGCATTGGCACCCAGCGCCACATTGCTTTCGCCCGTGGTTTTGGCGCCAATGCCAAGCGCAACGGATTTGGCTTTCTTGCCGTCATAAGTATCTGCTATGGAGGTGCTGTCATCACCGCAGATCACGCTTTGGCTGTTTTCATCATAAAAGCAGTAGTTGGTCGCACTGCCAGTGCCTGTCACCGCCATTGCCTGGCCGCTGATGGCAAGCAAAAGCGCAGCAGTCAGCGTGCTGACGGCCAGAGGCGAGGAGGATGAGCGCACAGCCGCTGCCGTTCTGCCGCCATCGGACTTGGCCAGCTCCGAGGCCACCACCATGGTACCGGTTTCGCGGTTCCACACCAGACGATAAATCTTGTTCATATTCAGATCCCAATTGACCAATTCAGGGCACCAAGCTGCCAATGGAGCAGACTCTGGCGGACGTATAACCCGATTATTCTAGCGCATAATTTTGCGGTGCAATTCACATATTTTTGACAGGCGCAGCGGATGGCCGTACACGCCTGATATCTACAGCCGTGGCTTGCGCATAAGAGGCCTTGAACAGGCTGGGCGACTCACTCCGGTGTTTGCAGCAGCAACTCATGCAACACCGTGGTGGCATAGCTGCCCGGTGGCAGTTGGAAGGCAAGTTGCAGCATGTCTTTTTGCAGCCATTGCCAGTCAAGGTTTTCCGGCATCAGTCGCAGGCTGCGGCGTTCCTGTTTCAGGCCGGCTTGTTCCAGCCCCTGGCATAGTTCTGGGTATTGGGCGGCGATACGGGTTTCCAGTGCCGCGACGTGTTGCTGGCTGCGCAGTTCGCCGCGCCCCCAAAGTGCGCCGGTGGGGTGAATATCGAATGCGGCCAGGCGCGCCTGCAAGGCATCGCTGAGCGGTTCGGGGCCAAAGATGCTCTGGCTTCCAGCCAGCATCAATACTTCGCCGGGCAGCGCCTGGTTCCAGCTGCCCGCCTGCACCCGCGCGGCCAGTATCTGGTTGAAGATTTCCGAGCGTGCCGCCGACAGCAGTATCGAGCGCAGCTCGCGCTTTACCCGCAGCCCGGCAAACATGGCGCGAGCTTTTTCCAGATTCTCGCCGCCGCGGCCAAAGCGTTGCTCGCCAAAATAGTTGGGCACGCCGATTGAGGCGATGGCTGCAAGGCGCGCTTCGATGGCTTCGCGCTCGCCAGCGACTTCACGCAGGCACAGCACAAAACGGTTGCCTGCCAATGCGCCACGCGGCAGTTTGCGGCTATGCCAGTGACTTGCCAAAAGGCGGACGCCCTCTTGTGCCAGTCCGGCCAAGTCCGGCGCGGTCTTCTTGGGCAGCCATACCGAAAAGCGCTGGCGGGTCACGGCGTTGCGATCTTTCAAGCCGGCGTAGGAGACGGCCGAATCAGCCACGCCGGCCCAGCGGGCGATTTTTTGTGCGACTTCTGCGGTGTTTTTTACGCGTTTTTCAATGCTGAGCAGCAGGTGCTCGCCGCTGCCGCTGGCAGGGAAACTGTCGATTTCCTCAACAAAAAAATCTTCCGGTTGGCTGCGGATTTTTGCCCGCATCACCGGCTCGCCGTGGGCATAGGCCAGCATGTCAGTCGCTCAGCAGCAAACAGACGGCCATCGCGGCGATGCCTTCGCTGCGACCGGTAAAACCAAGTTTCTCGGTGGTGGTGGCCTTGATGCTGAGGGCATCTGCTGACACGCCTAGCTCGTGCGCCAGCAGCTCACGCATGGCGGCGGCATGCGGGCCGACCTTGGGACGCTCACACATCACGGTGATATCGGCATTGCCCACACGCCAGCCGCGCTCGGCCAGCAGGCTGTGGCAATGACGCAGAAAATCGATGCTGGCAGCATCCTTCCAGCGCATGTCGCTGGGGGGGAAGTGCTGGCCGATATCGCCCAGCGCCAGTGCGCCAAGCAACGCATCGCAAAGCGCGTGGATAACCACATCGCCATCGCTATGCGCCTGAACGCCTTGGCTATGCGCTACACGCACGCCGCCCAGCATGATGTGGTCGCCCGCGCCAAAGGCATGGACATCAAAGCCCTGTCCGATACGGATATTCATGATTTTTCACCTGCTTGCAGCCAGGCAAAACGCGCAAGGTCTGCCGGGGTGGTGATTTTGAAATTGTCTTCGCGACCTTCCACCAGCAGGATTTTTTCGCCTGCCAGCTCCATCGCCATGGCCTCGTCGGTGATTTCAATCCCCTGCGCGGCAGCGGCAGCCAGGGCGTTGGCCAGTGGCTGGCGCGTAAATGCCTGCGGGGTCAGTGCCCGCCATAGCGCCTGACGCGGCTCGGTGGCAAGCACCTGCCCTGCACTATCGGCGCGCTTGAGGGTATCGCGTACCGGGGCGGCGAGGATGGCGCCAGGATGGCGCGCCAGGGCGGCAAACAGGGCATCCAAATCGCCATGCGCCAGATTGGGACGCGCCGCATCGTGCACCAGCACGATGTCGGTAGCCGCCACCTCCGCAGGCAGCGCGGCAAGCCCGTTGGCAACGGATTGCGCACGGCTTGCGCCGCCCAAGGCTCGCAGCACCGGCTTGCCCCGGCAAGTCTGCGGCAGCGCCAGCGGGCAATCGCCATTGGCAGGCAATACCAGCACCACACCGGCAATACCCGGATGGCCAAGCAAGGCTTCCAGCGTGTGCAGCAACACTGGCTTGCCTGCCACCGGCAGGTATTGCTTGGGTATTTCACCACCAAAGCGGCTGCCGCTGCCGGCCGCCGGAATGACACACCAGCAGGGTTTGAAGTCCGTATCGCTCACTGCCCTTGCCCGGCCTGCTCGTCCACTACCCGGTAAAAAACTTCACCGGGCTTGATCAGGCCGAACTCGTCGCGCGCACGCTCTTCAATCGCCGCACCGCCGGAGGTCAGCCCCTTGAGGTCATCGACTTCTGCGGCCAGGGCATCATTGCGCTGCTGAAGACGCTGGTTTTTTTCTTGCTGCGCTTCAAGCTGCACGGCCAGGGCGGCGGCTTCTTGCCTGTTGCCGACACCAAACCATAGCTGATACTGCAACCAGGCCAGCACGCCCAGCAGTATCAATGCAATGATTGCCAGATGGCGTTTTTGCATGGTGTCGCTCAGCCTTTGAGCGACACAAATGCGCCGCGACCGGCATAGCGGGCATCGCTGCCCAGTGCCTGCTCGATGCGCAGCAACTGGTTGTATTTGGCAACGCGGTCACTGCGGCACAGCGAGCCGGTCTTGATTTGCGTGGCGCTGGTGGCGACGGCGATATCGGCGATGGTGGTGTCCTCGGTTTCACCGGAGCGGTGCGAAACCACGGCGGCATAACCGGCTGCATCGGCCATGGCGATGGCTTCCAGAGTTTCGGACAGCGTGCCGATTTGGTTCACTTTGATAAGGATGGCGTTGGCCACGGCCTCATCAATGCCCTGCTTGAAAATGCGCGGATTGGTGACGAACAGGTCATCGCCCACCAGCTGCACCTTGTTGCCGATTTTTTGCGTCAGCAGCTTCCAGCCTTCCCAGTCATGCTCGCCCATGCCATCTTCGATGGTGATGATGGGGTACTGGGCACACCAGTCGGCCAGAAAATCGACAAACTGCTCGGAACTCAGGCGCTTGCCCTCGCCGGTGAGGTTGTATTTGCCGTTTTCGTGAAATTCGCTGGAGGCCACATCCAGCCCCAGCAGGATGTCATCGCCCGCCTTGTAACCGGCCTTGCCGATGGCCTCCATGATGGTATCGAGTGCCTCGGCATTGCTGCGCAAGTCCGGCGCAAAACCGCCCTCATCGCCTACCGCAGTGGACAGGCCGCCGGCTTTCAGTACCGACTTCAGCGCATGGAAGACTTCAGTACCTGCGCGCAGGGCTTCGGAGAACTTGTCAAAGCCCACCGGCAGAATCATGAACTCCTGCAAATCGACATTGTTGTCGGCATGCGCACCGCCATTGATGATGTTCATCATCGGCACGGGGAGAACAGGCGCGCGCCCTTGCGCAAGGTATTGCCACAGCGGTTCAGCGCGCGAGGCCGCTGCCGCATGTGCCACCGCCATGGAAACACCCAGCAGCGCATTGGCACCCAGGCGGCCTTTGTTCTCGGTGCCATCAAGGTCAATCAGGCGCATATCCAGGGCTTTCTGGTCAGCTGCATCCATGCCCTTGAGCGCCTCGGCAATCACGCCATTGACGTTTTCCACCGCCTTCTGCACGCCCTTGCCCAGATAGCGGGTCTTGTCGCCATCGCGCAGCTCCACCGCCTCCTTGGTGCCAGTGGAAGCGCCCGAAGGTACGGCGGCACGGCCAAAGCTACCATCGGCAAGCCGCACTTCCGCTTCAAGCGTGGGGTTACCGCGACTGTCGAGGATTTCGCGGGCGCAGATATGGCTGATTGTGCTCATGTCGGTTCCAGTTTCCAGTTCAATCAAAGTTGGGTTTCAAGAAAGCCGTTGCGCTTGCTGACGGCATCGAGTTCTTTCAGGGTTTCAAGCAGTGCCTGCATCTTGCCCAGCGGCCAGGCATTGGGGCCGTCGGAAAGGGCTTTGCCGGGGTCGGGATGGGTTTCCATGAAAAGGCCGGCCACACCCACCGCCACCGCAGCACGCGCCAATACCGGCACGAACTCGCGCTGGCCGCCGCTGGCATTGCCCTGCCCGCCCGGCAGCTGTACCGAATGGGTGGCATCAAATACCACCGGGCAGCCGGTATCACGCATCACCGCAAGGCTGCGCATATCGCTGACCAGATTGTTATAGCCAAAGCTCGCGCCGCGCTCGCAGACCATGATGTGCTGATTGCCGGTTGCACGGGCTTTTTCCACCACCGGCCTCATGTCCCAGGGCGAGAGGAATTGCCCCTTCTTGATATTGACCGGCTTGCCAGCACTGCACACCCGGGTGATGAAGTCAGTCTGGCGCACCAGGAACGCCGGGGTTTGCAGCACATCGACCACACTGGCGACTTCATCCATCGGCGTGTATTCGTGCACATCGGTCAAGACCGGCACGCCGAGCTGGCGCTTGACCTCGGCCAGTACCTTCAAGCCTTCCTCCATGCCCGGGCCACGGAAGCTGTTGATGGAAGTGCGGTTGGCCTTGTCAAAGCTGGACTTGAAGATGAAAGGAATGCCCAGCTTACCGGTGATTTCCTTGAGCCTGCCAGCAGTGTCCAGTTGCAATTGCAGTGACTCCACCACACAGGGGCCTGCAATCAGGAAAAACGGTTTGTCAAGTCCAACCTCAAAACCACAGAGTTTCATGCTTGTTGACCTTTGGCCTTGTGCTCACGCGCGGCCTTGATAAAGCCGATGAACAGTGGGTGCCCCTTGCGTGGGGTGGAAAGGAATTCCGGGTGCGCCTGACAGGCCAGGAACCACGGATGGTTCGGCCACTCAATCATTTCCACCAGGGTGTCGTCTATCGACTTGGCGGAAAACACCAGACCGACATCTTCCAGCTGCGCGCGGTAATGGTTGTTGAATTCATAGCGGTGGCGGTGACGCTCGCCGACCACATCCTGGCCGTACAGCCGGTGCGCCAGCGTGCCGGGCTTGATGCGCTGCTCCTGCAAGCCAAGGCGCATGGTGCCGCCCAGGTCGCTGGCTTCGTCGCGGCGCTCGATGGCACCGGTGGAGGTGCGCCATTCGGTAATCAGGCCGACCACCGGATGCGGGCCGTTTTTATCGTTCTCGGTGCTGTTGGCACCGGCAAGCCCGGCCAAATTGCGTGCCGCATCCACGACTGCCGCCTGCATGCCGTAGCAAATGCCGAAATACGGCACCCCGGCTTCGCGGGCATATTGGGCGGTCAGCACCTTGCCCTCAAAACCACGGTCGCCGAAGCCACCGGGTACCAGAATGCCGTCCACGCCCGCCAGTGCCTTGGCCGCGCCCTGACGCTCGACATCCTGCGATTCCAGCCATTTGAGCTTGACCCGGGTGCGCTGGCGAATGCCGCCATGTTTGAGCGCCTCGGCCACTGATTTGTAGGCATCCTGATGGTCGATGTATTTGCCGACCACGGCGATGGTGACTTCATCCTCGGGATTCTGGCTGGCATCGACCACCGCCTGCCACTGGGCAAGGTCGGCCTTGGCTGCCGCCCTGGACTCCAGCCGCAGTTGCTCCACCACCAGCTGGTCCAGCCCCTGCTCATGCAGCCAGAACGGAATCTTGTAGATATTGTCAAGGTCAATCGCGGTAATCACCGCGCGCTCGGGCACATTGGTAAACAGCGCGATTTTGCGCTTTTCTCCCTCGGGCAGCGGCTGCTCGGCACGGCAAATCAGCACATCCGGCTGGATACCGATGGAGCGCAGTTCCTTGACCGAGTGCTGGGTGGGCTTGGTTTTCAGCTCACCGGCGGCAGCAATGAACGGCACCAGGGTCAGGTGCATGAACATCGCCGACTGCGGGCCGCGCTCACTGCGCAACTGGCGAATCGCCTCCAGGAACGGCAGCGATTCAATATCGCCCACGGTACCGCCGATTTCCACCAGCGCCACATCAAAACCCGCAGTCGCCTCGTCAATGCGGCGCTTGATTTCATCGGTGATATGCGGAATCACCTGCACCGTACCGCCCAAGTAATCGCCACGGCGCTCCTTGCGAATCACGCTGTCATAAATTTTGCCGGTGGTGATGGAATTCTTGCCCGAAAGCCGGACATTGATGAAACGCTCGTAATGGCCGAGGTCAAGGTCGGTTTCGGCTCCATCATCGGTGACATACACCTCGCCATGCTGGAACGGCGACATGGTGCCGGGGTCAACATTGATATAGGGGTCGAGCTTCATCATCGTGACCGACAGGCCACGAGCTTCAAGAATGGCGGCAAGCGAGGCGGCGGTGATGCCCTTGCCGAGCGAGGAAACAACGCCCCCGGTCACGAAAATCAGAGGCGTAACAGCAGATGAAGTCATGTGTGGTGCAGCGGCTTGAAAGCGGCATTTTAGGGCTTTGCCGCAAGTTTTTCATCCCGATGAGAGCAACGGCTACAAAAAAGCCGGCGGCTGTGCGCACACACGGCCACTGGCTTGATGTCGCCTTGTGCCTTAGATGTAAGGTCTCATGCTTTAATGGCTCCATCTTATCCCCCGAATGGAAGGAAGGACTATGAGCCAGGTACTCCATGCACGCGCGACGACGACAGAGGCAACCCGGTCGAGCAATACAACATAGTCAATAGAGCCTGAGAACGCTGGCCAAGCGCTATGGCATCAATCCCAAGACGGTGGCGAATAGGTTCGCGTTTGGCGATGCACTACCACCAGCTGAATGGCATCGCCGCCGCGCCAGTCGTCCGGGGTCAGGCGGTAGGCGATGTGTTGGCGGCTTGCTGGTGCTGTACCGTCCCAGCCACCAAAGTGGATGGCGTTGAGGCGCTGGCTGCCAGAGGCCAGGGTGAGTTTCAGGTGTTTTTCGCCGACTATGCGCCACTCCAGCACTTCAAATTCGCCATCAAACAGCGGCTCGGGGTAATGCTGTCCCCAAACGCCGCCATCGCGCAGCAAGATGGCGGTAGCGATGTTGAAGTCTTCGGCGGCCAATTCGCCATCGCTCAGTATGTGCTTTTGCAGGCTTTCAGGCGGCAGCAGGGCTTGCGCGGCGGCCTCAAAGGCTTGGGCAAAATCTTGCAGGTTTTCCTGCGCAAGGCTTAAACCCGCAGCCATGGCATGGCCGCCAAAACGACTAATCAACCCCGGGTGATGGGCATCTACCCAGGCCAGTGCATCGCGGATATGAAAGCCGCTGATGGAGCGTGCGGAGCCGCGCAGCTCTTCACTGCCCTCTGCCGCAGGGGCAAAGGCAATCACCGGGCGATGCAGTTTTTCCTTGACATTGGACGCCACCAGCCCGACCACGCCGGGATGCCAGTGCGGCTGGTACAGGCTGATGGCAAGCCGGGCACCCAACTGCCCCAGGTCGGTGCCTGCCAGCAGGCTTTCGGCATCGTGCAGCATCTGTGCCTGTAATTGCCGGCGCTCCTGGTTGATGTCCGAGAGCATTTGCGCCAGTTGTCCGGCCTCGCGCCGGTCATGGCTGAGCAGGCAGGCAATGCCGAGGGTCATGTCCTCCAGCCGTCCGGCGGCATTGATGCGCGGGCCAATGGCAAAGCCGATATCGGCAGGGGTGAGCGTGGCATATTGACGTTTGGCGGCATCAATCAGTGCCTGCACGCCGGGCTGCGCCCTGCCCTGGCGGATGCGGCGCAAACCGGCGGCGACCAGGGCGCGGTTGGTGGTATCCAGCGGCACCACATCGGCCACGGTGCCAATGGCCACCAAATCCAGCAGCGTGCTCAAATCTGCATCGCCCGCGGCATCGCCCTGTTGGCGCAGATGAGCGCGCAAAGCCAGCAGCAGGTAAAACGCTACACCCACACCGGCCAGCGCTTTGCTTGGAAAGCCGCAGCCGGGCTGGTTGGGATTGACGATGGCATCGGCTGCAGGCAGTTCCGGCCCCGGCAGGTGGTGGTCGCAGACGATGACCTGCATGCCGTGGGCGCGAGCGGCAGCGACACCGGCCACGCAGGCGATACCGGCATCCACGGTGAGGATAAGCTCCGGCGCATCGGCGGCCAGTTCTTCCACCAGCGCCGGGCTTAAGCCATAGCCGTGGCGCTGGCGGTCGGGCACAGCAAAGCTCAAGGCGCGTGCGCCCAGCATGTTGAGGCCGCGCATCAGTACTGCGCAGCCGGTGGCGCCATCGCAATCAAAATCGCCTACCACGCGGATATGCGCATTGCGCTGGATGGCCGAATGCAGCAGTGCGACGGCTTCTGGCATGCCCTTCATCAAGGCAGGGGATGGCAGTTGCGCCAGCCGTGGCTGGGCGCTGCCCATATCCTGCGACCCGCGTGCGCCATGCAGGCGGCGCAACAATGGCGGCAATTCGGCCAGCGCGTCGATGTTTTCCGGTGGCGGACGGCGCAGGATTTGCGTGTTCATTCCGTGCTGTCTTGTTGTTCTTGCGGCCAAGCCCAAGATTTGCGCCAAAAGCGCAAGCCCTGCCCGCGTGTGAGTTGCAGGCGGCAACCATCTTCACTATCCAGCGCAAGGCTGGCGATTTGCCCGTGTTTGAGTGCTGCCAGTGCGGGCATCAGCCACGCTTCTTGCAAGGCTTTGGCATCGCGCAGGTGGCTGAAATCAAACAGCGCATCGCCCTTGGGGATGGCGAACTGCTGCAGCATCGGCTGCGCCGTGCCGGTGATTTTGGCCAAAGTCATGATGCGGCTATCTTCGGCATAAGTCAGCGCATGGCGCGTGGTCAGCGCCTCTTGCGGCAATACACCAGCGCCCCAGAACCACAGTGCGTTGACTGGCGGCAGGCCACGCGCCTGCCGGGCTTGGTTGACCGGATGGCCGTGCAGCAGCATCTGTATTTCACCGGCCAGCATCCGCCACTGACGGGCTTGGGGACGGGTGTCGGTATGCTCGAAAACATCATCGCCGAGTGCATCTGCCGGGTCGGCAAACTGCGGCAATGACTCGGCGCTGCTTTCTGGGGACAAGCGCAACCAGGCCGCGGCAGGTGTCGGCCAATCAAAAAACAGCCCGTTTTCGGCAAACAGGGGGGTCAGTGTGGCCTCCAAGGCATCGGCCTCGGCTTGCGTCAATTGCAGGCGCTCGCCTACGCCCAGCAGGCGCACGCCATTGATGTCCACCACCATCCATGCCGGGTCGGCACGCAGCCACAGTGCATCGCCCGCATCGCCGGCCTGTGCCTGGCGCGAGAGTGCAGCCAGCGGCCAAGTCGCAGCATCGCCGGGCAGCTGGAAATGCCGCGCCAATTGCGCCATGCGTCCCGCCGCCACATGGTGGACATCGCCCTGCCCCAGCCGCTTCATCAGCACCGCATCCCAGCGCTGCGCGCCGAAAACTCGGGGACGTGGCAACAAAAAGGTGATGTGTGGCGGACGGGACATGAAAGCAGGCTTTACCAAAAAAACGCGGACAATATCAGGCATTCATTGCGTAAGACTGCAATGCTCGGACATCCTCGCCGCTTGCATGCTGAAACCGTCTGGCCTAATTGCAGACATCGCCTGCCAAATACGGCAAGCCATAGCCGATCTGAATCGCGGAAACAGGGACATTCGCAAACAGCCGATGTGCCAACGCATCATATTGACGGGTGCAATTGAATTTGCCATCGATCAGCCAATCTTCGCCTCGTTCGTCCATCATGGCTCCGGACCATGCCGACGCTGCGTCATGGCTGGCTTCCGTAATTAGAGCCGTTTCCAAGATCACCTCAAACCCCCGGTCAGCGTGTGCCCCCTTCCAAGACTGATAAACAGAAGGATCGACCGCATTACCGCACGCGTACAGGCAGTTGGCATAAAAGGCTCCAGCATTGCTGGTTTCCGTACTGAAAGCTCCCTGTGTCAATTGGTGCAAGGGTGGGAATGCGTTGTCATAATTGGGCAGAAACTGATTGAGATTGAAATCGCTGCACTCAACGGTCGCCGGTATACGCAGTGAATTCACCCTTCCATCGTCAAACCGCACTTCAATATCACAACGGCCGATGCGATATTCCTTGGTATTGTCAACGGTACGCCGGGCAGTAACACCTGCCAACTGCTCAAAGTAGGCCAAACCCACCCCGATGATGTACGGACTGAATACGCCCGGCTGGCGTGGTGGCGACTCCGGCGGCATGGGTTTGACTCGCACCTCTTGAGCGGCTTGCGCTGTTTCATTCGCTGTTGCGCTTTCAGCTTCCGCTTTTGCCTTGCAGCCACTCAAACAGGTGACCAACAAGAGTAGACACGCTGCGTTTCGCATGATGCTCTCTCTCCCGCGTTTGCATGCTTTTAAAGATGCCCGAATCGCGCATGTGCCGGGCACATATTCCCCAAGAAAACCCCCATCCATTTGAAGAACAGGGGCTTCAAAAAACCATTCTCAAACGTACTTCACTTCCAGGATTTCAAATTCGTGCGTCCCCCCGGGGGCTTCCAGGGTGACTTCGTCGCCTTCGTGCTTGCCAATCAGGGCACGGGCGATCGGCGAGGAAATGGCAATCAGGCGCTGCTTGATGTCCGCTTCCAGGTCGCCGACGATTTGATAAGTCACTTCCTGCTCGGTGGTGGTGTCCAGCAAAGTGACGGTAGCGCCAAACACCACCTTGTCACCGGCGCTGAGCTTGCTCACATCGATAATCTGCGCGTGTGAAAGCTCGCCTTCGAGTTGCTTGATGCGGCCTTCGATAAAGCCCTGCTGCTCGCGCGCAGCGGCGTATTCGGCGTTCTCCTTCAGGTCGCCATGGGCGCGGGCTTCGGCAATGGCTTCAATCACGGCCGGACGTTTGACGGATTTGAGCTCTTCAAGTTCGGCACGCAGGCGGGTAGCGCCTGCGGCAGTAATCGGCGGATGGTTCATGCTTGTTGCAGTTCCTTGTGCAGTTCTTGAATCGACCAGACCGGGCCTGTATCGCGGAAATCCAGCGAATGCAGCAGTGCCCGGGCACCGGCGATGGTGGTGGAATAGGTCACGCGCTGTTGCAGGGCTTCGCGGCGGATCGAGAACGAGTCGCTGATGGCCTGCTTGCCCTCGGTGGTATTGACGATATAGGTGATTTCGCCGTTCTTGATGAGGTCAACGATGTGCGGGCGGCCTTCAATCACCTTGTTGACCACATCGCATTCAATGCCATTGTCGGCCAGCCACTGGGCCGTGCCGCGGGTAGCGACAATCTGGAAGCCGCGCTGGATGAGCTCCCGCGCCACCGGCAGCACGCGCTGCTTGTCCGGGTCGCGCACCGAGATGAACGCCTTGCCTGGCTGCGGCGCGCGGATATTGGCCGCTTCCTCGGCGCGGGCAAAAGCCGCGCCGAAGCTGCGCCCAACACCCATCACTTCGCCGGTGGAGCGCATTTCCGGCCCCAGAATCGGGTCCACGCCCTGGAACTTGGCAAACGGGAATATCGCCTCCTTGACCGAGAAATAATCGGGGATGATTTCCCTAGTAGCGCCCTGCGATGCCAGCGTTTGCCCGGCCATGCAGCGTGCGGCGATTTTCGCCAGCGCCTGGCCGGTGGCCTTGGAGACGAACGGCACGGTGCGCGAGGCACGCGGATTCACTTCCAAAAGATAAATGGTGTGTTTGCCGTCCTCGTCCATCTGGATGGCAAACTGGGTATTCATCAACCCGACCACGTTCAAGGCTTTGGCAAGCGCACGCACTTGCTCGCGCAGCTCGTCCTGCACTTGGCGCGGCAGCGAATACGGCGGCAGCGAGCAGGAGGAATCGCCCGAGTGCACCCCGGCTTCCTCGATATGCTCCATCACCCCGCCAATCAGCACATTGCCATCCTGGTCGGCGATGATGTCGATATCCACTTCCACGGCATTGTCGAGAAAGCGATCCAGCAACACCGGCGAGTCGTTGGAGACTTTCACCGCCTCGCGCATGTAGCGCTCAAGGTCGGCATCGGCATGGACGATTTCCATCGCCCGGCCGCCCAGCACATAGCTGGGACGCACCACCAGCGGGTAGCCGATTTCGCGCGCCAGCACCAGCGCTTCTTCGGCGCTGCGGGCGGTGCGGTTGGGCGGCTGTTTCAGACCCAGATCATCGACCAGTTTCTGGAAGCGCTCGCGGTCTTCAGCTAGGTCAATGGAATCGGGCGAGGTGCCAATGATCGGCGCACCATTGGCCTCCAGCGCGCGGGCGAGCTTCAGCGGCGTCTGCCCGCCGTACTGCACAATCACGCCCTTGGGTTTTTCCAGCTCGATGATTTCCAGCACATCTTCAAGCGTCAACGGCTCGAAATACAGGCGGTCGGAGGTGTCATAGTCGGTGCTGACCGTTTCCGGGTTGCAGTTGACCATGATGGTTTCATAACCATCCTCGCGCAGCGCCAGCGCTGCATGCACGCAGCAGTAATCGAACTCGATGCCCTGGCCGATGCGGTTGGGGCCGCCGCCGAGCACGATGATCTTGTCCTTGCCGCTCGGCGCCGCCTCGCATTCTTCCTCGTAGGTTGAATACATATAGGCGGTGCTGGTGGCGAACTCGCCGGCGCAGGAGTCCACGCGCTTGTACACCGGGCGGATACCGAAGCCACGGCGCAGGGCGCGGATGGCGGCCTCGTTGGTATCGCACAGCGCCGCGATGCGGGCATCGGAAAAGCCCATGCGCTTGTAAGTGCGCAAGCTGTCCGCCGAAAGCGCGGCCAGCCCGCCCTGGGCGATGGCCTTCTCGGCGCTGATGATTTCCTCAATCTGGTCCAGGAACCACGGGTCAACGAATGACAGCGCGTGGACGTCTTCTACGCTAAGACCTGCGCGGAAAGCATCGGCCAGATAGAACAGGCGCTCGGGGCCAGGCTCTTTCACCTCACGCTTCAAGCGTGCCAGGCCATCTTCGCTCTGCCAGTCAATGCCGGTCGGGTCAAAGCCGACCTTGCCGGTTTCCAGCCCGCGCAGGGCTTTTTGCATTGACTCCTGAAAATTGCGCCCCATCGCCATCACCTCACCCACCGATTTCATCTGCGTAGTCAGGCGTGCATCGGTCGTCGGGAATTTTTCAAAGGCAAAGCGCGGAATCTTGGTGACCACGTAGTCAATCGACGGCTCGAAGCTCGCCGGGGTCTGGCCGCCGGTGATGTCGTTTTTCAGCTCATCCAGGGTATAACCCACCGCCAGCTTGGCGGCGATTTTGGCAATCGGAAAGCCGGTGGCCTTGGAGGCCAGCGCCGAGGAGCGCGACACCCGCGGGTTCATCTCAATCACCACCACCCGGCCGGTCTTGGCATTGATACCGAACTGCACATTGGAGCCGCCGGTATCCACGCCGATTTTGCGCAGCACGGCGATGGAGGCATCGCGCAGGCGCTGGTATTCCTTGTCGGTCAGGGTCTGCGCCGGCGCCACGGTAATCGAGTCGCCGGTATGCACCCCCATCGGGTCGAGGTTTTCAATGCTGCACACAATGATGCAGTTGTCGGCGCGGTCGCGCACCACTTCCATTTCAAACTCTTTCCAGCCCAGCACCGATTCTTCCACCAGAATCTCGTGCACGGGCGAGAGCTCCAGGCCGCGCTTGGCGATTTCCTCGAACTCCTCGCGGTTGTAGGCGATGCCGCCGCCGGTGCCGCCCAGGGTAAAGCTCGGGCGGATGATGGTCGGATAGCCCACCTTGGCCTGTATTGCCAGTGCCTCCTCAAAGCTGCGTGCCACTTCTGCCTTCGGGCATTCCAGGCCGATGTCTTCCATCGCCACGCGGAACAGCTCGCGGTCCTCGGCCATGCGGATGGCCTCGCGGCTGGCGCCAATCAGCTCCACGCCGTAGTTTTCCAGCACACCGTTATCGGCCAGGTCCAGCGCACAGTTCAGCGCGGTCTGCCCGCCCATGGTCGGCAACAGCGCATCCGGGCGCTCCTTGGCGATGATTTTCTCTACCGAACGCCAGTTGATTGGCTCGATATACACCGCATCGGCCATGTCCGGGTCGGTCATGATGGTGGCGGGATTGGAATTGACCAATACCACGCGATAGCCCTCCTCACGCAGCGCCTTGCAGGCCTGCGCGCCGGAGTAGTCGAACTCACAGGCCTGGCCGATAACAATCGGGCCAGCACCGATGATGAGGATGGTTTTGATGTCGGTACGTTTGGGCATATCAGAGGCCAGAAATCAGGGGCCAGAGGCCAGGGTGGAAGATTCAAGTCGCAGAACAAGCTTGCTTCGCAGGCCATTGAGCATGCGACCAAGCTCGGAAGTCTCAAGCAACAAGGCATCAATCGTGCTTTGACCACTCAACTCAAGCGAAACCGCAAGCAATAACTGGGTTTCCAGTTCAGCCAATGAGCCTTGCGCAATAGAAATGAAGCGCAAAAACTCACGCGTGGAGTCGCGCTCATGACCTTCGGCGATGTTGGAGGGAATCGAAACGGCCGCGCGCTGCATTTGTGCACACAGACCATAGCGCTCGCTACCAGGCAAAGTCGCCGCCAGGCGATAAATATCGGCAGTCAAGGCCATCGCTCGCTGCCATATCTGTAAATCGCGGTAACTGCGAATCACAGCCGTCACGCTCTGGCCTCTGGCCTCTGGCCTCTGGCCTCTTGCATCATCCCCACAAACCGGTCAAACAGGCCGTCCACATCATGCGGGCCGGGGCTGGCTTCGGGGTGTCCCTGGAAAGAAAACGCCGGGGCATCGGTCAGTTCAATGCCTTGGTTGGTGTTGTCAAACAGCGAGCGGTGGGTGGGACGGGCATTGGCAGGCAGCGTGGCTTCATCAATGCAGAAGCCATGATTCTGCGCGGTAATCAGCACCCGACCGCTGGCCAGCGCTTGCACCGGGTGGTTGCCGCCATGATGGCCGTGCGGCATTTTCATGGTGTTGGCGCCGACCGCCAGCCCCAGCAACTGGTGCCCAAGGCAAATGCCGTAAACCGGCACGCGGGCGGCAAGCAATTCCTTGATGGCAGCGATGGCGTAATCACAGGGCTCCGGGTCACCCGGGCCATTGGAGAGGAATACGCCATCCGGGTTGATAGCCAACACTTCGGCTGCCGGTGTGGTGGCTGGGAACACATGCACCTCGCAACCACGGTCGGCCAGCATGCGCAGAATATTGGCCTTGACGCCGAAGTCATAGGCCGCAACCTTGAAGCGTTTGGCCGGCTGGGTGAAGGCATTGGCATCCAGATCCAGCGAGCCTTGCGTCCACACATAGGGCTTGGGCGTAGTGACTTCGCGCGCCAAGTCCATGCCCTTGAGGCCGGGGAACTTGCGTGCCGCTTCAATCGCGGCCGCTTCGTCCACCACTTCGCCCGCCATGATGGCGCCGTTTTGCGCGCCCTTCTCGCGCAACAGGCGGGTCAGCTTGCGGGTATCAATCCCGGCAATCCCTTGGATGCCACGCGCCTTCATCCATTCCGGCAACGACATTTCACTGCGCCAATTGCTGGGGCGGCGCGGCACATCGCGCACAATCAAGCCCGCCGACCAGACCTTGGTGGCTTCATCATCCTGCGCGGTCATGCCGGTATTGCCGATATGCGGATAGGTCAGCGTCACCAACTGACGTGCATAGGAGGGGTCGGTGAGGATTTCCTGATAGCCGGTCATGCTGGTGTTGAATACCACCTCGCCGACCGACAGGCCGGGCGCACCAATGGAAACGCCCCGGAAGACAGTACCGTCTTCGAGCGCGAGAATTGCTGTATGAGTCACGGGCTTCGCCTTGTATCAGAGCCTGGCCGCCGGGGCTGCCAGAGCGGAAACGGGGTTGCAAAAAACCGCCGAAGTGCGGCTGCAACTTCGGAGGCGGAAGGGGTATAGGCGAGGATGGATTTTAGCCGGATTACCCGGCCAAATCCAGTCCCAAAAGATCGCTTGGCGCATAAAAACCGGCAGGCTTGTCCGCCAGCCACAGCGCTGCCTGCAAGGCGCCACGGGCAAAAATATCGCGGCTTGTGGCGCGATGAACCAGCTCGATACGCTCTCCCGCCGCGGCAAATTGCACCCAATGCTCGCCGACAATATCCCCGGCACGGATGGCTGCGTATTGCGGTGTGGCACCGCCCTTTTCTGCCGCCGCCCCCAGGCTCAGCGCGGTTCCTGAAGGCGCATCTTTCTTTTGCGTATGGTGCATCTCGATGATGTCGCAATCCCAGCCCGGCAAGGCACTGGCAGCCTTGCGCACCAGTTGCTGCAACAAGGCCACGCCGATGCTGAAGTTGCTGGCCCAAAGCACGGGAATCTCAGCCGCGGCCTCGCGCAATGCAGCCTGCTGAGCACCAGACAATCCTGTGGTGCCGGACACCAATGGCTTGCCGCGATCACGCGCCAGCGCCAATGCGGCGTCAAAGCCTTGGGGCAGACTGAAGTCCAGCAACACATCAAACGCCGGCACAGCGTCCAGCTCACTGGCAGCAAAATACGCCACGCCCTGATTGACCCGCTCCAACGGCTGACGGCGTGATACTGCCAAAGGCGCGGCAAAGCGCCCGTCTTCGGCCACCAAGCGCAGCAGGGTCTGCCCCATGCGCCCGTAAGCACCGTGAATGAGCAAAGTGAGCGGCGTGTTCATGACAACTCTCCCATCCATCGCAGGACTCAAAAAATTTCCGGCCATTCCGGCGCTGACACTGTCTTTTCATTGCGTGGCACGCTGACTTCTGCCAGCGCCTGCCAAACTTTCAGTGCATCCACGGTAGCCGCCACATCATGAACCCGGACGATGGCAGCACCGCGCTCGACCGCCAGAAGATGCGCAGCCACCGAGCCATGCAGGCGTTCCTGCGGGTTGTCGCGCCCGGTGATTTCACCAATGCTGCGCTTGCGTGAAAGCCCGGCCAATAGCGGCACACCCAGCTCGGCAAAGCGCGCAAGCTGTGCCAGCAGTTGCAAGTTGTGCGCTAGTGTTTTGCCAAAGCCAAAGCCCGGGTCCACCACGATTTGCTTGCGGTCGATGCCGGCCATCTCACAGGCAAACATGCGTTCGGCCAGAAACCGATGCACTTCGGCGACCACATCCTGATACTGCGGCGCCTGCTGCATGCTGCGCGGCTCACCCTGCATATGCATCAGTATTACCGGCACGCCAAGCCTTGCCGCCATTT
Source organism: Lysobacteraceae bacterium NML95-0200 (assembly GCA_002798255.1). Classification (GTDB taxonomy): domain Bacteria; phylum Pseudomonadota; class Gammaproteobacteria; order Xanthomonadales; family Xanthomonadaceae; genus Solilutibacter. The sequence continues at coordinate 86,062 of NWQQ01000012.1, forward strand.
CCAGCGCACCTTCGCGGCGCAAGGCATAGACATCATTGATGATGCCCGCACCTGCCGCCACTGCTGCCTGCATCACCTCCGGCTTGGAGGTATCGATACTGATGGGCACCTCGACCTGCGCCGCCAATCCTTCAATCACCGGGATGACCCGCTGCAATTCCTCTTGCAACGACACCTCGCCAGCACCGGGACGGGTGGACTCACCGCCAACATCCAGAATATCCGCACCTTCTGACACCAGCCGCAGGCCATGGGCGATGGCCGCTTGCACGTCCTGATGCTGGCCGCCATCGGAAAAAGAATCCGGGGTGACATTGACAATGCCCATCACTTGCGGGCGCTGAAGCTGCAAGGTTTTACCGGCGCAGTCGAGTTTGGGTGTGGTATCGAACATTTGCTCTGTGGTCTGTGAATAGCGGTGTAGCTTACCTGCCAGGCTCACCTGCTGCGGCCCGATATCAGCCAGTAGCTGCCTATCACCCAGGCCAGTGCGGCTGCCCAGCCAGCGAGGATATCGCTCGGGTAATGCACGCCCAGGTACACGCGGGAGGCGCCCACCATCGGCACAAAAATCAGCATCGCGGCAATCACCGGCCAACGCATCCGGGTAGGCCAGACAAGCAGCACCAATACCGCTGCCAGCGCCATCGAGCCCATGGCATGACCGCTGGGAAAGCTCCAGGTCGGCTCAGGCGCAATCGACGGCCATACATCGGGGCGTGCGCGGCTGAAAATCCGCTTCAATGCCATATTCAGAAGACCCGAACCAGCCAATGCGAGTGCCGCAAATCCGGCTTCCTGCCAGCACCGCCGCCAGGCCAGCCACAGTACCAACAGCACCGAAGCCGGTACCACGCCCCAGCCATAACCTGCGGCAGCAAAAAACAAAAAGCATCGATCCCACCACGGCGTATGTTGCTGCTCGGCCCAATGCAGCAGCGGCAGATCAAACGGCAGTGCAATGCCTGCGGCCACACAAACGGCAAGCATTGCAAACATCAACAGGCATAGCCCGGCCAATAGCAGCGGGCGGCGAACCCGGACAGATGATGATTTCATGCACGCTTGCGGAGCAGTGCCCGCCCCTCAGATACCCGCCTGATAGCGTCTGGCAACATAGTCATCAATCAGCGCGATGAATTCGTGGGCGATGTTTTCACCGCGCAAGGTGACGGCTTTCTCGCCATCGATGAATACCGGCGCAGAAGGCGCTTCGCCAGTGCCGGGCAGCGAGATGCCGATATTGGCATGGCGCGACTCCCCGGGGCCATTGACCACGCAGCCCATCACTGCCAGTGTCATGTTCTCGGCACCGGGATGCTTGATTTTCCACTCCGGCATACGCTCGCGCACATGTGCCTGCACCACTTTGGCCAGCTCCTGGAAGAATTCGCTGGTGGTACGGCCACAGCCCGGGCAGGCGGTCACCATCGGCGTAAAGGCGCGCAACCCCATGGTTTGCAGCAGTTCCTGGGCGACAATCACTTCCTGGGTGCGCGATTGCCCCGGCTCGGGGGTGAGCGAAATACGGATGGTGTCGCCAATGCCTTCTTGTAGCAGCACCGCCAGTGCGGCGCTGCTGGCGACAATCCCCTTGCTGCCGATACCGGCCTCGGTCAGCCCCAGATGCAGGGCAAAATCGCTGCGCCGCGCCAGATCGCGGTACACCGCAATCAGCTCCTGCACGCCGCTGACCTTGGCACTCAGGATGATGCGATCGCGCCCAAGGCCAAGCTCGACGGCGCGCTCGGCCGAATCCAGCGCACTGCGAATCAAGGCTTCGCGCAGCACCCGTCCGGCATCCCAAGGCTCGGCGCGTCCGGCATTTTCGTCCATCAATGCAGCTGCAAGGCTTTGGTCGAGCGAGCCCCAGTTGGCGCCGATGCGCACCGGCTTGCCGTAGCGGATGGCAAATTCGATGAGCTGGGCAAACTGGGTGTCCTTCTTCTTGCCAAAGCCGACATTGCCGGGGTTGATGCGGTATTTCGCCAACCGCTGCGCACAGGCTGGCTCATTGGCCAGCAAGGTATGGCCGTTGTAATGGAAGTCGCCAATCAGCGGCACTTCGATGCCCATCATCGCCAGCTTGTCGGCAATGCGCGGGATGGCGGCGGCAGATTCGGCATTATTGACGGTGAGCCGCACCAGCTCCGAGCCTGCCCGCCATAGCGCCGCCACCTGTTTGACAGTCGCGGCCACATCGGCGGTATCGGTATTGGTCATCGACTGCACCACCACCGGCGCATCACCGCCCACGCACACCCCGCCAACCTGTACGCTGCGCGTCACATGGCGGGGCCTCGGGCCAAAACTGGAAATCTGGGTCGCATCATTCATGCGCGCATTGTAATTGCCCGTATCCTTATCGCCATGCAAACACCCGCTGCCGACCAGATTCTGACCCCATCGCAACTCAACACACTGGCGCGCGGCCTGCTGGAGGACAGCTTTCCGCTACTCTGGATTGAAGCAGAGCTGGGCAATGTGGCGCGGCCAGCTTCCGGGCATTTGTATTTCAATCTGAAAGATGCCCGCGCCCAGGTGCGGGCAGCGATGTTCCGTGGCCGGGCGGCCAGCTTGCGCTTTGCCCCGCGCGAAGGCCAGAAAGTGCTGGCGCGTGGCAAGCTCACCCTGTACGAGCCACGCGGCGATTACCAAATCATCATCGAGCAGATGGAAGAAGCAGGAGAAGGCGCACTGCGTCGCGCCTTTGAGGCATTGAAGGCACGACTGCAAGCCGAAGGCCTGTTTGCCGCCGAACGCAAGCGCCCGCTGCCGTTTCTGCCGCGCCGCATCGCGGTACTGACTTCGCCCAGCGGCGCGGTGATACGCGATATCTGCTCGGTGCTCTCGCGCCGCTTTCCGCTCATTGAGCTGGAACTACTGCCCATTCCGGTGCAAGGCGAAGGCGCGGCGGCACACATCACCCAGATGCTGCAACGCGCCCATGCCAGCGGTCGCTATGACCTGCTGCTCTTGGCGCGCGGCGGCGGCTCGCTGGAGGATTTGTGGGCGTTCAATGACGAGCAACTGGCGCGCGCCATTGCCGCCTCGCCAATCCCGGTGGTCAGTGCCATCGGCCATGAAACCGATTTTACCCTGGCCGATTTTGCCGCCGACCTGCGCGCGCCCACGCCTTCGGCCGCAGCCGAGCTGATTGCCCCTGACCAGCAGGCCATTGCCCAGCGCCTTGACCGTGCCCGGCAACGCATGCAAACCGGGACAGCCCAGCAGTTGCAGCAGAACATGCAGCGACTGGATTATGCCCGCCTGCGGCTGGAGGCGCGCAGCCCCGGCGCGCAACTTGACCTTGCCCGGCTGCGCCAGCAGCAATTGCGGCAGCGGCTGCACAGCGCGCTTGCACAACGGCTGCAAACCGCCCTGCAACGCACCACACAGGCAGTACGCACACTGGAAAGCCACGCGCCGGAACGGCGTCTGGCCATGCTGGCCGCACAACAGCAGGCCATGGCACATCGCCTGCAACGCGCCTGGCAGCAAACCTGGCAACAGGCCCGGCAGCGCAGCCAATCTGCCGGGCATCGCCTGCAACAACAGCACCCCGGCGGGCGGCTGCAACAATTGCAGCAACGCCTTGCGCAACTGGCAACACGCCCGCAAGCCGCCATCCACCAGCAATTACGCCTGCAACAGCAACAGCTACAAGGCGTGGCGCGGGCGCTCAATGCCGTCAGCCCGCTGGCAACGCTGGCGCGCGGCTACAGCATCCTGCACAGCGCAGATGGCCGCGTACTGCGCAGCGTCCACACCGTACAACCTGGCGATGCCCTCAGCGCCCGCCTTGCCGATGGCACTTTGCAGCTGCAAGTTACTGCCCGTACCCCTTTGGAAACCTCCTGATGCCCATCGCCCCGCACTACCCGCTTTATCTTGCCAACCAACCGCAGACCACCACAGCACGGCTGGATGTGACCGACAAATACACCGGCAAGCGCGCCACGCAAACCAGTCTGGCCGATGCGGCCATCATCGAGCGTGCGATTGCCGCGGGTGTGGCCGCACGTTCAAGCATGGCCGAGCTGCCCGCCGATGTGCGCCGCGATGTGCTGCTGCATTGTCTGCGCCGTTTTCAAGAACGTCATGAAGAACTGGCGCAGCTGTTGTGCATCGAAGCGGGCAAGCCAATCCGCGATGCCCGCGGCGAAGTCACAAGGCTTGCCGATACTTTCCGCATCGCCGCCGAAGAAGCCACCCGCATCAACGGGCAAACACTGGAGTTGGCGGTTTCACCACGCAGCCGCGGCTATCGGGGCTTTACCCGCTATATGCCGGTCGGGCTGTGCAGCTTCATCACCCCGTTCAACTTCCCGCTGAATCTGGTTGCGCACAAAGTGGCACCGGCGATTGCCGCAGGCTGCCCATTTATTTTGAAGCCGTCGAGCAAAACCCCGCTGGGCGCGCTCGTCATCGCCGAGATTCTGGCGGAAACCGAGCTACCAGCGGGCGCCTTCTCCATCCTGCCTTGCCACGATACGGAGGCCGCGCCACTGGTGGAAGACCCGCGCATCGCGCTGTTTTCCTTCACCGGCGGCCCGATTGGTTGGCAGCTCAAAGCCCGCGCCGGGCGCAAGAAAGTCACTCTGGAGCTGGGCGGCAATGCCGCATGCATCGTGGATGCAGAGCCCGGCGCCACGCTCGAACATATCGCCGAGCGGCTGATATTCGGCGGCTATTACCAAAGTGGACAAAGCTGCATCAGCGTGCAGCGCGTGCTGGTTCATCAACGCCATTACCCGGCGCTGAAATCCCTGCTCAAGGCGCGTCTGGGGCAGCTTGTTATCGGCAACCCGCATCATGAGGACACTTTTATCGGCCCCTTGATTGACGAAACAGCCGCCCGGCGCATTGAAGGCCAAATCGCCGAAGCGCTTGAGCATGGCGCAACACTGATTCACGGCGAAGCGCGGCGTGGCAACTTGCTGCCCCCGCAACTTCTGGAAAACGTGCCCACGCATCTGCCGCTGTACCAGCAGGAAGCCTTCGCCCCGGTGATGCTTCTTGAAGCCTTTGAAGACTTTGACGAAGCGCTCGCGCGCGTCAACGCCAGCGATTACGGCCTGCAGGCAGGCGTGTTTACCGCCCGCCTCGACCATGGCCTGCGTGCCTGGGACCGGCTGGAAATGGGTGGCGTCATCATCGGCGATGTGCCCAGCTTCCGCGTTGACAACATGCCCTATGGCGGCGTGAAGGCATCCGGCAGCGGCCGCGAAGGCGTGCGCTCGGCCATCGCCGACATGAGCGAAGAACGCTTGCTGGTGCTGCGCGGCTAACACGAAACAACGTCCAGGATGCTTTCCATTCCGCAATAAACCCTACGATGCTGCCGTCGGCAGTGTCGCCATTCTGCGCTCGCTGCCTCTGGCACGTTGCCACAGGGCTTGGCTGCGGATGCGCCAGTCGTCCAGTAGCGCGTAGATGGTGGGCAAAAAGAGCAGGCTGACCACGGTGGAGAACGCCAGGCCGCCGGCGATGGCGCGTGCCATCGGGTAGTAGCTGGGGCCTTCGCCGGCCATGCGGGTATCGCCGATGGCGATTGGAATCATGGCAAGGATGGCGGTGCCCATGGTCATCAGAATCGGGCGCAGGCGCTCGCGGCTGCCGGCCACCAGCGCTTCGGTGCGGCTCAAGCCTGCGCGGCGCTGGTTGTTGATGTGCTCAATCATCACGATGCCATTGTTCACCACCACGCCCATCAGCACCAGGATGCCAATCAGCGCCATGATGTTGAAGTCGGTGCCAGTGAGCCAGAACAGCCAGTACACGCCAAATACCGAGAACACCACGCCGCTCATGATGGCGCTGGGGAACAGCAGCGACTCGAACACTGCCGCCATCACCACGTAAATCATGATGAGCGCAATGATGAGGTTGAACATCATGCGCTTGCCGGCTTCCTCGCCATCAAAGAAATTGACCGAATCAAAGCTGTAGTGATACCCGGCAGGCCAGGCGACCCTGTCCAGCACGGCCTGCATCGCCTGGCGGGCTTCAGGCGCAGTGCTCTCTGGCGCGGCCTTGGCGCTCAGGGTGAGCGTGGTTTGGCGGTTGGTATGGGTGATGATGTTGGCCGCAGGCTGCGGCTGCATGCTGACCAGTGCTGACAACGGCAGTTCGCGGCCATCCTGCGCCTTCACGGTAAAGGCTTGCAGTGCCTGCCAGGTGGTGTGATTGGCATCGGCAAAGCGCAAGGTGACTGCGACCTCGCTATCGCCCCGGCGCATTTCCCGCAGTGGCTGGCCGCGCAGGGCGATACCGACAAAGCTCGCCACTTCCTGGGCATTGAAGCCAAACGCGGCGGAGCGCTCACGGTCCACGCGCAGCAAAAGCTCGGTATTGCGCTCGCCCATGTCCACGCGCACATCGCGCAATTCGCTGCGGCGCTCAAGCATGGGCAGGATGTCGGTAGCCAACTCGTTCAGGGTCTGCGTGGAGTCGCCCACCAGGCGTACCTCCAGGGTTTGCATCTGCGCCTGTCCGCCCTGCCCGCCTTGCCAGCCCATGCTGAAGGTGGCCATCGCCGACTTGGGCAGATCCTTGCGGATAGCCTCGGTGATTTTGCTGGTGGTCTGCGCATCCACCTCATCGCCCAGATCCAGATGGATACCGGCACCGCCGCCTTCGCCAAACCGGGTGGAGATTTGCTTGATGCCGTAATCCTCGCGCCGCGCCTCCAGATGCGCTTCCAGGCGCAGCATTTCCTGACGCATCTGCGCAAGGCTGTAGGCATCGTTCCACTGCACATTGACATAGGCGCTGCCCGATTCCTCACCGCCGAACATATCGCTCTTGGTTTGACTCATCGGTATCAGGCTCAGCAGCGATACCAGCACGATGACCGCGACCGAAATGCGCCGGTGCACCAGCGTCCAGCGCAGCAGTTTCTCGTAGCGCAGTTGCAGGCCATGAATCAGGCCGCGGCGCTGTTGCAGCAGCGGCGGGCGTTTCAGCCGCGCGGCCAGCATCGGAATCAGGCTGACGGCCACCAGCCAGGAGGCCAGCAAGGACACGCTGATGGTGAAGGCAATCTGCGCCAGGTAAATGGAGATGACATTGCGCTCGCCAAACAAATTGGGCAGGAACACCATGCAGCTGCTGAGCGTGCCAGCCGAGAGCGCAATCGCCACATGGCGGGTGCCGAGCATGGCGGCCAGGCGGGGACTTTCCGGCGCTTTTTCGCGCTCCTGCCAGATGGATTCCACCACCACCACGGCATTGTCCACCAGCATGCCGATGGCAAGCAGCAAGCCCATCATCGACAGCACATTGAGGCTCAGCCCGGCGAAATACATGAAGCCCAGCGTCATCACAAAGCAAATCGGGATGGACAGCGTGACCATCAGCGTCGCTGCCCAGTCGCGCAGAAAGAAATACAGCACGATGACCGAGAGCATCAGGCCAATGGCTCCGGCCTCGGCCAGCGACAGCAGCGACTTAAGCACCGCCTCGCCCTGATCTTCGACCACGCGCAGATGGATATCCGCCTGTCCGCTTTGCGCATTGATGGCGGCGATTTCCGCCTTCACCGCACGCGAGACTTCCACCAGATTGGCATCGCGCTCCTTGAAGACTTCCAGCGTCACCGAAGGCCGCCCGTCCAGGCGGCGCTCACTGCGCTGCTCAACCGGCTTTAGTTTGACCTCGGCAATATCGGCAAGCGTGGTGCCCCGCGCATCCAGCCGCAGGCTGCGCAGCGCTTCCAGCGAATGCAGCTCGCCCAGGGGCTGTACCCGGAATTTTTGCAGGCCGTTGTCGATTTCACCTGCGGAGACGGAGAAATTGACGCGCTGCAACTGCGCGGCCAGAGCGTTCAGGCTGATGCCGTGCGCATTCATGCGCTCGGGCGATACCGCGATTTCCACCTCATTGGCCGGGGCGCCGAAGATTTCCACCTTGGCAACACCGGGGATGCGTTGCAGGCGACGCTTGTAGGTGCGCTCGATGCGCTCGTATTCGCCAGTCAAATCCAGCGTCTGGCTGGACAGGCGCAGGCGCAGCATGGCTTGGTCGGCGCTGGACCATTTGAACACCATGTAACGGCGGAAATCATCGGGCAGCTCGCTGCGTATGGCATCAATACGCTCGCGCGCCTCGGCACTCGCCAGGGCGATGTCCCGCCCCCAGTCGGAGAACGCCACGAATACCCCGGCGCTTTCCGCGCTGGCATTACCTTGCAGGCTTTTCACGCCCTTCATGGTGGCCAGCGCTTCTTCTGCCGGGCGCAACAGGTTGCGCTCGTTCTCCTCCGGGGTGCTGCCGGCATAGGGCAGCATCACGTACAGAAATGGCGCCGAGACATCCGGCATCGCCTCCAGTGGCAGACGCACGGCGGCAATCAGCCCAACCACCACCATCGACACGAACAGCATGATGGTGGTCACCGGGCGGCGGATGCTGAGCCGGGCCATGCTCATGAGGCGCCTCCTTCCGTCTCAAGCGCGTCCGACAGGTCGCGGTTTTCCTCTCGCTCGCGCTGCGCGCGCGCGGCGTAATCGGCATCGGATTTGCGATCGAGCAGGTCATACATCACCGGGATGACCACCAGCGTCAGCAAGGTGGAGACAATCAGCCCGCCAATCACGGTGATGGCCATCGGGCTGCGCACTTCCGCGCCCTCGCCCATGGCGAGAGCCAGCGGCAGGAAGCCAAACAGGGTGCAGGCGCTGGTCATGACAATCGGCCGCAGGCGCGAGCGCGCGCCCTCCAGCAAGGCCTGGCGCTTGGGCAGCCCGGCGATGCGCAGCTGATTGACCCGATCCACCAGGATGATGGCGTTTTTGGTGACCAGCCCGACCAGCAGAATCAGGCCGATGAATACCACCACCGAAACCGCATGGCCGGTGAGGAACAATGCCAGTACCGCGCCGACCAGCGCCAGCGGGATGGTGAACAAAATCACGAACGGGTGCAGCAGCGACTCGAACTGCGAGGCCATCACCAGATACACCAGAAATACCGCCAGTGCGAAGGCAAACAGCAGTGAGCGCAGCGAGCCTTCCAGCTCCTCGCCCTGGCCGCCAATGGCAAGGGCGATATCCGCACCCAGCGGCTTTTCGGCCACCATGCGCTGCACCTCGGCCATCGCCGTGCCCAGGTCGATGCCGTGCAGATTGGCCGAGACCAGCGCCACCCGTGCCTGGTCGGCGCGATGGATTTCCGAAGGCCCCTGACCTGCCTCCACTTCCGCCACCGCAGAGAGCCGCAGTGGCGTGCCGCTGCCGATATTCACCAGCAGGTTGCGGATATCGTCAACGCTGCTGCGCTGGCCTTGCTCGGCGCGCACGCGCACATCAATCTGCCGCTCGCGCAGGTGATAGCGGGTGGCGACTTCACCGCGTATCTGCTTGACCACCGCATCGGCAATCTGCCGGGTGGTCAGTCCCAGTGCCGCGGCACGACTCTGGTCAAAATGGATCCGCACTTCCGGCCAACCCTGCTCCACCGTGGTTTTGACATCGGTGTAATGCGGATGCGCACGCAGGCGCTCGGCCAAATCGCGGCCAGCGGCCTCCACGCTTTCAAGACTGCTGCCGGAGATTTCGATTTCCAGCGGCGCGGCCAGTGCAAACAGTTCCGGGCGGCTGAAATCCACCGTCACGTCTTTCTGCCCGGCAAGGCTCTGCCGCAGGCGCTCGCTCAAACGGCTCTCCAGCGCTGCACTGCCGCCGTTTTCCATCACGATGCTGAGCTTGGCGATGTTCTCGCCGCTGTCGGCGGGATTGGCATCGAGCCGCGTACCGCTGCCGCTGACCCCGTACAGCGCACGCACGCCTTCGACCTTGCCATGTTCGGCCTGCAGGCGCTGCAACAGCGCATCGGTTTCGCGCAGCGGGGTGCCGGGCGGCAGTTTCACCGTCATTTCAAACCGCTCTTGCGCCAGTTGCGGAATCAGGTCGGTGCCCAGACGCGGCAGCATCCACATGCTGATGGCAAAGGCGATGGCGGCCAGCAACAGCACCTTGCCGGGATGGGCCAAAGCCTTGGGCAGCAGCTGCAAATAGCCGTTTTCCGCGCGCGCATAAGGGCGCATCGCCAAATCGCTGGCGCGCTGCATGATGGGCGATAGCAGCCGCACGATGAGCCGCCATGCGCGCACCAGCAGCCAGGCAAAGGCATAGGCCAGCGTCGGAATCAGCCCCTTGATGCCGCGCCCGGCGAGCACCAACGGCTTGCGCCAGCCGCGTACTTCGCGCTGCTCGGCAGGCGGCAATGGCTCGTCCGGAAATTCCAGCGGCGCACGCGCCTTGAGCGAGGAGAGCATCGGTATCAGGGTCATCGACACCACCAGCGAAACGGCGATGGCAATCGCCACGGTCAGCGCCTGGTCGCGGAACAATTGCCCGGCGATGCCTTCGACAAATACCAGCGGCAAAAACACCGCGATGGTGGTGAGTGTGGACGCCACCACGGCCAGACTGACCTCGCGGGTACCGGCTATTGCCGCCTGCAATACGCCAAGGCCGCGCTCGCGCGCCTTGGCGATGGATTCGAGCACCACGATGGAATCGTCCACCACCAGCCCGGTCGCAAGCGCCAGTCCACCCAGCGACATCACGTTCAGGCTCAAATCCAGCTGCCCCATGAAAAAGAAGGTGGTGATGATGGACACCGGCAGCGACAGCGAAATCACGAAGGTGCTCCAGCCATCGCGCAGGAACAGAAAAATCACCAGCACTGCCAGCGCACCGCCGAGCAGCGCATCAAACTTGACATCGGCGATGGCGTTACGGATGAAGCCGGACTGATCCTCAATGATGGCCAGACTGACATCCTGGGGCAGTTGTTTGCGGATGACAGCCAGCGCCTTTTCGATTTCATCGGCGGTGGCCACGGTATTGGCATCGCCCTCTTTGTAGATGGCAAGCTCCACCGCCTCTTGTCCCCCTAAGCGGATAATCGCCTCACGCTCCTTGTAGCCCTGCGTGACCTGTGCCACGTCTTTCAGCCGTACCGGCAGGCCACCACCTGGCGCGGCCTGGCTGCCGCCGGTGGCCGATTGCACCGAAGCGGCTGCCGACATCGCGGCAGCATCACCACTGGCCGCAGCCACGCGCGCCATTTGCGCCGCGGCGCTTTCGGCCTCGCCCCCGCCACTGCGCTGGCTGGTCAGGAGCAGGCTTTCAATATCTTCCACCGTGGCGAACTGGTTGACGGTGCGCACCAGCCAGCGCTGGCTGCCATCTTCCAGCCGGCCGCCGGAGAGATTGACGTTTTCCTGTTGCAGGCGGCTGATGACCGTTTCCAGCGGAATATTCAGCGCGGCCAGCCGCTGCGGGTCGATATCCACGCGGATTTCATCTTCCAGCCCCCCGGCAACCTTGACCGCGGCCACGCCCGGCACGGTTTCGAGCTTGCGCTTCAAATCATCATCGGCATAGCGGCGCAGTCGCGGCAGGCTGCCACCTGCTTCGCTGCTGGAAATCACCAGACGCATGATCGGCGCGGTGGACGGATTGAAACGCAGCAGCGTCGGTGGTTTGGCCTCCAGCGGCAGTTGCAGCGCTTCCATCTTGTCACGCACTTCCAGGCTGGCCTTGTCCATGTCGGTACCCCAGGCAAAGGCCAGCACCACATCACTCTGGCCTGTGCGGGAGACGGATTTGAGCTTGCGCAGGCCGCGCGCCACGCCCACGGCTTCTTCCACCGGGCGGGTAATCAGGGTTTCGATTTCCGCAGGCGCAGCGCCAGTGTATTCGGTGCGAATGGTGAGCGTGGGATAGCTCAAATCCGGCAACAGGTTGACCTTGAGGCCGCTCAAGGCAATCAGGCCAAACAACACCAGCGTCAGGGTCGCCATCAGCACGGTGACCCGGCGACGGGTGGAAAATTCCACCCAGTCAAAACCGCTTGCCATTTTCATGCCGGGCCTCCGCTTAGTTATTGGCAGGCTGGGCAGGCGCCGAGGTTTCAGCCTTGGGCGCAGTCGTCGTACCAATCACCTGCACCGGGCTGCCTTCGCGCAGTGCGCTCTTGCCGGCAATCACCACCTGATCGCCCACAGCCAGGCCCTTGCGCACTTCCAGATAGCCATCTTCGCTATGGCCGGTTTCAATCACCACGCGCTCGGCCTTGCCATCGCGCACCACATATACGCTGGCCTCGCCGCTTTCATCCAGCAGCGCACTGCGCGGAATCGCCGGCACCTGCATGCGTTGCTCGTACTGGATGGACAGCCGCCCGAACATCCCCGGTTGCAGGCTGCCCTCACCGGCAAAACCGGCAATCACCCGGAAGGTGCCGCTGCCTGCGTCCACCACCGGCGCGATGCGCTCCACTTGCCCGGTAAAACTGCGCCCGGGCAGCGCGTCCACGTGCAATACCACCGGCTGGCCTTGCTTGATACGGTCAATCTCGCGCTCGGGGACATTCAGTGTGGCCTCCAGCCGCGAGGTATCGACAATGCGGAACACCGGCGAGTTTATTTGCACGAAGTTGCCGGGCTTGATCGACTTGCTGGCAATCACCCCGGAAATCGGCGCCTGCACCGTGGTGTAGGACAACTCCAGCCGCGCCATCTGGTTGGCTGCACGGGCGTTCTGCAAATCAAAGCGCAATTGATCGACATCATTGGCACTGACCAATTGCTGCTCGGCCAGTTGCGCCGCGCGGCGGTAATTGGCCTCCAACTTGGCCACCTGGGCATTGGTTTGCGCCACCTGCAGGCTGGCACGCGCGCCATCAAGACGCGCCAACGGCTGCCCGGCACGCACCGCCTGGCCTTCTTCGGCCAGCACCTGCAAAGCCACGCCAGAAGTCTTGGCCGCCACCTGTGCCTCGGCACGCGCCTCCAGCGCAGCCGTGCCGACATGGCTGGCACTGAGGTCGCGGCGCGCCACCGTGGCCGTTTCCACCACCACAGCCTCGGTTTTTGTTTCGGCTTCACCATCCTTCTTGCCCTCTGCCGAAGGCCCTTGCGAACAAGCCGCAAGCGCCAGTGACAGGGCAACGCTCAAAGCAAAAAGACTCGGATGAGAAATACGCTTGCGAAAGGCTGGCATAGGAAAACTCGGCTGTGATGCTCTTGGGTGTTGTACAAGAGTAAATCACCTTTGCCGCTGCAGACAGGTGCCAAAGGTCATGCCCTGCTCATGACCTGGGCTGCAGGGCATCCTGGTCTTCAAACAGCTCCGGTTTGAACGGCACTTCCGGCGGTTTGCGCGCGCGTGCAGGCTGGTCGAATACGCCATCCTTGCCGGGCACAGGCAGACAGCCGCCAATCGCCTGCAAGCTGGAAATCACGCATTCAAGCTCCAGCGTGGTGCCCGGAATCGGGATGCGGATGGACTTCACCCCGCGCCGCACCCATTCTTGCAGCAAGGTTTCCGGTGGCCGCCAAATGCCATCGAACATGGTGCCGCGGGTATCCATGCCGGGACGGTGCAGCCATGTGCCTTCGCGGTTTGGATCGGGAAAACGCGGCTTGAAACTGTCATCAGCCAGCCGCGGACGACCATCGGCATCGAAAAGCCCGCCGCCCTGCCTGCCACCTGCGCCTTGTTCGCCACCTCGCGTCTGCCCGGCACGGTTTTGCGCCGCGATGCCCCAATCGTCACCACGCCGGGGCTCTGGCCAAGCGCCGTTCACCGCAGCGCGTTGCGGCCCGACACCCGCCTGTGCCACGCTTTGCCCCGGCTGTGGCGATTTCCCCTGTGCAGCGGGCAACCCGGCAGGACGGGGGGCTGTCGCGGCGCTTGCTGCCGCTGTCAGAGAATTGCGGGTCTGGCTGTCAGGTGCTTGGCTGCTTTCTGCCTGCCCTGTCGGCAAAGCAGGCAAGGGACGCTGCCCCGGCTCGCGCACCGCAATCTGTGGCGCAGCGCTGCCCATGTCCAGCACCGGCATATCGATTGGCGGCATGGGCATGGGCATAGGCTCGGGGATGGCGCTTTCGGCAGGCATCGCGGCAACGCGTGGCACGGGCGCTACAGCGGCATTGGTGATATTGATGGCGCGCACCTCGGGCAATGGTGCAGGCAATGCCCGCTCTTGCGGCAGACTGGGGCTGCGCAGCTGCGGGCTCGCCGTGGGCATGGTCAGCAGTGGACGCGGTGGCGGCAATTGAAAATTATCAGGCGCTGGCTGCGGGGCGGCAGTCACCTGCAATGGCTGTGGCTCAGGCAAGGGCTGCGCGGCCAGCTGTGGTTGCGATATTTGCGGCAAATTCATGCGGGCAATCGCTGCTGCGGGCACATCCTGCACGATTTCCTGCACTGTGGCCTGATTTTGCCGGGTCGCCACCTGCGTTGCGCTGCGCTGGGTATCGGTACTGGCCGGCATGGCCAAATCGCCATCAGCCGCCTGCTGCCCACCGCCCGTCTCGCTTGGCGTACCAAAGCCGGTGATGCGGATACGCGTGCTTTCTTCCTCTGGCTCGGCACGTGTGCCCAGGCGCAGATACAGCGATGCCAGCATGAACAGCACAAAAAACAGGTTGACCAGCAGACTGATTGCCATGCCGACCAAACGTTGCGCTGTTGGTGTACGGTTTCGCGCATCCCAGCCCACATCCAGCAAACCACGCCAACGCTGCCAGCGCGTCAGGGCAGGCGGTGGCGGCTCATGCTGCCAAGCGCCGGGCAGATTGGGGCGTGATGCCAAAATCGCCAGCATCTGCGCGCAATCAGGCGCAGGTGCTGCAGGAAAGTTGCCACCCTTGGCCAGATAGGCCTGCCAATCCTGATCGCGTGCAGTCGCTTGCGTAGTGTGCGCAGTCGGTGAAGGCGGCAGGTGGCGCGTCATCGGGCGGTCAAATCAGCTGCGGGGAGCGTAGGGCGCAGCGCCACTGGCGTGGTCGGTGGCATCGCGCACCGCCGTGACCCCTGGCACCTTTTCCAGTAAGGTCTTTTCAATCCCTTGCTTGAGGGTGATATCGGCCATGCCGCAGCCATGACAGCCGCCGCCAAAGCGCAGTACCACCACGCCCTCGGCCGTGACTTCTTCCACGCGCACATTGCCACGGTGCATCGCCAGTTGCGGGTTGATTTCGTGCTCCACTACCCACATCACCCGCTCCACCAACGAGGCATCGGCTTGCGGCGCCTTGCCCTTGATATTGGGGGCACGGATTTGCAATTGGCCGCCAGTGGCACGCGGCTCATAGTCGATGCGCGCGCCATCGAGTGCGCTGGCGCTGGCGGCATCCACCCACAGGGTGAAGCCTTCGCAATCAATCGCCCATTCATCACCATTGAGGTCATCGGGGCCGGCAAACTCCAGTTGCACATCGGCCTGCGGTGTGCCCGGGTTGACCGCCGACAGGCGCACCCCCAAGTCAGGCAGCGCCTCTTTGGCAAGAATTTTGCGGAAATGGTTCTGTGCAGATTCAGTGATATCGATCATGCGGTTATTCTATCGGCCTTCCGCTGAGCAGAAACTGTTTTTGAAAGACCGCATGAACGACCTGATTCCCCTTGCCCAAGCCCATTGCGACCCCAAACACGGCCAGGAACATCGCCTGAGCGAGGCCAGTATCCGCGAGCTGATGCCGCAGCTGCCGGGCTGGGAAATCATCGAAAACGGCCATGTGCTCGCCAAGACTTTCCACTTTGCCGACTATTACCGCACCATGAGCTTTGTCAATGCGCTGGCGCATATGGCTCACCGCGAAGATCATCACCCCGACCTTTCGGTGCATTACAACCGCTGTGTGGTGCATTACTCCACCCACGATGTCGGCGGCCTTTCCGAAAACGACTTCATTTGTGCGGCCAAAGCCGAGGCGCTTTCACAGTAATTGCCGCACCCGACGAAAGCGCCACCGGGCGCTTTCGCTGCACGGCTTGTTCAGGGCAGCGGCCAGCCAAACACGCTGGCAAAGAAAAAATAGGCCATGCCCGCCAGTAACAGCCACAGGCTGATTCTCAGCACCATACTGACCACTTTGACCGCCATCCATAGCATTGCGATGGCGAGCAGGAGCCAAATCCATTCGCTCATGGCTGCCGTGGCGGCGCAGCCACCGGCTCATCGCGCAGCGGCTTGAGCTCCGGGTCAAGGGCAACGCGCTCATCGAACACGAAGCAGCCGCCCTGATAGCCGAAGCCGCCGACTTCTTCAAAATATTTCAGGATGCCGCCTTCGAGCTGCAGCACGTTATCGAGGCCTATCTGATGCATCCACGGCGCGGCTTTTTCGCAGCGGATGCCGCCGGTGCAAAAACTCACCACGGTGGCATCCTGCAACTGCTCGCGGATGGCCTCCACCGCTTCGGGCAAGTCGTTGAAATTGTCGATCGGCAAGGTCAGCGCATTGGCAAAGGTGCCGTAGCGGATTTCTTCGCGGTTGCGGGTATCGAGCAGCAGCAGCGGTTTGCCGGCATCGTCATGACCGTTCTCAATCCAGCGCGCCAGCGTTTTGGCATCCACATCCGGGGCACGGTTTTCCCCCACGCCCGCCGGGCGGCCTGCAAATGGCACGATTTCGCGCTTTTGCTTGATTTTCAGCCGGGCAAAGGGCACATGCTGGCTCCAGCTTTCCTTGGCAGTGACTGCAGCAAAACGTGCGTCCTGGCGCAGCCAGGCCAGAAAGCCGCGCACCTTCTCAGGTGCACCTGCAAGAAACATGTTGATGCCCTCGCCTGCCACCAGAATGGTGCCGCGCAACTCATGCGACTGGCAGGCGCTGCGAAGTGTTGCCGCAAGCGCGGCCACATCATCAATCGGCACGAAGTGATAGGCGGCAATATTCAGAATCACGCTTATTTACCCTGATGATGGTCGCGCACGAACTGGTCAAACAGCAATACGCCAAACCCGGTGGCGCCTGCGGGCGAGGTCGGTTTGCCGCCAGACTCAATCCAGGCCATGCCGGCCATGTCCACATGCGCCCACGGTGTGCCACGGGCAACCCATTCACCCAGGAACCAGGCCGCCGTGCCGGAGCTGGGACGGCCGCCGCCATTGCGCATGTCGGCAATGGGTGAAGCCAGCATCGGCCCATAGCTGTCCAAGAGCGGCATGCGCCATACCCAGTTGCCGGAATTCTGGCCGGACTGGTACAGCTGGCTGGCAAGCGCGTCATCGCGGCTGAACAGGCCGGCATAATCATTGCCAAGCGCAGTGACGATGCTGCCAGTCAAGGTGGCGATATCGATGATGACCTTGGGCTTGTCCTGGCGCTGCACATACCAGAGCGCATCCACCAGCACCATGCGGCCTTCGGCATCGGTACTCATCACCTCGAAGGTTTTGCCCGAGGCGGTACGAATCACATCCCCGGGACGGTCAGCCGTACCCGAAGGCATGTTTTCTGCCAGCGCGGCCACCGCCACGGCATTCACCGGCGCACGTCGGCCGGCCAATGCCAGCACTGCCGCAGTGGAAACAGCGGCCCCGGCCATGTCGTACTTCATCCGCCACATGCCGTCATTGCCCTTGATGGAAATGCCGCCACTGTCAAAGGTGATACCTTTGCCGACAAAAGCCAGCGGTGCATCGCCTGCACGGCCACCGTTGTAGCGCAGCAGCAACATGCGTGGCGGCCGGGCGCTGCCCTGCCCCACGGAGAGCATGCCACCCATGCCGAGCTTTTCCATGGCCGCCACGTCCAGCACTTCCAGCGTCACCGGCAGGCCACGCGCCTGCTCGCGCACCCGCGCCACGAATGATTCCGGGTAGATGGCATTGGCAGGCTCGGTGATGAGGTCACGGGCAAAATTCACTGCCTGGGCAACCGGTTGCCATTCCCGCTGCCACTGCGCCGCCGCTGCGCGCCCTGCCGGGGTGCGAATCAGTACATCGCCCGTGACCGGCTTGCCATTGCTCTTGTATTGGTCAAAACGATATTGACCCAGCGCCACGCCCATCGCCAATTGCGAAGCGGCATCACCCTCGCTACCGCCCCAATACAGATTGACCGGCTGCGCAGAAGCGCTGCTGGCAAAATGCTGCGCCACCGCGCCACCAACATCGCGCAGGGCAAGCGCATCGGGGCTGTCTTTGCCCATGCCCACCAGCAGCACGCGCTCATAGCTGGCAAATCCCGGCAAGTCCAGCTTGCTGCCCTTGCCGCCCTTGAAGCCGGTTGCTGTTGCCGCACGCCGCAATGCGCCCTGGCTGGCAGCATCGAGCGCATCAAAATCACGCCCGGCAAGCCCCTCGGCCACGGCAATCGCCAGCACGCCACGCTCAGGGAGGGCCGCTTCCTCAAACACGATGCTGCGCTGCGCCTTGGCATCAACAGGCAAAAGCAGGGCAAAAGGCAGGGCGAGCGAAACAAACCAAGGCTTCATGAAAACTCCATTCATATCAAGCAAGGGCGGCCATGGCCGCGGAACGATTTTGAAGCTACCCGCACAACACAAGCTGCGCGGGAGCCATTCAAGCGGCCAGAGCCGCCTGTGCGACATCCAGCACGGCGCCGCTTTCCACCATGCGCACAGCGCTGGCGACATCGGCATCAAGGGCATGGTCGCGCCACATCATCGGCAAATGCCGGCGGACTTCCGCATGCGCTGCGGCCACCGCCTTGCCCGGATGAAATGCCTGGCTTGCCGCCAGCTCCTGGCGCAGCTGCTCGACTTCGGCCAAAAACACGGCATGGTTATCGGCTTCGGGCAGCGGCATGCCACGCACTTTGCGGGCAAATTGCCCGGCATCGCCGTTCCGGGCCAGTTCGCAGGCGGCATTGATCATGGCGATGCGCAAGTCCAGCGCCTGTGCGGCAGTGGCCAACTCCAGTCCCAGCACCTTGGCCAAATCCCGGGTCATGGCAAGCACATGACGCGCCTCATTGGCGCCCATCGACACATGGTCTTCGGCATTGGCACTGGTCGGCACCGAATACACCGCAGCGGGCATGGCGCGCGATGCCAGGTCGTTGACGATGGCCGCGCAGCTGTACTGCACGATCATGTAGCCCGATTCGGTGCCATCCTCGTTGCCAATCAGGAACGCCGGCAAGCCGTCGTTGGTGGCCGGATCCACCAGTTTGTTGGTACGCCGCTCGCTGATGGAAGCCAGCACCGGAATCGCCGCTTTCAGATAGCTCATCGCCAGCGCCAGCGGCATGCCGTGGAAGTGACCTGCGGAAATCACCTGCTGCTCGACATGCTCGGCATTGGCATCGGGGAATACCAGCGGGTTGTCGGTCACCGCGTTCAGCTCGATGTCCAGAACACGCGCGGCCTGTGCCAGTGCATCGCGCACTGCGCCATGCACCTGCGGGATGCAGCGCAGTGAATAGCTGTCCTGCGGCTGGTGCTTCTTGCCGCCGCGGAAGGGTTTGAAGCGTTGATAGAACTTTTCGCGGCCATGCCGCTGTGTATCCGGCACCCAATCCCAGCTGATATCGAAGCTCAGCGCCTGCAACTCGGCACTGTCCCAGCTTTCCGGCTGCCAAGTTTTGAAGCTCGGCACCAGATGGTAGGGAATATCGGCAAGCCTTGAGCCTTGCAGCAGGCGACGCAGATTGCCCGCCACCTGCACCTGCCCCGGATGCGGGCGCAGGTCATGGACTTCCGGCGCAAATGCGCCAAGCCGTCCGGCAAAGGCTTCGATGGTCATGGCCGCAGCCAGATCAGCGGTATCGAGCAGTTTTTCCATGCGCTCAACGGCCAGCACGCCGGTGGCCAGCATCTGCGCGGTGCCATTATTGAGCGCCAAACCTTCCTTATGCGTCAGCTTTACCGGCGCAAGCCCGGCGCGCTTGAGCGCCTCGCCGCCCGGCATGCGCTCGCCCTGATAGAAGGCTTCGCCGCCACCAAGCAGCACAATCGCCAGATGCGAAAGCGGTGCCAAATCCCCTGATGCGCCCACCGAGCCCAGCTGCGGCACCACCGGCACCACGCCGGCATTGAGCATCGCCGCCAAGGCTTGCAGGGTTTGCACGCGAATCCCGGAATGACCGCGCAGCAGGGTATTGATGCGGATGCCGAGCATCGCCCGCACCACTTCCGGTGCAAACGGCTCCCCTACGCATACCGCATGGGTGATGATGAGATTGCGCTGCAATTCTTCATGCAGCGAGCCTTCATCATTGCCCGGTCGCGTGCGACGCGCGCCCAACAGCTTGTCGGCATTGCTGCCAAAGCCGGTGGAAACCCCGTAAATCGGCTCCTCGCGGCGCACTTGCTCTGCCAGAAACTCGGCCGCCTTGGCCACTTTCTGCAGCGCGTTTTCACCCAGCGTGACCGGCGCGCCTTCAGCAATCTTCACAAGGCTTGCGCGATCCAGCGAATGGCCGTCCAAATGGATGGCGGTTGCACTCATGTATTTTTCTCCCGTTTCTGTTGCAGCCAGGCCACGGCCTCGCCAAGAATCACCGTCTGCTGCTCACCGCTTGCCAGGTCTTTCAAGGTGACGGTGCCCTCTGCACGCTCGCTTTCACCACGCAATGCCACGAAGCGAATCCCGGCGCGGTCGGCATACTGGAACTGACGGGCGATTTTTTTTGCTTCCATCTGCGTTTCCACATTCAGCCCGGCTTCGCGCAAGGCTTGCGAAAACGCCAATGCGTCGGCAAAGCCGGCCTCATCCAGCAAGCCCACCAGTACATCCACCGAACTGCCCGCAGCACTCACAATACCGGCCTCGCGCAGCTGCCAGAACAGGCGGCTAAGGCCGATGGAAATGCCCACGCCCGGCAGGCGCGATTTGCTGTAGTGGCTGGCCAGATTCTCGTAACGGCCACCGGAGCAAATCGAGCCGATTTGCGGATAGGCATTCAACTGGGTCTCGTAAACGATGCCGGTGTAATAGTCCAGCCCGCGGGCGATGGACAGGTTGATGGCATAGCGCGCCTCGGGAATCCCCATCGCCCGCAGCTGCTCCAGCGTGGCCACAAGTTCGGCACGGCCTTGCTCGAACTGCTCACTGCCCGCACCCAATGCGGCGAGTTTTTCCAGCGCATCGGCATGGCCTTCGGAGCGCACCCTTGAAAACGCCAGTAACCGCTCGGCCACTTCCGCACTCAGCGCAAACGCCTCACTCATCAGCGTTTGCCGCACCGCATCCTCGCCGCGCTTGTCCAGCTTGTCTAGCTCGCGCAGCACCGCATTCTGCTGCTCACCGGCGATTCCAAGCCCTTCAAAAAAGCCGCGCAGCAGCTTGCGATGATTGAGCCAAATGGTGAATTCGCCAATGGCAAGGCGCTCGAATACCGCATTGATGACCGCCGGAATCTCGGCATCAAAGCGCGGTGAGAGGCTGTCCTTGCCAATCACGTCGATATCGCACTGATAAAACTCGCGGAAACGCCCGCGCTGCGCACGTTCACCACGATACACGCGCTGCATCTGATAGCGACGGAACGGAAACGCCAGCGCGTGCTCGTGCTCGGCCACATAGCGCGCCAGCGGCACCGTCAAGTCAAAGCGCAGCGCCAGCTCCGGCAGGCTGGCCTCGCTGCCCGGTTCACGGGATTTTTCCAGCGCGCCGGTGGACTGGGCGAAGTACACCTGGCGTTCGGTTTCGCCGCCGGTTTTGGTCAGCAGCACTTCGGTCAGCTCGAAAACCGGCGTTTCCACCGGCAAAAAACCGAACGATTCATAGGTATTGCGGATGATGTCCAGCATGCGCTGGAAGGCGATTTGCTCGCGCGGCAGCAATTCCATCACGCCGGGCGGGGTGCGGGGCTTGATCAAGATGGCCTCGATGGTTGAAACAAGCCGACTAGTTTAAGAGCCTGCCGCCTGCCCGCAAGCCCGCTGCGCGCGCCCGGCAAAACAAAATGCAAAAACTTTGCAATCAATGCTTGCACAAGCGGCAATCCCCTCCTATACTGCGCGCCTCGCAATCGGGGTGTAGCTCAGTCTGGTAGAGCGCTACGTTCGGGACGTAGAGGTCGTAGGTTCGAATCCTGTCTCCCCGACCAAATATCCAAAGCCTGAAAAACACCTGTTTTTCGGGCTTTTTTGTGCCTGATAGTCAAGCCCTTTGCGGCCATCTGCCCATTCTTCAACACCGATACTGGGTCTGATTACCCTAGGCAGATACAGAACCCATCCACTATGCTTGCCGCTTTCCTCCGCTCGTGAAAGCCATGCCACAAATCGCCTCGCAACTGGATGCCCGTTCTGCCGATTTCATTGCCAATGCCGAATATCACCGCAGCCTGACGGCTGAGCTGCATCAACGGCTGGCGCGTGCTGCTGATGGCGGTGGCGAGGCGGCGCGTGCCAAGCACACTGCGCGCGGCAAGTTGCTGGCGCGTGAGCGCATCGACGCCCTGCTCGACCCCGGCAGTCCATTTCTGGAATTGAACGCGCTGGCTGCCGAGGGCATGTATGGCGATGCCGCACCGGCGGCCGGGGTGGTGACCGGCATTGGCCGCATCTGCGGGCAGGAATGCGTGATTGTCGCCAACGACGCCACGGTCAAGGGCGGGACTTACTTTCCGATGACGGTCAAAAAGCATCTGCGTGCCCAGGAAATCGCCCGTGAAAACCGCCTGCCCTGCATCTATCTGGTGGATTCGGGCGGCGCGTTCCTGCCGTTGCAGGACGAGGTATTCCCGGACAAGGAGCATTTTGGCCGCATCTTCTACAACCAGGCGCGGATGAGTGCGGAGAACATCCCGCAAATCGCGGTGGTGATGGGCAGTTGTACCGCAGGTGGCGCCTATGTCCCGGCGATGTGCGATGAAAGCATCATCGTCAAGGAACAGGGCACCATCTTTCTCGGCGGCCCGCCGCTGGTGAAGGCCGCCACCGGCGAAGTGGTGGATGCCGAGGAACTGGGCGGCGCCGATGTGCATACCCGTATTTCCGGTGTGGCCGACCATTTCGCCGAGGACGACCATCATGCGCTCGCCATCGCCCGTGATGTGGTGGCCAGCCTTAACCGCAGCAAACAATTGCCGGTGGCGCTGCAAACCAGCATCGAGCCGCTGTATCCGGCCGAGGAGCTGTACGGCATCGTGCCGCAGGATGCACGCAAGCCCTTTGATATCCGCGAGGTCATTGCCCGTATCGTCGATGGCAGCGAATTCCAGGAGTTCAAGGCGCGTTATGGCAAAACTCTGGTCTGCGGCTTTGCGCATATCCACGGCTGCCCGGTGGGCATCGTTGCCAATAACGGCATCCTGTTTTCTGAAAGTGCATTGAAGGGCGCGCATTTCATCGAATTGTGCAATCAGCGCGGTATCCCGCTGCTGTTCTTGCAGAACATCACCGGCTTCATGGTCGGCAAAAAGTATGAAAACGCTGGCATCGCCCGTGATGGCGCCAAGATGGTGACTGCCGTGGCCTGTTCCAGCGTGCCGAAATTCACCGTGGTGATTGGCGGCAGCTTTGGTGCAGGCAATTACGCCATGTGTGGGCGTGCCTATGGCGGGCGCTTCTTGTGGATGTGGCCCAATGCGCGCATCAGCGTGATGGGCGGCGAGCAGGCCGCCAGCGTGCTCGCCACCGTGCGCCGTGACGGCATCGAGGCGCGAGGCGGGCAGTGGAGCGCGGAGGAGGAGGACGCCTTCAAGGCGCCCATCCGCCAGCAATACGAGGACCAGGGCAATCCCTATTACGCCACCGCAAGGCTGTGGGATGACGGCATCATCGACCCGGCCGATACCCGCCGGGTGCTGGGACTGGCGCTGGCGGCCAGCCTCAATGCACCGATTGAACCGGCGCGCTTTGGCGTATTCCGCATGTAAGCCCCTTTCCACCAAACCGGCGCGTACAGTGGGCAAGGCCGCGGCTGCGTGATAACTTGCCCCTTCCCGCAGCCTGGCTGCTCGCAGTGAGAGAGAAATCATCATGGTGAGTTGGAGAGATCCCGGCAACAGCGCCAAAAAGGACAAGGACGTCGCAGACTTCCCAAGCGATGCCGTCACGACCCCGTTTGTTGCGCCACAACCGCAGCCTGCACGCGAAGCTACACCGACTCCGGTAGCGGCCAATAACAGCCGTCCCGGCAAGGAATCGGTAATCGCCGCCGACCTCAGTATCGAAGGCAAGATTGAAGGCAGCGGCCATGTGCGCATCGCCGGCAAATTCAAGGGTGATATCAATGTCAAAGGCGATTTGACCATTGAGCCGGGCGCCAGACTCAATGGCAGCGTGCGCGCGGAGAAAGTCACCCTTTCGGGTGACCTTGAAGGCAATATCGAATCCGCCCGCCGGGTGGACTTGCAGGCCTCCAGCGTGATGCAGGGCGATATCAAGGCCGAAGACCTGACCATCGCTTCGGGTGCCCGCCTGCGCGGCCATGTCGAATGCGGCAGCTGGGATGGCAAAAGCGCCAAGGCAGAGAACAAGCCTGCCGAAAGCAAGCCGCAGGCAGCGGGCAAGGAAGCCAGCGCTACGGTATGAGCAGCCTGTTGGGGCGCGGCAAACATGCCGACGTGGGCGCAACCCGCAATTGCCCGCATTGCCGCGCCACCATTCTCGCCAGCGCCTCGATTTGCCCGCAATGCAAGGGGCATCTGCGTTTTGATGCCGTGCCCGAACGCAAAGTGCTGGCCTCGCCGCTGAAAATCGAAGGCAGCCTGCCCGGCCCGGCACCAGGCGAAGCCTGGGAATATTCAATGGTGGCGGTAGTCAAGAACGAGCGTGGCGAAGAAATCGCCCGGCATGTGGTCGGCGTGGGCGCGATGCACCCCGGCGAAACCCGTACTTTTTCGCTGCATGTGGACCTGGTGGCCAGCACCCGGATGCGC
The DNA here is from genome assembly GCA_002798255.1 of Lysobacteraceae bacterium NML95-0200. Classification (GTDB taxonomy): domain Bacteria; phylum Pseudomonadota; class Gammaproteobacteria; order Xanthomonadales; family Xanthomonadaceae; genus Solilutibacter. The sequence continues at coordinate 110,668 of NWQQ01000012.1, forward strand.
GCCCGTTGATTTTCCAGGCTCTGGCAAGGCAGTGGAAATCAGCCTGTCCTTCTGCACAAGCGTAACGCGGTTGCAAAATCTTCTGGGTTTTCGATGTTTGTTCAATGCCGGGAATGCGCCCGGCGGCGCACCTCCTTTCTTTGCTGGCAAAGAAAGGAGGCAAAGAAACCAGCCCTGGCTACCGCGCCCCGCTGCGCGGGGTTCCCTGCGTTCCTCGCGCCCAATGGCGGCAGGGCAAACTCGCATCGCTGCGCGCTGCTCAAACATGCCCTGCCTTCTCCCATTGGTCGCTGCGGTACTCGGCGCGTCCGAACAGGGCGAAAAATCAAAAGCAACAGCAAGCAAGAATCAACCTGTCCCCCTGCACAAGCATCAGCGCAGTTACAGAATCTTCCTGTGCTTTCCTAGCAGACCTGAGAGCCCGTTCACGGTCTCTTCTCGGTACCCGCAAGTGCAGCCCATGTGTAGGGGCAAGAAGATTGGCCGAATCTGCTTTTCTTGGCGCCGCATACATCAAGCCGCCGCCCGGCACCGTTATCATGGCGGCTTGTTTCATCCCGAGAAAGCTGCATGAGCCATTCCATGAAACTGCTGCGTGAAGGTGCGGTTGCCCGCCTGTGCCTGAGCCGCCCTGCCCTGCACAATGCTTTTGATGCCGGGCTGATTGCCGATTTGACCGCTGCCCTGCACCAGCTTGCCGATGACGCCAGTGTGCGTGTGGTAGTACTGGAAGGCGAAGGTGCTTCATTCTCGGCCGGCGCCGACCTCAACTGGATGCGCAGCATGGCCGCGATGAGCGAGGCGCAGAACCGCGAGGATTCGCTGGCTCTGGCGAAGCTGATGCGCAGCCTGAACGAGCTGCCCAAGCCGACTATCGCCCGCGTGCATGGCGCGGCATTCGGCGGCGGTGTCGGGCTGGTGGCCTGCTGCGATATCGCCATCGGCGTGCCGGAAGCCAAGTTCGGCCTGACCGAAAGCAAGCTGGGGCTGCTGCCTGCGGTGATTTCCCCGTATGTGGTGGAAGCCATCGGCGCCCGTGCAGCGCGGCGTTATTTCGCCACGGCAGAAATCTTCGATGCCGCCGAGGCGCTGCGTCTTGGGCTTTTGCATCAGGTGGTCGCAGCCGGGGAACTGGATGCGGCCATCAACCAGCAAATCGCCCTGCTGCTGAAAGTCGGCCCGCATGCCAGCGCCAGCGCCAAGCAATTGGTGCGGAATGTGCTGGCGCACACTGACAGCGCAGTGCAGGATGCCGACAATGCCGCGCTGATTGCGCGCCTGCGGGTATCGCCCGAAGGCCAGGAAGGCATCAGCGCCTTTCTGGAAAAACGCCCCGCCGCCTGGACGCAACACTGACTGGAATGCCCATGTTCGACAAAATCCTGATTGCCAACCGCGGCGAAATCGCCTGCCGCATCATCCGCACTGCCCGCCGTCTTGGCATCCGCACCGTGGCGGTGTATTCCGAGGCCGATGCCAATGCCCAGCATGTGCGTCAGGCGGATGAAGCCTGGCCGATTGGCGGCTCGCGCCCGCAGGAGAGCTATCTGCGCGGCGAGGTGATTCTGGATGTCGCCAGGCGCAGTGGCGCGCAGGCCATCCACCCCGGCTATGGGTTTTTGTCGGAAAACGCCGATTTTGCCGATGCGGTGGAAGCGGCCGGGCTGGTATTCATCGGCCCCAGGGCGGCCAGCATGCGCAAGATGGGCAGCAAGGCCGGCGCCAAGGAGCTGATGCAGGCCGCCGGTGTGCCGGTGGTGCCGGGCTATACCGGCGAAGACCAGACCCCTGCCCGCTTGCAGCAGGAGGCCGACCGCATCGGCTACCCGCTGATGATTAAGGCCGCGCATGGCGGCGGCGGCAAGGGCATGCGCATCGTGCGCAGCCAGGCCGAATTTTTGCCAAATCTGGAAAGCTGTCAGCGCGAGGCCGCCAATGCCTTTGGCCGCGACCGGGTGCTCCTGGAGCGTTATATCGAAAAACCGCGGCATATCGAAATCCAGATTTTTGGCGATGCCCACGGCCAGGTCATCCACCTGAACGAGCGCGAATGCTCCGCCCAGCGCCGCTACCAGAAGGTGCTGGAAGAATCGCCCTCACCGTTTCTCACCCCGGAATTGCGTCAGGCGATGGGTGCGGCTGCCGTCGCCGCCGGCCGGGCGATTGATTACCAGAATGCCGGCACGGTGGAGTTCATCGTCGGCCAGGACGGGCAGTTCTACTTCATGGAAATCAATACCCGCCTGCAAGTGGAGCACCCGGTCACCGAACTGGTCACCGGGCTGGATTTGGTGGAATGGCAGCTACGCGTGGCCGCAGGCGAAAAACTGCCGCGCAGCCAGCAACACATCTATAGCCACGGCCATGCCATCGAAGTGCGGCTGTATGCCGAAGACCCGGAAGCGGGCTTCCTGCCCGGTTCCGGCAAGCTGACCCGGCTGGCGCTGCCTGAGTTCATGCCCGATGTACGCATCGACTCGGGCGTGGTGGAAGGCGATACCGTCACCATTTTCTACGACCCGATGATTGCCAAGCTGATTGTCTATGGCCAGGACCGCAGGCAGGCGCTGGTACGCCTGGGCGCGGCGCTGGCGGCCTGCGATATTGAAGGCCCCAAATCCAATATCGGCTTTCTTGAGCGCCTGATTCGCCACCCGGCCGTGGTCAATGGCGAAATCGACACCGGCTATCTGGACCGTCATCTGCACGAGTTTATCGGCAACGCGCACAACCACGCTGCCGATACCCGGTTGCGCGCCATTGCCGCCGTTGCCCTGCGCCTGCAAGAAGCCAGCACCCCGGCACGGCAAGCGACCTCTCCCTGGGAGATTGCCGATGGCTGGCGGCTGGATGGCCGGGGCGCATCGCCGCTGCGCCTGCAACACGGCAAGGCCGACATCCGCCTTGCCATCGCAGGCCATAACGGCGACTACCAGGTAACGGAAGGCGAAACCAGCACCCGCTTTGCGGGCATGCGCCTTGAAGGCGGCGTGCTGACCGGGCGCATCGACGGGCAGGCGCAGCGTTTTGAAGTACGCATGACTGCCGACAACATCACCCTGCACGATGGTGAGCGCCGTCATCTGCTCACCCGCCTGCCCCTGCACCGGCTGGAAGACGAAGCCGACAGCCATGCCGATGACCGCATCCGCGCCCCGATGCCCGGTCGCGTGGTACTGGTGCCCAGCCGCCCCGGCCAGAAAGTACAGGCTGGCGACACCGTGCTGGTAATGGAAGCGATGAAGATGGAGCTGGTACTCAAAGCCCCGCGCGATGGCGTGCTTGCCGAACTGCGGGTCAAGGAAGGCGAGTTTGTCGAAGCCGATGCCGTGCTTGCGACTTTGGAGGCATGAGATGAACCCGCCCAACCACATCCGCATTGTTGAAGTCGGCCCGCGCGATGGCCTGCAAAACGAAAAAACCTTTATCGCCACTGCCGACAAAATCGAGCTTATCAACCGGCTGTCGCAAACCGGGCTGAAAACCATCGAAGCCACCAGCTTCGTCAGCCCGAAATGGGTGCCGCAGATGGCTGATGCCGCCGAAGTATTCGCTGGCATCGAAAAACACCCCGGCATCCACTACCCGGTGCTCACCCCCAACCTGCAAGGTTATGAGCGCGCCAGGGCAGTCGGCGTCCAGGAAGTGGCGGTATTCACGGCGGCCTCGGAAGCCTTCAACCGCAAGAACACCAATGCCGGGATTGACGAGTCCCTGCAACGCTTCGCCCCGATACTGGAAGCGGCCAAGCAAGATGGCATCAAAGTACGCGGCTATGTCTCCACCGTGCTCGGCTGCCCGTATCAGGGCGAAGTGCCGCTGGACGATGTGGTGCGGGTGGCGCATGCCCTGCACCAGATGGGCTGCTACGAGATTTCGCTGGGCGACACCATCGGCGTTGGCACCCCCGGCAAGGCGCGTGCCATGCTGCGTGCGGTGGCTGAAGCCGTGCCGATGAGCGCCCTTGCCATCCACTTCCACGACACCTACGGCCAGGCACTGGCCAATATCCTCGCCTGTCTGGAAGAAGGCGTAGCAGTGCTGGACTCGGCAGTTTCCGGTGCCGGCGGCTGCCCCTATGCCCAGGGCGCCAGCGGCAACGTCGCCAGCGAAGACCTGGTGTACATGCTGCATGGCTTGGGACTTGAAACCGGCATCAACCTCGACCTTATGGTTGATACCGGACAGTGGCTTGCCGGGAAACTCGGTCGCACCACCAGCAGCAAGGTGACGCGCGCACGAGCCGCCTGACTCCCCCCTTTGCAAGCCCTCAACAAAAAAGCTGGCCACAAATACTTGGCCAGCTTTTTTGTTGATGCGCAAGAAAGCAGAACAACCTGGGCCAAAACTGCTTGACTCAAAAATGAGAATGAATATCATTTAATACTTGTTTTTGAGGAGCATCCCATGAGCAAGCGAAAACGTAAGAACAAGAGTGGTTCCAATACAGAAAATACAAATCAGCCCCCAGTCCTTGACCATGTTGAAGTTGTAGGTTCAAACGATATCCTTGATGACCCATGGCTTTGGTGGATGCTGTATGACTTCGAAAATCATTACCTTCTTGACTTCATCCCGGATGGCGCCATAGAAAGCGGCTGGTTCAATCCCCAATGCACCTGTCCCAAAACAGCCGAAGAAACTGAAGCCTGGGTCGATGCCATTGCTTCCAATATGGCCAAGGAAATCAAGTCAAAGCCCGATTATCTCGAAGTTGAGTATGTTGGCGTCATTTATCGTCATATAGATGGCTCAATCAAGGCTGGGGTTATTCTGCGTGGAGAAAAAGAAAGTGCCCCTGTAGGACGTTCAATCACTGAAAGCGGCACTACACGTGAAATGGTAATGGCAGTTATTCACAACCATCCTGAAGCTGTTTATGGGATAGACTCTAAGCTTAAGCTAAAAAATAGCCTCCCCTCAAATAATGACTGGAAGGCTGCTGAAGAAATTTTCCAAGGAAGACCCCATGATATTACTCATTACATCATCGGACCCGACCATAAAATTAGGGAATTTGAATATCAAGATAGGCAAAGATGGAAAAGGAATCTTGAGCGAATAGATAGAGGTGATGAGAACAGGAGCCTTGTTCCAAAACCATCTATTGATGAGAACATGGAGTTACCTCATCCTTGCCCAGTACATGGCGAGTTCCCATGAAATCCGCCCTGCTTTTGCTGGCACTGCTGGCCTCGCATCCGTTCAACCAAAATGAACTTATCCGCAGAGGACTATTCCTGGATGGGCCGGACGGTCATATTCCTTCCCTGTGGGTGGATACGGATTACGCTTTCAATTGCGGTTTCCGGAATATCCGGGTGCAGTTCAGTGACTATCATTTATCCGGGCTGGATTTCGGTAAAAAACATGGGGTCAGCGCCATAAGCATTGATGGCAACCCTATAGACGGACAATTGTTGGAAAACATCAACAGTCATGTCGTTGGCAAAGGTTTCAGCCGTATCCAAAAAGCTTGGGGCATGTGCAGTACGGCAGGTGCGCGTATCGGCATCCAATACACCCTGGGTGGGGATACACAGGCAGTTGAATTTGGCCTTGAAGCCGATGGCAGCGGCCAGTTGCTCGCCCGTTATCAACAAGGCCAATGGCAGCCGCTTGCCGATACCTATCTGCGCCAGCGTTTTGATACTGGCATGGAAGTTTCCCGGCAGCAGCGCATCCATGTCACTTCCCACTGTTTTTCCAGAATCGGCTCGAACGCCAAGGATTTAACCCCGATGGAAGTTTTGACCGAGCTGGAAACGCGCTTTCAGGCCGTCAAAACCCATACCTTGGTCAGCAACTGGCAGGATGAAGCCACAGGCCGCATACGCGGGCAGATATTGCAAGCCGATATTGACGGGCAGCCTGTGCGTGCAACTGCAATCCGGCGTATCAACCGTGGAGTCCCTTCTGGTGCTGTGCTTTGGCCGCTTACTGCCATTTGTCTTGGTTCTGAGGATAAAGTCCGGCTGACATATGCGGTCATAGAAGAGCCAGCTGCTTTTCCTTGGCATTTCAATGCCCCATCCTCCAAACGGGCTTACATTCATGTGCTAAACAAACAGGGGGCTGCCAAGGCGGAGTGGGAGCGCACTCACCACCCAGTTTCCACTGATACGGCGCATGAAGAATAAGCGCCCGCCCAAAGCGGATGCGTAGTGACTGGCAAGACTTGGGTAAAATCCCGCCTCTCCCCGTCTCAAGAATCGAGGTTCCCATGCAGATTTCCGCAACCCGCGCCGTCATCACCGGCGGTGCGTCCGGGCTTGGTTTTGCCACGGCCAAACATTTGACCGCCCAGGGCGGCAAGGTGGCGCTGTTCGATGTCAACGAAGAAAAAGGCAAGGCGGCTGTCGCCGAGCTCGGTGCCGACAAGGCGGCGTTCTTCAAGACCGATGTCAGCAACGAGGCGGAAGTCATTGCCAATGTTGCCAAGGCGCGCGAGTTTCTTGGCGGGCTGAACGCCTGCATCAACTGCGCCGGCATCCTCGGCGCTGGCCGGGTACTGGGCAAGGCCGGCCCGATGCCGCTGTCGCAGTTCCAGACCACGGTGATGGTGAACCTCATCGGCAGCTTCAATGTCGCCAAGGCCTGCGCCGACCTGATGCAGCACAACGAAGCAGGCACTGACGGCGAGCGCGGGGTCATCATCAATACCGCCTCCGTCGCCGCTTATGAAGGCCAGATTGGTCAGGCGGCGTATTCGGCATCCAAGGGCGGCGTGGTCGGCATGACCTTGCCAATGGCACGCGAGCTGGCGCGTTTTGGTATCCGGGTGATGACCATTGCACCTGGCATTTTCTGGACGCCGATGGTCGATGGCATGCCCGATGAAGTGCAGAAATCGCTGTCGGCCTCCATCCCCTTCCCTTCGCGCCTTGGCAAGCCCGAAGAATTTGCCGACCTTGCCGCCTACATCATCGCCACGCCCTATCTCAATGGCGAAACCATCCGCCTCGACGGCGCGGTGCGGCTGGCAGCCAAATAAACACGGAGTTTTCATGAAGGCTTACGACATCAAGAAAGGCAACGTCGTCGAATACAACGGCGGCGTCTACCAAGTGCGCGACATCGAACGCTCCAGCCCGCAGGGCCGTGGCGGCAATGTGCGCTTCCGTTTCACCCTGTATTCGGTGCCCGGTGGCAACAAGCTCGATGCCAGCTTCGATGCCGACGACAACCTCACCGAAGTGGAGTTGCTGCGCCGTCAGGCCACCTTCTCCTACAAGGACGGCGATGCCTATGTGTTCATGGATGACGAGGACTACAGCCAGTACGCGCTGGATGCCAGCGCCATCGGTGATGCCGCCGGTTACATCACCGATGGCCTGACCGGCTGCTATGTGCAAATCATCGACGACACCCCGGTAGCCTTGCAGCTGCCCACTTCGGTCGTGCTGGAAGTCATCGATACCCCGCCTGAACTCAAGGGCGGCACTGCCACCAAGCGCCCCAAACCGGCGCGCTTGTCCACTGGCATCGAAATCCAGGTGCCCGAATACATCGCCAATGGCGAAAAGGTCTGGGTCAATACCGTGACGGGTGAGTTCGGTGGCCGTGCGGAATAAACCCGCGCAGGTCTTGCTCTTGGCACTGTGGCTGGGCGCTTGCAGCGCCGAGCCACAGGCCAGTGCCCCAGCCGCGTCCACCGAGCCGGTTGCAGCCGCCCAAGCGCGGACAGGCGGCGAGACCGGTGTGGATGCTCAATCTCTGCCGCAGGACGTGCAGGACTTCATCCTCAACCAGCGCATGTGCCGGCATTTCAACCGCCCGGTTGCCGAAGGCGGCAACAGCACCATGGCCGGCATCACTTGCCCCAAGGCCGACGATACGGTCTGGAAGGCGCTACTGCGCAAATATCAGGGCGATGAAACCATCGGCAGCGTTCTGTTGGCCGAGCGCCCGGAAGGCAGCAAAGTCGAAAACCCATGAGCATCCGCAGCGCACAAAGCCAGGACTTGCCCGCCGTGCTGGCGGCCATGCAGGATTTTTACCAGCTTGAAAAGCTGCCCTGGAATGCGGCGCGGCAAGAAGCCCTGCTGCACGGCTTGCTGCAAACCCCGCAAGCAGGCCGCCTGCTGCTGGCCGAACAGGACGGCCAGCTTGCCGCCTATGCCGTGATTGGTTTTTGCTTCAGCCTGGAATTTTCAGGGCGTTTTGCCCTGCTGGACGAGCTGTATGTCCTGCCGGAATTCCAGGGGCTTGGGCTTGGTAAACAGCTGATGCAGGCCACCGAGCAACTGGCGCGCGAGCAGCACTGTCAGGCGGTACGTCTGGAAGTGAGCGATGACAACCCCAAAGCCCGAGACATCTATCTGCGCTCGGGCTACCGCATGCAGCCGCGCCGCCTGATGAGCTACTGGCTATAAAACGCATTTTGACCCGGGGTGGCCTCTTTCTGTAACACCGCGTGTTCGCAATACAGCTACATTGCCAGCAATTGGCGCAACATCCATGCACAGCTGAATAGGCAGCTTGCAGCAAACCAGTCCGCCTGACAAACTCCCATGGGCATCTTGCCTCCGGGAGCAGGGTGTGTCCGGGGTGAGTGACAGTGCCCTCACCCAACTGGCGTGGTACGTGGCTGCCATACGTGCTTTACCTGTTGAAAACCGATGCCCCCACTCCTTTTCCCCTTGCATACAAAAGGAAACCTTGTCATGTCGCCCTACCCCCGTTCTGCATATTCACGCTCTCGTCTTTTCCGTGCAATTGCCTGCAGCCTGCTGGTCAGCGTTGCGCCTGCTGCATTGGCAAACGCTGCTATAAGCGATGTGGCAATGACCACGGCGATCTGTGCAGATGCTGCTACTGCAGCACAACGCGAAACCTGCCAGGCACGCCAGATTGCACATCTTCAGCTCGCCCTTGCTGGCAAACCTGCATCAAATGGCAAGGCGCCTGCAACCAATGCGATCCCGGTGACAGGCAGCTATAGCGAAACTGCCCGGCTCGGTGATGCCGACAGCTGGAAAACCGAAGAGTTCCAGCAAGACTGGGGACTGGAGGCAATCAATGCCCATCATGCCTATGCCCGCGGCCTGACCGGCAATGGTGTCCGCATTGGCCTGTTCGACTCCGGCGTGGGGCTTGACCATACCGAATTTGCTGGCAAGAACCACCAGGGGCTGAAGATCGGCACCATCCTGCCCGATGGTAGCCGTTGTCGCCCTGACTACTATCTGGGCGGTGAATTCGACCCTTGTTTTGGCACGGATGGCGGTCGCGCCCAGATAGAAGCCACTTATTGGGACCCGGACTGGGAGCGGCTGCTTTCCCCCGAGCGTGCCCGCGAACTTGTAGATAAAACCCAACTGTACTGGAACTCCCACGGCACCCATGTCGCGGGCACCATGGCCGCCAACCGTGATGGCAAGGGCATGCACGGTGTCGCCTTTGGTGCGGATTTCAGCTCCGCGCGCCTGTTTGCCGATATCGCCACCTGGCTGGCGCCCACCTGTGCATTCTTCAGATTCTGCGAAGAGCTAAGCATCAACGCAACCGCCAGCAGTTTTGAAGACATGTACAGCCAAATGAATGCCAACCGCGTGCGCGCCATCAACCATAGCTGGGGGCTTGGCAGCGAGCCATGGGATGAAGAAGAGCAAGACCTGATATATCAGGACCCGGAACTTGCGCCGCTATGGTCGGCCGTGCGTCAGGGCAGCCTGGACAGTGGCCTGTTGCAAGTCTGGGCAGCCGGCAATACCCGCCGCAAGCCCACACCGGAAGACGCTCCAATCGCCGGCGCCTATGCCACCTTGCCGCGTTTCATGCCGGAACTGGAGCCCTATTGGCTCAGTGTCGTCAACCTCAAGCAGGATGAGGAAATGGCAGGCCATTACCTCCTGAGCGAATACTCGATGCGCTGCGGGCCAAGCAAGGAGTGGTGTATTGCCGCCCCCGGTACCGAGATTACCTCCAGCGTGCTCGGTGGTGAAACCATGGAAGGAGCAGTCGTCAAGGGGCCAGATGGCAATTTCCATCTGGAAGGCATCCAGGCACTGCAACAAGCAACGACCTACGACTACGAGGCCTACACCGGCACCTCCATGGCGGCGCCGCATGTGACCGGCGCGCTGGCGCTGCTGTTTGAGCGTTACCCGTACCTCACCAATGCCCAGGTGCGCGATGTGCTGCTGACCACCGCCACTGACCTGGGCGCGCCCGGGGTGGATGATGTCTATGGCTGGGGCATGGTGGACCTGAAGAAAGCCATCGAAGGCTATGGCATGTTCCGCGTCGATACCGAGGTCAACATGGTCGCCAAGGCCGGCGGTACCCATTGGTGGAACGATGCCCGCGTCTGGGATGTGTGGACCAATGACATCAGCGACTACAAGCACAACGCCACCTTCACTTTCTCCAGCCCGTTTGCCGATGCCTGGCTGCGCATGAGCGGCAACAACAGTTTCTACGGCCTGAACGTCAAGGGCGGCATCCTGGAGCTGACCGGTGCCAACACCCTGGGCAGCGATGTGCTGGTCAATGGCGGCATGCTGCTCAACAACGGCGTTATCAATAACGCCGTGCAGGTCA
>NWQQ01000018.1 GCA_002798255.1 Lysobacteraceae bacterium NML95-0200
TGACCTGCACGGCGTTATTGATAACGCCGTTGTTGAGCAGCATGCCGCCATTGACCAGCACATCGCTGCCCAGGGTGTTGGCACCGGTCAGCTCCAGGATGCCGCCCTTGACGTTCAGGCCGTAGAAGCTGTTGTTGCCGCTCATGCGCAGCCAGGCATCGGCAAACGGGCTGGAGAAGGTAAAGGTGGCGTTGTGCTTGTAGTCGGTGATGTCGTTGGTCCACACGTCCCAGACGCGGGCATCGTTCCACCAGTGGGTACCGCCAGCCTTGGCGACCATGCTGACATCGGTATCGACGCGGAACTGGCCATAGCCCTCAATGGCCTTCTTCAGGTTGACCATGCCCCAGCCATAGACATCATCCACCCCGGGCGCGCCAAGGTCAGTGGCGGTGGTCAGCAGCACATCGCGCACCTGGGCATTGCTGAGGTACGGATAACGCTCGAACAACAGCGCCAGCGCACCGGTCACATGCGGCGCCGCCATGGAGGTGCCGGTCAAGTCCCTGTAGCCGAATTTCGTGGTATTGTCGAGGGCATCAATGCTGTCAGGAAGGAAGCGTTTGTTGCCGTCGGCATCGGTTTGAAATGCCGTATTGCCATCTTTCAGATACAGGCCATTTACAAAGGCAGAATTGATTTTTGTCCCAGGCGCGGCCAGGCACCATTCCATTGACAGGCCACACTTCATTGAGCTGTTGCTGAGGATATAAGGACTGGACAAATCGCCCGTTGGCTGCACATTGGCCACGCTCAGCCAGTATTTTTCCAGCTCGGAAAAATGCCGTGGCAGGCTGGCATGTACACCGGCAATCGGGGCGACATCCAGTGACGGAATGAGGTATTCATGGTTTCCGGCGGCCCAAACCTGAATCAGGCCCATGCCTTTGCCATGCCGGGTTTCTCCGGCCAAACTGCCTTCGCGCAGTATTTCCCAATAGGCTTGCAGTTCCGGGTTGCTGTAGAAGGCGTCTTGCTCGTCCGGGAAATAGGGCTCAAATTGCAGTCCCCAGCTATGGTTGATGGCACGAACGCCGTTGGCGTTCATTTGGCTGTACATGTCTTCAAAGGCGCTGTTATCGGCAAATTGGCCATATTGGCAGCCGGGGCCTCCCAGAAAAATACACAGCGGGCTGAGGTGCCAGAAACTGTTGCCAAACAGCCGGGCCGAGCTGAAATCCGCGCCGAACGCCACGCCATGCATGCCATTGCCGTCACGGTTGGCGGCCATGGTGCCAGCCACATGGGTGCCGTGGAGGTCATAGCGCATTGAGGTTTTATCCCTGAATTCGGTCGCCCAGGCAGCGCCGACGGGATTAATCATGAGCAGAAAATCCGTGTAGGCGGGGTCCCAATAAAGGGCTTCGATGGATGGCCTGCCGCCATCGCTGGCAAAACAGGCATTGCTGTCCGGGTTTGCCAAATCACCCATGGATGAATCTGCCAGCGTGCAGCGAGTTCCATCTGCCCGCAGATTGCCGATGATGAGCCCTTGATGATTTTTACCGGAAAATTCACCGTGTCCGAGGGCAACACCGGAATCAAACAGCCCGATACGGACACCACTGCCAGTCAGGCCGCGCGCATAGGCGTGATGGGCATTCATCGCCTCAAGACCCCAGTCTTGCAGGAATTCATCGGTTTTCCAGCTGTCGGCATCACCGAGCTGCGCGGTTTCGGTGTAGCTGCCTGTCACCGGGATCGCATTGGTTGCAGGCGCCTTGCCATTTGATGCCGGTTTGCCAGCAAGGGCGAGCTGAAGATGTGCAATCTGGCGTGCCTGGCAGGTTTCGCGTTGTGCTGCAGTAGCAGCATCTGCACAGATCGCCGTGGCCGTTGCGATATTGCTTATGGGGGAGTCCGCCAATGCCACAGGTGCAACGCTGACCAGCAGGCTGCAGGCAATCGCCTGAAAAAGCCTGGAACGCATGGGGGTGGGGCATACCTTGAGCTTCATAGCAGTTTCCTGTGGGTTGAAGTATTAATTCTCACTGAATGATTTTTAGCACAGTCCCTGCCGGGGTGCCAGCGGTCGGGGCGTGATGGCTTGAAATTGTTATTTTGTTGCCCTATCAATGCTTTCATGAAGCTACCCAATCTCATTGCTATCGTTGTTTCGTTGGCGGTCGCCAGCTTTCTGGCCATGTTTGCATTGCGGCCACCGCAGGCGGCGCCATTTGTCAGTCATCGAGGAAATGTCATGTCCGAACATACCGAAACCATCGTCTTTGGCATGGGCTGCTTCTGGGGCGCGGAAAAGCGCATGGCCGCCATTGACGGTGTGCTTGATGTGGAGTCCGGTTATGCCAATGGCGATGCCAGCGATACTAGTTACAGGGAAGTATTGGCACTGGAGAAGCAAATCCAGAATGGTGCGGTGGCCGCGCGTAACCACGCCGAAGTGGTGAAGGTCACTTTCGACAGGCAAAAAGTCGAGCTCGCCACCATTCTGGCCGCATTTTGGGAAAACCACGACCCGACGCAGGCGGATGGGCAGGGCAATGACATCGGCAGCAATTATCGCAGCGCGATTTACTACACCCGCCCCGAGCAAGCGCAGTTGGCTGCGCAGACTCGTGACATCTACCAGACAGCACTGACGCGTGCGGGCTTTGGGCAGATAGTCACCGAGATTGAGGCGCTGAAAAATTATGTGCGCGCCGAGGACTATCACCAAGATTATCTGGTCAAGAACCCGGATGGTTATTGCGGCCTGGGGGGTACCGGCGTGAAGTACGGCATGGCGGGCGAGGGCGGTCATCAGCCGCTGGAGCCGGCAAACCTCAATGCCGAGCGGCAGTTGGTGGTATTCGAGGCCGAAACCTGCCCGTATTGCGAGAAATTCAAGGCCGATATCATCGACCACTGGCAGGCTGATGTGCCGGTAGCGCGCAGCCTATCGCCCAACCCGCCTGTCGGTTGGACGCTGGAAAAAGCCCTGTTCGCCACGCCCACCATCGTATTGTTTGAAAACGGCCGCGAAGTGGCGCGTTATACCGGCTATAACGGCGAGGCGCGCAAATTCTGGCAGTGGCTGGGCTTTCAATTGCTGACCCCCGAGCAGCGCCGCATCGCCTTTGAGCAAGGTACCGAAATCCCCGGCAGTGGCTCGCATCTGGATGAAAAACGCCCCGGCACTTATGTCGATCCGGTCAGCGGCGCGCCGCTGTTCCGCAGCGATGCCAAGTTTGACAGTGATACCGGCTGGCCGAGCTTCTTCAACCCGGTGGAAGGCGCGCTGGAGCTGCGCGAAGACTTGAGCCACGGTATGCGCCGGGTAGAAGTCATCTCGAAAAGCTCCGGCATCCATCTGGGGCATGTATTTGATGATGGCCCGCCGCCTACCGGCAAGCGCTATTGCATCAATGGCAATGTGCTGAAATTCGTGCCCGACGAGGAACGCAACTGATGCAGGACTTGCGTGTTTCCATTGTCCAGGGCGATACCCGCTGGCACGATCCGGCAGGCAACCGCGATTATTACGCCGGATTGATTTCACCATTGGCAGGTAATACCGATGTGGTCGTATTGCCGGAAACTTTCACCAGCGGCTTTTCCAACGAGGCAGTGACAAGCGCCGAGGATATGCAAGGCGAAACGCTCGCCTGGATGCGTGCGCAGGCTCAAAAACTCGATACCGCCATCACCGGCAGTGTGCAACTGCGCGAGGGCGATGCGGTATTCAATCGGCTGCTGTTTGTCACCCCCGATGGCCGCGTACAGCATTATGACAAGCGGCATTTGTTCACCTTTGCCGGTGAACATAAGCGCTATGCCGCAGGCCGTGAGCGTCTGATCGTGGAATGGCGCGGCTGGCGGATTTGCCCACTGGTTTGCTATGACCTGCGCTTTCCGGTATTTGCCCGCAATCGCCCAGACCCTACGCGCGGCAATGCGCCGGATTACGACTTGCTGATATTCGTGGCCAACTGGCCGGCAGCGCGCGCCTACGCCTGGCAGACACTGCTGCGCGCCCGCGCCATCGAGAACCTCTGCTATGTGGCCGGGGTTAACCGGACAGGTCGGGATGGCAATGCGCTGGAGTATTCCGGCGACAGCGCATTGATTGACTTCCTCGGCCAGCCCCTTGCCGAAGGCGAGGGCGAGTTTGTCGCCAGCGCTACACTCTCAGCCAAGGCACTGACCGACTTCCGCCAACGCTTCCCGGCGCTGGATGATGGTGATGCTTTTGTGCTGAGTCATTGAAAATTCAGGCATCGTGTAGAATTCAGGCTTGCTTGGTTCAACCTGAGAGAGTATCTGCATGATTTCAATGAAACCTCTGGCTACGGCATTGCTGCTGGGTGGCATTACGCTTTCTTTCACGGCTTGCAAGAAAGTCGGTGAAGCCGTGCAAGCGGCCAAGACAGCCACAGAAGCCAATTCTGCTGCCAGTGCAGAAAACGGCACTGAAAAATTCAACGCCTATATCAGCTGTTACAACGATGCCGATGCCCGTGCGCACAGGAGCATGCGGGAATATGCGAGCTGGGTTCAGGACATGGATGCAGGCCCGACTGGCAAGGAAAGCAATATTGATAATCCCGGCACTATTTCAGAGAACGCTATGGAAGGGTGCAACAAAATAACAGCACTGGCCGATGCCAAGCCGGCGATTGCCGGGTTGGATGAGGCGGCCAAGGCCTATGCCGCTAGCTTGAGTGTCTGGGCTGCCCGGTTGCAGGAGGCCGACAAGTACTACAGCAACGAAGATTACAAGGATGACAACATGGCCAAGGGCAAGGCCATGCATGCCGACTTTGTGGCTGCCTACAGAGCCTTTGATGAGGCCAGTGATAGATTCAGTGATGCGCTTGAAGAAGTCGGTCACAAGCGTCGACTCGAGGAACTGGCTACCCTGGAAAAATCTGAAGGCAAGAAGTTCCGCTACTGGCATTTGTCCGCTTCGATGAATGCCGAGTCGCTGATCAACCATATTACCGAGGATGAGTTTGATGTCGAAAAGGCGCAGGCGCTTATCCAGGCTTATGAAGAAAGCAGCGAGGCATTGAAAAATTACGCCAAGTCAGCTGAGCAACAAGAGGTGCCGTCGGGATTTGGGCTTTTCGTAACTAGACAGGAAAGCTTCCTGCAAGCGGCCAAGAAGCGCATGCGCCGGGTGCGTGACAAGCAGCCCTACAGCTCTGGAGACATCTCTTATTTCAAGGCAGGCCACGGCCGGATGGTGGAGGGCTCCACGGAGAGTGTGGTGCACGCCTATAACCAACTGGTTGACGCGAGCAACTTCCTGCATTAACAAGCTGGCGATTGGCAAGAGCCCCAAAACAAGACCCGGCCAAAAGCCGGGTCTTGTTTCATCTTGGTACCAATTAACGACCGCCGGGGGCGTTGGTGACAGAAAGCGTGTAATTGCCTTCGCCATCTCTGACAGAAGTGACGACGATGCGTCCCTGGCCTGAAGCGTCCAAGGTGACGGTCAGGCGCGAGTTGGTGCCGCCGCCGCCATCGTCGTCCTCGCTGTCGAGGATGAACTCGCTGCCATTGAAGATACCCCAACGCAGCATGGCATCGAAGTCATCCGAATCCAGCCGCACTTGCAGGCGTTGTCCGGCGCGTCCCTTGATGCGATAGACATCGAATACACGATCGTCGTCCGGATCGACATTGGAATTGCCATCCAGCTTGCCGCGAGTGGAGTTGCCGATATCGATATCGCTCACCCGTGGCGGACGTGCCGGAGCCGGTGCCATGGCGCTGATGGTATAGCGGCCGTATTGGTCAGTCTGCGCCGTGGTGGCGCGGATGAAACCGCGTCCCTGGGCATCCAGGGTAATGCGCAGGCGGGAATTCAGACCCTGACCGCCATCATCGTCCTCGGATTCCTTGGAAAAATCGCTGCCGTTGAGCAGGCCGTATTGCAGCATGGAGTCGAGGTTCTCGGACTTCATCCGCACAACCAGGGTCTGGTTGGGGGCGCCTTGCAGTGTCCACAACTGGTAGGCATATCCTTCGTTAAATACCGGGGAGCTTTCGCTCAACACACCGCTGACTTCGCGGCCGATTTCCAGGGGTTGTGGACGTACCGGCTCGGCGGCAGGCAGCGCGCTGACCTTGAGGCTGTAGCGGCCAAGGTCATCGTCACCCAAGGCGCCTGCGCGGATTTGCACCTGACCATTGGCAGGCAGGGTATAGCGCAAGCGGCTATTGGTGCCTTCGCCGCCATCGTCGTTGCGACGGCAATCACCACATCCTTCGTTGGTGCGGCTGCCAACGGTCAGGAAGGTATCGAACTCTCCGGACTGCATCTCCACCAAGATGCGATCGCCGGCATTGCCGCGATAGTGATACAGGGCATAGGCCGAGCCATCGCTTTCCTTGGGGCTGTTCCGGGTCAGACGGCCTTCCACGGTTTGCCCGTTGCGAATCGGGGTCACGCTTTGCGCCTGAGCCGTGCCCATGGCAAGTACCGTGGCAATGGCCGCGGCAAGATAAAGCGGTTTGCTTTGCATAAAACGACTCCTGTCAGTCGGTTGGGTGTCTAGTATTGTGCAGTATTCAGCCATGCCAGCTGCGCTGGGTCAATTATGTTGTGGCTTTTCAAAGCGTCAAGGCGATGCGCTGGGTTTGCGTGGCCGGTAGCTTGATCTTGAGCGGAGCCGATTCAATATCGCCATCCTGTTTTTGCGCGTTGCCGGCAAGTGAGATGCGTGCAGTCAGCAGCACTTCGGCCTGGCTGGAGAGTTTCATGGTCGGCATCGGGCTATCGGCATCATTCAGTCGCAGTTTCAGCGTGCTGCGCACGGCATGGCGCTCCACGGCAAGCGGCATCGGGCTGCCATCGGCGGCACGCGCCAGCACGAAGATTTGTGCATCTGGGTATGGCTGCAGATGGGCAATGAGACTGGGCGAGAGGCTCACTTCCACGTCAATGCCGCTAGTTGCAGCTGGCTCTGGTACAAGCGCGGCAAGGCCGGCTTCGGCACGGGCATCATTGATTTGCCTGAGAATGCTTTCGCGGGCGTTATCGTCTTTGACCTGTTTGAGTAGTGGTGCCCAGATGTTGGCGGCCTCGGCGGGATGACCGGCTTGCCGTTGGCTGATGCCCAGATACCAGCGCGCCTGCTGGTGGTCGGGAGCAAGCTGCAAGGCCTTGCGCAATTGGCCGATGGCGGCTTCATCAAAGCGTAGTTCGGCGTGTGCCCGGGCGGCAGCGATGGCGGCCTCGGTCAGCACATCGGCGTCTTCAGGCGCAAGCGCCACGGCGCGCTCATGTGCTTGTGCGGCTTCGGCAAAGCGCTCTTCTGCCGCATAGGTGCGTGCCAGGAGCCGCCAATCTTCCACCGATTCGGGGTTGATGCGCAGCCGCGCCTGTAGCTGGGCACGGGCTTCGGCCAGGTTTTGCGGGGCGCGCAGCATGGCCGGGTCGAGTGCGGCGGGGGTGCCCAGTTGCCAGTACAGCGCGCCGCTGCACAGCAGGCTGACCGAAGCGAAAGCGGCGGCGAGCATCGGGCTGCGGGCAAACAGTGGCCGCAGCACGGCAAACAGCACCAGCAGCGACACAACAACGGCGGTTATCAGAAATGCGCTCATTTCACCACTCCTGCGGCTCGTCGGCAGGGATGTCTCGACCCTGGCCGGATTGGCGGCGAATCAGCAAAAACACGGCTATCCCGCCGGCCAGTACCAGCAGCAACGGCCCGAACCACAGTAGCGCGGTATGCGTTTCAAGGCGCGGCTTGTAGAGCACGAATTCGCCATAGCGCGCAACCATGAAATCGCGGATTTCCGCATCGGTCTTGCCCTGGCGCAGCAGTAGCAGCACTTCGTTGCGCAGGTCACGGGCGATTTCGGCATTGGAATCGGCCAGCGACTGGTTCTGGCACATCACGCAGCGCAGCTCGTGGGTCAGCGCACGGAAGCGGGCTTCTTCAAAGCTGTCGCGGAACTCGGGCGGGGCAATATCCCCCTGCACCTGGGGAAAGGCGCTCTGCGGCAGGCACAGTGCCAGCAGCATCAGCAGTGCGATGAGCGTGCGCATTATTTCCCCTGCTCCAGCAAGGCCAGTCGCGGCAGCAGTTCTTTTTCGATGATGTCCGGGGTCAGGATGCCGACATGCTTCCAGCGAATCATGCCCTTGGCATCAATCAGGAAGGTTTCCGGGGCGCCATAGATGCCGAAATCCAGTGCGGTGCGACCTTCAATATCCTGTATCACCATGAAGAACGGGTTGCCCAATTGCTCCAGCCAGCGCTTGGCATCTTCCGGCTCGTCCTTCCAGTTGTAGCCCACCACACGCACGCGGCGGGTCTGGGCGAACTCGGTCAGCGCCTTGTGCTCGTCGCGGCAGGCCACGCACCAGCTGCCCCAGACATTCATCACAAATGGCGCGCCATGGAGCTGTCCCAGGGTGATGGTCTGCTCGGGATTGAACAAGTCCGGCAGGGCAAATTGCGGCGCGGGCTTGTCAATCAGCGGCGAGGGCAGGGCATCGCGGTTGGGGTTGCGGCTCATCATTACCCCGGCCGCCAGCAAAGCCGCCAGCAAGGCGAAAACGAGCAAGGGCAGCCAGCGCTTGTTCATGCGTGCTTCTCCTCTTGATAACGGTAAAAACGCCGGTCGGCAGCGGTGATGAAGCCGCCCAGTGCAATCAGCAGGGCGGCCAGCCAGATAAAGCCCATCATCGGCTTGGCATGCACGCGCACTGCCCAGGCACCATCACCGAGCGGCTCGCCCAGCGCCACATAGCGGTCGCGGAACAGGCCTGAATCCACCGCCGCCTCGGTCATGACCTGGCCGCCACTGGCATAGGCGCGTTTTTCGGGCGTGAGCTGCATCAGTTCGCGGCCATTGCGCAGCACCGTGACCGTGCCGATATCGGCCATGTAATTGGGGCCTGGCTGCTGGCGCACGCCATCAAAACGGTATTCATCGCCATGCAGCTCGATGCTTTGACCAGGGCTGAGCGCCAGCTCGCGCTGCTCGTCCAGTGCCGCATTTACCAATGCGCCGGCGACAAACAGCCCCACGCCCAGATGCGCCAGCGCCATGCCCCACATTTCGCGGGTCAGGCGGCCACTGGCGCGCAGGCGCTTGCCGACGAAGTACAAGGTTCCGGTCACAATCCAGAGCGCAGCGCCGATGCCGGAGGCGGTTTTCAGTGCGCCTTGCGGTGCCAAGAAGCCTGCCAGCGCGGCGGCGATGAGCGCCAGCAGCAGCCAGGGTGCGACTACCGGCATGAGCTTGCCGGGCTGCTCGCGCTGCCAGCGGGTGATGGCCCCCAGCGGCAGCAACAGGATGATGGGCGACATCAGCAGCAAGAACATCAGCGAAAAATACGGCGGGCCGACGGAAATCTTGCCCAGATCCAGCGCATCGGCCAGCATCGGGTACAGGGTGCCGAGCAGCACCATGGCGCAGCTGACAGAGAGCAGCAGATTGTTGATGAGTAGCAGGGTTTCGCGCGAAAAGGGAGCAAAATAGCGCGCTTCGGGTTGGGCACCGGGCGCGCGCAGTGCATACAGCAGCAGCGAGCCGCCAATCACCACGCCCAGGTAAGCCAGGATGAACATGCCGCGCCCAGGGTCGGCGGCAAAGGCGTGCACGCTGGTGATGGCGCCGGAGCGCACCAAAAACGTGCCAAGCAGCGACAGCGAGAAGGCGGAAATGGCAAGCAGCAGGGTCCAGCTTGAGAAACTGCCACGCTTTTCGGTGACCGCCTGCGAGTGAATCAGCGCCGCGCCGACCAGCCAGGGCATGAAACTTGCGTTTTCCACCGGGTCCCAGAACCACCAGCCGCCCCAACCCAGCTCGTAATACGCCCACCAACTGCCGAGTGCGATGCCGAGGGTGAGAAAGCCAAAGGCGATATTGGTCCAGGGGCGCGTCCAGCGTTGCCAGCGCACGTCCACACGGCCATCGAGCAGGGCGGCGATGGCGAAGGCAAACGGCACCGCAAAACCGACATAGCCCAGGTACAGCATCGGCGGGTGGATAATCATGCCCGGGTCTTGCAGCAGCGGGTTGAGGTCACGGCCTTCGGCAGCGGCCGGAATCAGGCGGCGGAACGGGTCGCTGGTGAAAAGCAGCAGCGCCAGAAAACCCACCGCAACGATACCCAGTACACCCAGCACGCGGGCGCTGACCGGTTGCGGCAAATGCCGGGAAAACAGCGCCACGGCTGCAGTCCAGCCGGAAAGTATCAGCACCCAGAGCAGCAGTGAGCCTTCATGTGCGCCCCATACGGCGGTGATGCGGTAAATCATCGGCAACAGCGAATTGCTGTTGTCGGCCACGTAGCGCAGCGAGAAATCCTGCACCACAAAGCCGTGAGTCAGAATCAGGAACGACAGCAACACCAACGCCAGTTGTGCATAGGCCGCCGGGCGCGCAACCGCCATCCAGTCGCTGCGTTGCCAATGCGCGCCGGCCAGTGGAATCACTGCCTGCAAGACGGAAACCAGCAGCGCCAGGCAGAGCGTGAAAAGACCCAGTTCTGCCAGCATCAGTTTTGCGCCGTCCCGGGCTTGCGCTCATCCACACCGTGCTTTTGATGCGCTACGCCCATTTTGTCGGCCACTTCCTTGGGCATATAGGTTTCATCGTGCTTGGCCAACACCTGCTCGGCCACGAAAATGCCGTTTTCCATCTTGCCGGTGGCGACCACTGCCTGATTTTCGCGGAACAAGTCCGGCAGGATGCCGGTATAGCTGACCGGCAGGCGGGCATCGCCATCATCCACCTCGAAACGGGCTTCCAGCGAGCCGGGGGCGCGGCTGAAAGAGTCCTTCGCCACCATGCCGCCCAGCCGGAAGCGTGCCCGCTCGCTGGCTTCACCGCGCAGCACTTCGCTTGGGGTGTAGAGATAGGCGACATTGCGTTGCAGCGCCAGCGCGCCCAGGGTGATGGCGATGGCGGCAGCGGCCAGAATCAGCAAAACGGCGATGAGCCGGCGTTTACGGGTGGGGTTCATGGGGGAGATTTCCTTGGCGAGTCTGGGCGGCGCGGCGGCGCGCCTGTTGTTTGGCCGCACGCAGGGCGCGGCTGATTTGCAACTTCGGCCAGAGCCAGTCCCAGAGCATGGCGATGGCAAAAACAAGATAGGCGGCAATGACGTATTCGCGGTAACTCATGGCTTGTCCCCGATGCTGCGGCGCAGCCAGTCTTTGCCCGCTTCACGGCGCAGGTTGTCGGCGCGGGCGCGCGCCAGCAGCGAGCCGACAAACCAGACATGCGTGCCCAGCACCATCACCCAGAGCGGTCCCTGCATCGAGGCATCCATGGAGGATTCGCCAAACAGCCGGATGGTCTGCCCCTGGTGCAGCGAGTTCCACCACACCACCGAATAACGAATCACCGGCAGCAGCACCACGCCGACGATGGCCAGCAAACAAGCGGCACGGGCAGCGGCGCGGTGGTCTTCAATCGCCTGATACAGCCCCATCACGCCCAGATACATGAACAGCAAAATCAGCTCGGTGGTCAGGCGCGGGTCCCAGCTCCACCAGGCGCCCCACATTGGCTGCCCCCAAATCATCCCGGTAAGAAGGGTGACGGCGGTGAACATCGCACCGGGGGCGGCGCAGGCCATCGCCAGGATTTCACATAGCTTGATGCGCCAAATCAGCGCGATGGCGGCATAAATCGCCATCCCGGCAAATACGCCAAGACTCATCCAGGCCGCGGCCACATGGATGTACAGGATGCGGAAACTATCGCCCTGCTGGTAGTCGCCGGGGATATTGAAGCGGGCAGACAGCGGCGTCAGCCAGTTCAGCCCCCAGGCGATGCCAAACAGCATGATGACAAAGCCAGCGGCATACGCCCACGGCGCCCAGCGTGCGGCAAAGCGGTCAAAGTAGGGCGGTGAGCCCAATTGGTGAAACCAGCGGATGAGGGGGTTCATTACAGCGTTTTTGCAGCGTTTTGCCCCGGGGAAATTCGCCGAAGCAGGGTGGGGACAGCCCGCAAGGATAACAGCCTGTTGCGCTCAAATCGTGATATGCAAACGCCCGCAGCAGGCGGGCGTTTGCAAATAACACGGTACGCAGGGCTTACTTGACCGTCAGCGTGCCGTTCATCATTGCCAGATGGCCGGGGAAGGTGCAGAAGAAGTTGTAGCCGCCTTCGGCAATCTTGGCGACTTCAAAGGTCACCGAGGTGCTTTCACCACCGCCAATCATGTTGCTCTTGGCGATGACGCGGGCATCGCCTTCTTTGACATGGTCGGGTTTGACGGCTGCGCCATCGGCGGCCACGGCGGCGGCATCGGCGGCCTTGGCAATCACCACGTTATGCCCCATCGCGGCGACCGGCATGCTGCCGGTGTGCTTCAGGTTGATGGTGAACTGGGCGCAGGAGGCCGGCACGTCGATATTCTTGGTGCTGTACTGCATGGCATCGTTGCTTTCCAGATTGAAAGCGCATTCACCCGCTTCGCTGGCAACGGTTTCGCTGGCCGGGGTGGCTTCAGCCTCGGTGGCGGCAGTTTCAGGGGCTGCCGTTTCTGCGGGAGCAACCGGCGTCGCCGGGGCTTCGCTGGGGGCATCGGCGCCACCACAGGCAGCCAAAGTCAGGGTGATGGAAGCAGCAAGCAGGGTCGAGCGCAGTTTCATGGAGTTCTCCGATTGGGACGATAGGCGCGCAGTCTCGCGCGGGCGGGCATTATTTTCGCTGATGAGATGTTGAAAAAACGTTGATTTGGCTCAAGCCTGAAGTTTTTCGGAATGCGCGGGAATATTTGTCCTGCACGGGCTTATTCGCCGCTCAGGGCGATGCGGATGGCGGCGGCGGCGGCCAAGGGCGCCAGTACGCTGCTTGCGGCCAGGGCTGCGGCCATCATCAGCAAGGCGCCACTGGCATCCAGCCCCTGGGCTGCGGCATTGACCGAGCCGGCGCCAAAGACCAGTACCGGCACATACAGCGGCAAGGCCAGCAAGGCCAGCAAGATGCCTGCGCGGCGCATCCCGGCGGTGAGTGCGGCCAGTACCGCGCCAATCAGGCTGAGTAGTGGTGTGCCGATGAGCAGGCTCAGCATCAGTGTGGGCAGTTGCGCGCGCGGCAGCTGCATCAGTTCTGCCAGCAGCGGGGTGGCAAGCAGCAGCGGCAGTGCGGTGCTCAGCCAGTGACCGAATACCCGGCAGGCGATGAGCCAAGACAGCGGTACTGGCGAGAGCAGCCATTGGTCCAGCGAGCCGTCCTCGACATCGCTGCGAAACAGGCTGTCCAGTGCCAGCAGGCCGGACAGCATGGCGGCCAGCCAAAGCACGGCAGGCGCGACCTTGGCCAGTAATGCCGCCTCGCCGCCCAGTCCCAGTGCGAACAGCATCACCACCAGCACTGCGAACAGCGCCGGTTGCAGGGCGTCGCCACGCCTGCGCCAAACCAGACGCAGGTCGCGCAGCAGCATGGCGCGGGCGGCGGCCATCATGCGGCTTCTCCTGCAAAGGCGCGTTGCATGATGAGCTCGCGGCTGCGTACCGGCGGTGCGGCATAGGCACCGTGGGTGGTGATGAGGGCAGCGCCGCCTGTTTGCAGATGCTGCACGATAAGCTGGTTGACCAGTGCGATGCCGTTCAGGTCCAGATTGGCATAAGGCTCGTCCAGCAGCCATAGCGGGGCAGGCGAGAGCCACATCCGCGCCAGCGACAGGCGTTTTTTCTGGCCGGCAGACAGGGTGCGCGCCGGGTTGTCCTCAAAGCCTGCCAGGCCGGTCAGCTCGATGGCTTGCAGCAGCTCGCGCTGGTGGCGTTTGCCGTGCAGGGCGCAAAGGAATTGCAGGTTTTCAAGGGCAGACAAGTCGCCCTTGAAGGCGGGCAAATGACCGAGATAGGCAATATGCTGCGGGCGATTGTCGCGGCTGGCCGGCACCCCCGAGAGCTTTTGCTCGCCGCCATCGGCGCGCAGCAGGCCGGCCAGAATCCGCAGCAAGGTGGTTTTGCCAACACCGTTGTCGCCGCGCACCAGCAGGGCTTCGCCGGCTTCAACCGAAAAATCAAGCGCAGCAAACAGCGGCTCGCCATCGCGTGAAAAACCAAGGTTGCGCACGGCAAGCAGGGGCGGGGCGGGGGGGACAGACACGGGCATCATTGCAATCAGGATGCGGCATTTTAACTGGTGGCGCGTACACTCTTGGCATTGTTCAAACCTGTTTTAGCCATGCAAAGCAAACTTCCCAATATCGGCACCAATATCTTCACGCAGATGTCGCAACTGGCCATGCAGCACCAGGCGGTCAATCTGGGGCAGGGGTTTCCGGATTTTCCGGTGCCCGAGCGACTGATTGCAGCACTTGCCCGTGCCATGAATGAAGGCCAGAACCAGTACGCGATGATGACCGGCACCCCGCGCCTGCGCCAGGCCATCAGCGACAAGACCGAGCGCTGCTATGGCTATCGCCCGGATGCGGATACCGAAATCACCGTCACCAGTGGCGGCTCGGAGGCTATCTTCAATGCCGTGCAGGCGGTGGTGAATGCCGGTGATGAAGTCATCGTCCTCGACCCCTGCTATGACATCTATCAGCCTGCGGTGGAATTGGCCGGTGGCCGCGCCGTGCATGTGGCGCTGGATGCGGAAACCTTTGCGCCGGACTGGCAACGGGTGCGTGATGCCATCAGCGCCAAAACCCGGATGATTATCACCAACACCCCGCACAACCCATCCGGCGCGATGCTGGGCGAAGCCGACATGAACGAGCTGGCCGCCATCGTGCAGCAGCACGGCCTGTATCTGCTTTCGGACGAGGTGTACGAGCACATCGTCTTCGATGGCGTGCGCCATGAGTCGGCACTGCGTTACCCGGCGCTGCGCGAGCGTGCTTTCGTGATTTCCAGCTTCGGCAAGACCTACCACTGCACCGGCTGGAAAGTCGGCTATGTGGTGGCTCCGGCGGCCTTGAGCGCCGAGCTGCGCAAAGTGCACCAGTACAACACCTTCTGCACCTTCCACCCGGCGCAGGCGGCATTTGCCGAAATGATTGAGCAAGAGCCGCAACACTATGAAACGCTCGGCGAGTTTTACCAGCAAAAGCGCGACCGCTTCCGCGCGCAGTTGGCCGATACCCGGCTGCGTCCGCTGAGCGTTCCGGGCGGCTATTTCCAGCTGGTGGATTATTCGGCCATCAGTGATATGGATGACCTTACCTTCAGCCACTGGCTGACCCGCGAGCATGGCGTGACCGGCATACCGCTCTCACCGTTCTATGAAACCGCGCCTGCCGGACAGCGCCTGTTGCGGCTGTGCTTTGCCAAGAGCGATAGCACCCTGGATGCCGCCATCGGACGCCTGCGAAGGCTGTAACTTTCAGGATTTCCTGCAACAAACGCCGGGTTGCCCCCGGCGTTTTGTTTGCAGAAATCTTTCAGCCGCCATCGGGCGTTGCAGGCAGAGCCAGCAGCAGGCGCTCAATCAGGCGCAGGTAAAGCGCTGGCAGGGCTTCCAGGTCAGTGAGGCGGATATGCTCGTCCACTTGGTGGATGCTGGCATTGACCGGGCCGATTTCAATGCATTCGGCGCCCAGCGGGGCGATGAAGCGGGCATCGGAGGTGCCGCCGCCGGTGCTTTCTTCCGGGGGCGTGCCGGAAAACTCGGTTAGTACCTGGCGAGCGGTTTGCCGCAAGACGCCTTCCGGGGTGTGGAAGGGGGCGCCGCTGTGATGCCAGTGGATTTGGTAATCGAGCTGATGGTGTTTGAAGATGGCTTCGCAGGCGGCTTGCAGGGCTGCGGCGTTCCAGTTGGGGTTGTAACGCAGGTTGAACAGCACTTCCATTTGCCCGGGAATCACATTGTTGGCGTGGTTGCCGGCATGGGTGTCGGTGATTTGCAGGCTGGTCGGCGGGAAGCTGTCAAAGCCCCTGTCCCATTGCTTGCCGGCAAGCTCGGCCAGCGCGGGCAGGGCGGCATGGATGGGGTTTCGGGCAAGTTCGGGATAGGCCACATGGCCTTGCACGCCTTGGATGATGAGCCGCGCCGACAGCGAGCCGCGCCGGCCTACCCGCAACAAATCACCCAGACGCTGTTTGGATGAAGGCTCGCCGGTGATGCACCAGTCAATGCGCTGGCCTCTTGCGCGCAGCACTTCGGCCACTTGCCGCACGCCGTGCAGCGCCGCGCCCTCCTCGTCGGAAGTCAGCAGCAGGGCAATCGTGCCGGGGTGCTCGGGATGGGCGGTGACGAATTGCTCCAGCGCCACCACGAAGGCGGCGACACTGCCCTTCATGTCGGCAGCGCCACGGCCATACAGCAGGCCATCGCGGATTTCGGGGGTGAATGGGGCGCTCTGCCAGGCGTCCAGATTGCCCGGTGGCACGACATCGGTATGCCCGAGCAGCAGCAGTACCGGCTCGCCGCTGCCGTGGCTTGCCCAGAGGTTATCGACGTTGTTGAAGCGCAAGTGTTCGATGGCAAAGCCGCAGCGCGCCAGACGTTCGGCAATCAGCGCCTGACAGCCAGCATCTTCAGGCGTGATGGACGGCCGGGAAATCAGCGCGCAGGTGAGCGCAACAACATCACTCATGCCAGCGCAAACAATTTCTTGTAGCTGTTGTCGGAAAAACCCTGCACTACACGGCCATCGGCCAGTTCCAGTAGCGGGCGTTTGATGAGCGCCGGATGCTCGCGCAACAGCAGCTTCCATTCGGCCTCGGAGCCGGGCGATTTGCGGTTTTCCGGCAACTGCCGCCAAGTGGTCGAGGATTTGTTGATGAGCTTTTCAAAACCGCCAACATGCGCTTGCCATGCCAGCAGCATTTCCGGGCTGGGCAGGGTCTCACGCACATCGACAAACTGGTGTGCAATATCAAAGCGTTCCAGCCATTTGCGTGCTTTTTTGCAGGTATCGCAGTTTTTCAGTCCGTAAAGCGTGGTCATGGTGAAGTCCGTAGGGTGATTTCGATGGATTCGTCTCAGCTTGCCAGGCCGCGCAGCAGCTCGTTGACGGAAGTTTTGGCGCGTGTTTTTTCGTCCACTTGTTTGACGATGACGGCGCAGTACAGCGAATGCGAGCCATCGGCGGCGGGCAGTTGCCCGGATACCACCACGCTGCCCGGCGGGATATAGCCATAGCTGATTTCGCCGCTTTCACGGTGGTAGATGCGGGTGGATTGACCCAAAAACACGCCCATACCAATCACGCTGTGATGGCCGACGATGACGCCTTCCACCACTTCCGAGCGCGCGCCGATAAAACAATGGTCTTCGATGATGGTGGGGGTGGCCTGCAACGGCTCCAGCACGCCGCCAATGCCGGCGCCGCCGGAGATATGGCAGTGTTTGCCGACCTGGGCGCAGGAGCCGACCGTCGCCCAGGTATCGACCATCGTGCCTTCGCCCACATGGGCGCCGATATTGACGAAGCTCGGCATCAGCACCACATCGCGACCGATATGGCAGCCGCGGCGTGCGACCGTGCCCGGCACCACGCGCACGCCCTCGCGGCGAAAGTCCTCGACATCAAAGCCGGCAAAACGCATCGGCACCTTGTCCCAGTAGGGAGCCGGGGCACCTGCCATCACCTGCATGTCATGGGTGCGGAAATACAGCAGTACCGCTTTTTTCAGCCATTCATTGACCTGCCAGCCATCTGCCGTGGGTTCGGCCACGCGCAGCGTACCGCTTTCAAGTCCGGCCATGCAGGCCTCGATATCCGGGTGCAGGGCAGCCAGCGCAGCGTTATCGAGGCTGGTGCGCTGCTCAAAGGCGGCTTCAATGCGTTGGCGCAGTGCCGGGTCGAATGCGGTCATCGGAAATCTCCATGGGGCTAGGGCAAGATGCGTTGCCAGGCCGCCACAGTGGTGGGTGGCCTGGTCTCGGGTAAGCAAAACAGCCGCGATTATCGCTCAGTCGCGGGGCAGGGCGGCCAATCGTTGCAAATACGGGATGATGTGGTGAGAAAACGCCAGTTTATCCCGCGGCTTCCTGTCCCTACCATGACATCCGTACCGTTTTTCACGGTGCTTGATGACAACAAATAACAGGATATTTGCCATGACCACCAAAACCGTATTGAGTACCCATAGCGCTCCCGGTCGTCACTGGGTGGGTGATGGTTTTCCCGTGCACGGCATGTTTGGCTACAGCGGCGCGGGTGTGGCCGAGCGCAGCCCGTTTTTGCTGCTGGACTATGCCGCGCCGACCGAATTTCCGCCCAACAGCGGCTACCGCCGTGGCGTGGGGCAGCATCCTCACCGGGGCTTTGAAACCGTCACCATCGTCTATGAGGGTGAAGTCGAGCACCGCGACAGCACTGGCGCTGGCGGCGTGATTGGTCGTGGCGATGTGCAGTGGATGACGGCCGGTGCCGGCATCATTCACGAGGAGTTTCATTCCGAGCGCTACAGCCGCGAAGGCGGGCCTTTCGAGATGGTGCAGCTGTGGGTCAATCTGCCGAAGAAGGACAAGATGACCCCGGCGCACTATCAGGGCATTACCGATGCGCAAATCCCCTCCATCGCGCTGCCGGGCGATGCTGGCCGGGTGCGGGTGATTGCCGGGCAGTATGGCGACGGCAAAGGGCCTGCTGCGACTTACAGCCCGATGAACGTCTGGGATGTGCGCCTGAATGCCGGACAAAGCGCCGACTTGGCGCAGCCCGAAGGCTGGAGCACGCTGATTGTGGTGCTCGATGGCACGGTGCAGGTCAATGGCGATACCTTGCTGCGCAAGGCCGAAATGGCCACGCTCTCGCATGAAGGCAGCGGCGTGATCATCGAGGCCAATGCCGATGCCAAGCTGCTGCTGCTCGCCGGTGAGCCGATTGATGAGCCGGTGGCCGGTCATGGCCCGTTCGTGATGAACAGCCAGGCTGAAATCGCCCGGGCCATTGCCGACTTCAACAGCGGCAAGTTTGGCCGCATGGCTTGAAACGTGGCGGCAGGGCATCACCTGCCGCCGATATGGTAGCCGTCGGGGTTGCATGGTTTTCGTCCAATATCCGGCGCCTGTCGCCGCTTACCGCTGGCTGGCAACGAGAGCTTTGTTCGCAATCTCCATTGCGGCTGTTTTTGCCTGGAAAAACGGTGACACAAGAAGCTCATGAACAAGCTCTGAGCACTTGCCTATCCTGCCAGTGCGCAGGCCGCCGTGTTTCAATCGCGCTCATGATTGACGTTGAGACCCTGACAGCGCACATCCGCGCCCAGCTGCACCAAGACCCCACGCCGGCGCAGATTGCGGCGCATTTCGGGGTGAACCGCTTTGCCCTGAGCCGCTGGTTCCGCGCCGAAACCGGGTTGAGCCTGCGCGATTACATCGCGGCGTTGAAGATCGAACAGGGCATTGCCGCGTTGGTCCAGGGGCGGCCGGTGATCGAGTCGCAGCAGGAAGCCGGGCATGCCAGCGCCGCCACCTTTAGCCACCGCTTTCGTGCCCATACGGGTCTGGCTCCCAGCGACTACCGCCAACTGGCATCCGAGTTGCATCAGCATCTTTGCATCGAGCTTGGCAAGCCGCAGTCGCGCACCGTGATTCGTCCGGAAAACCTTCTGGCTTCACACCCGCATACTCTGACAGTACACATCGAAGCTGCCAGCGCGCATGGCGTGGTATTTGCCGGCCTGTTTCCCGAACCCATTCCGCGCGGCATGCCGGTCAGGGGCGCGGCGCTGTTCGGCACGCGCCAATTCCAGATTAAAAACGTACCCGACGGGCTTTATTACCTGCTGGCCTGCGAAATCACCCCCAGCCCGAATCCGCTGGATTTCTTCCGCCTCGACCACTGCCTGCGCGCCCTGCATCCGGAGCCGATTAGCTTCCCGCTGCCCGCGCCGCAAACGCTCAATTTGCCGTTTCGCCCGATGCGCCCCAGCGACCCGCCCATCACCGTCAACCTGCCCAAGCTGCTGGCCGACCACCTGCGCCAGCGCAATCCGTGACAAATGCCGCGTGGCGCTTTGCGGCAGGATGCGGCTTTTGCTCCGCACACCAAATTGCCGTGCGCCAAGGTGACTGCAGCATGAATCCGCGCCGGGAAGACGGGAGGACTTGTCTGTTTCCGGCTGATACAGTCCATGCAGGATTGGCATGGCTAAAGTGAAGCCTTGCAGGCGCTGCGAGGCCGCCTGTTGTTCAAAACTGACCTGAAGGAGGTTGAAATGCGTTCCAGGATACTGACCCTCTGTGCATTGTCTGCACTGTGTTTTTTGGCTGCCTGCAAAAACGAGGCAGGCGCTGAGGCGCCGGCGCAAAAGGCGCCGGACACGCAAGCGCCGGCGCAGCCCGAGCCTGCCGCGCCGCCTGCGCAAACCACGCCGCAGCCTTCGGGCGAGAGCCTGATTCGCGAGCCGGTCGCCGCGCCCAGCCAGGGCGCCGAGCAGGCGATTCAGACCAAGGCGCTGGGCAATGGCACCATTCACCTGATGAAAGCCAAAGTGGTCGGCGCGATTTTGCATGTGGAATTCGTGGCCGTGCCGCACAAAAAAGCGGACGGCTCATACAGCTCTCTCTCCATCTCCACGCACAAGTTGAAAAACTTCGACTACATCGACGAAGCCACCAGCAAAAAAGTCACCCTGTTGCAGGATGAAGACGGCAAATACATGGCCGACCCTTTGAGCGGAACTGGCGATGAGTTGCTGGTTTCCGGGAGTCAGCCAAAAACTTTGTCGCTGAAATTCCCCGCGCCGCCGGAAACATCGCCGACCATCACCATTGATTTTCCCGGTGTGGGCGCGTTTGATTCCGTGCCGGTCAGCCGCTGAACATGCAGGCCGTCTTGCCTGACGGGCTGCATGCGCCTGATGGCAAGACGGTTCGAGTAAGGAGAAGCGTCATGAAATCTGCCAAAACCTGGCTTGTGTCCTGCACCGCGCTGGCCTTGCTGGCCTGCCATCAACCCGGCGCATCGACTGCGCCCGAGTCCGACCCGCCAGCGCCGGAGCCGAAGTCGCAAACGCTCCAACCCGTGGCCCCGGAGCCGGAACAGGCCATGCCCGCCCCGCAGGCTGCCCCGGCCAGCCGCATTGAGGCCAGCGGCAGCAGCCTGCGGGCGCAAGGCAGCGGTTTGTCGGCCAGCGGCAGCAGCTTGAGTGGCAAGCAATCGGATTTCAATATCCAAATTGATTTGTCCGCCGATGTGCTGTTTGATTTTGACAAGGCCGAGCTCAAGCCCGAGGCCAATGCCGAGCTGCAAAAAGCGGCCGATGTCATCGCCCAGAAAGGCAAAGGGGTAATTCTGATTACCGGCCACACCGACGGCAAAGGCAGCGATGCCTACAACCTGCGCCTGTCACGGGCGCGCGCCGAAGCCGTGAAAAACTGGCTTATCGCCCAAGGCTTGCAGCAAAACTATCAAACCGAAGGCAAGGGCGCGGCTCATCCCGTTGCCCCCAATACCCATGCCGACGGCAGCGACAACCCCGAAGGCCGCGCCAAGAACCGCCGCGTTGAAATCGTGGTGAACAAAACCGCTACCTTGGGCGGGCAATAACGGAAAGCGCCGCCCCGCCTTGGGCGGACCGCGCCCTGCGCTGATTGGGGCAGCTTTATTGCCGACCGCCGCAAGCCGATGACCGTCAGCCTGCCCAAACGGCTGTTTGACTGCCTGCGCCCGCGCAATCCGTGACAAATGCCGCGCGGCGCTTTGCGGCAGGATGCGGCTTTTCCCCCGCACAACACAAGGAACCGCCATGTCCCCCGAACACTACATCGACCTGTGCCTCGCCGCCGTGCCCACGGCCAATCGCGAAGCCTACCGCCAGCACGCCGCCGCCGTGGCCGCCGTGGTCAAGCAGCACGGCGTGCTGCAAGTGGTGGAATGCTGGGGCGATGACGTCCCAGAAGGAAAACTCACCTCGCTGCCGCTCGCGGTGCAATGCCAGCCGGACGAAACCGTGGTCTGCTCTTGGTTCGTCTGGCCGGACAAGGCCACGCGCGAGGCCGGTTGGCGCGCCATCAAGGCCGATCCGCGCACGCCCTGGAATATGCCGTTTGACGGCCAACGCGCCATCTTCGGCAGCTTCACGCCGCTGCCGCTGGACTGACCCGCGCCACCGGCGCACCCATTCACTTCACCCAAGGAGAACCCCATGAAACTCAGCCCCTATCTCTACTTCAACGGCAATTGCGCCGAAGCGATGCGGTTTTACGCCGAACTCTTGGGCGGCGAAGCGCAAATCATGACCTATGCGCAAATGCCGTCCGACCCCGACATGCCGCCGCTCTCCGAAGCCGACAAAACCAAAGTCGCGCACAGCCAGCTGCTGCGCAACGGCGAATGCCTGTTCAGCGCCAGCGACAGTCTGCCGATGTTCTGCGATGAAGGCGGCTTCAAGCCCATGCAAGGTTTTCAGGTAGCAATAGATGTGGATACCGTGGCCGAGGGCGAGCGCATCTTCAAGGCGCTGGCCGCCGGCGGGCAGGTGCAGATGCCCTTTGCCGAAACCTTCTGGGCCAAGGGCTTTGGTATCGTCACCGACCGCTTCGGCACCCCGTGGATGGTCAATGCCGAGCTGTGCGGCGATTAAGCGCCGCATGCGCGGCAGACAACAGGAGTCCAAGGCATGAATATCCGGATTCGCCGATTGGCGGCGCAAGATGCGGAGGCTGCGGCTGCGGTCACGCAATTGATGGCGCGGGTGTTCGAGCACGGCGAGGGCAGCTCGGCCGAGCGCATGCAAACCCTGTTGCGCGATGCGCGTTTCTGGCTGTTTGCCGCCTTTGCCGGTGATGCGCCGGTGGGCGGGCTTTGTGCACACGTGCTGCCGCTGACCAGCCAACACGGCGCGGAACTGTTCATTTACGACATTGCCGTGGCCACCGACGTTCAGCGCCGGGGCATTGGCCGCCAACTGATGCAGGCCGCCCTGGCCGCCGCCGCCGAAGCGGGCCTCGTGGCGACCTTCGTGCCCGCCGAAGGCGATGATGCACAGGCGCTGGCCTTTTACCGTGGCATGGGCGGCGACGAACAAGCCGTGTCGATGTTCAGTTTTTGAACGCCCATACCTCCCAAGGAGCGCCAGACCCCGCATGCAACGCCTATACCTTGCCCTGTGCCTGATCGGCACCGCCTTGCCGCTGGCACAGTTCATCCCCTGGCTGGCCGAACACGGCCTGCACTTGCCGCTGATGTGGCAGCAAATTCAGGCCGACCGGCTGTCGGCTTTTGCCTGGGCGGATGTCGTGGTATCGGCTTTGGCGCTGATCGCCTTTGTGCTGGCCGAAAGCCGCCGCATTGGCATGCGGCATGGGCCGCTGGCCCTGCTGGGGTTGGTTATCGGCGTGTCATTGGCGCTGCCGCTGTTTCTGTGGCTGCGCCAGCGGCATCTTGACCACGCTTCATCGCAAGGAGCAAACCCATGAACACATCCGGCCACAAAGTGCTGATCACCGGCGGCGCCAGCGGCATCGGGCTGGCGTTGGCCAAGCGCTTCCATGCCGCGGGCAACTCGGTGGTGCTGGTAGGCCGCCGCGCCGATGCCCTGGCCGAAGCGGCGCGCGCCTTGCCCGGCGCGCAAACGGCAGTGGCTGACATCACCCAGCCTGCCGACCGCGCGCGGCTGTTGCAGGCGCATGGCGATATTTCCATCCTGGTCAATAACGCCGGCATCCAGATCAACCGCCCCTTGCTGGAGCAGAGCCCGGCCGACATCCGCCACGAGCTTGAAACCAATCTGGCCGCGCCAGTGCTGCTGACCCATGCGTTTCTGCCCGCGCTGCTGCGCCAGCCGCAGGCGGCCATCGTCAATGTCTCCTCGGGACTGGCGATCGTGCCCAAGGAAGCGGCCAGCATCTATTGCGCCAGCAAGGCCGCGTTACACAGTTTTTCGCAAACCCTGCGCTGGCAGCTGGAAGGCACGCCGGTGCAAGTGTTCGAGCTGTTGCCGCCCTTGGTGGATACCGCCATGACCCAAGGCCGTGGCAAGGGCAAGATCAGCCCTGATGCACTGGCCGCCGAGTTCTGGCGCGCTTTCGCGGCCGGCCGCCATGAGGTGTTGGGCGGCAAAACCCGCCTGCTGGCGCTGATCCAGCGCCTCTCGCCCGCGCTGGCGCGGCGCATCATGCGCAAGGGCTTGTAGCGCGGCTTGGCGATTGGCAAAGGTCGGTGTCATCGGTCTTATGCGGTATTGCGGCAGACGTTGCTGGGACTGCCTGAAAGCGCTTCAGGCAGCCGCGCGCTGATTTGAAGATGCCAAATCCACTGCATGCCTGTTTCAAAATGAATTTGTTTCATTAAAAATGACGCAAGCGGGGGCTGGCATGATTTATGAAATAAGAGAATTAAGGCCTTGCGAAATCAATCTTTTGAATGAATTTCTGTATGAGGCGATTTTCATTCCTGAAGGGGTGCAAGCGCCGCCCAGAGATATTGTAAAGCACCCTGATTTGCAGAAATATGTTGCGGATTTTGGCAAAAAAGATGATGTCTGTTATGTGGAGGAGGTTGAGGGCAGGGTGGTAGGGGCGGTATGGACGCGCATCATCCATGATTTCGCCCATATTGATGATGAAACCCCGTCCCTTTCCATTTCGCTTTTCAAGGAATACAGAAATTTGGGTATCGGCACGGCGCTTATGAAGCAAATCCTTTTGACTTTGAAAGGGCGGGGATACAGGCAGGTTTCATTATCGGTTCAAAAGGCCAATCCTGCGCTGCGCATGTATGAAAAACTGGGTTTTGAAGTTGCCCGCGAAAATGAACAAGACTGCATCATGATTCGCAGGCTTTGATTTGTGAAACCCCCGGAATATGGCCGGAAAAAACCTGCTTTCTGTGCCCGCGCGCAATCCGTGACAAATACCGCGCCGCGATTTGCGGCAGGATGGCCGCTCTTGCGCCGCAGGCGCATCCACTTGGGAGACACGACATGATGACGCTTTTCACCTTCGACCGCGCGCCGGAGTTTGCCCACGGCTTTGTGCGCGACATCCGCATCCGCTGGGCGCTGGAAGAAGCGGCGCTGCCCTATCGGGTAGAGAGCGTGCCTTTCGAGCCGCGCCGCCATCTGGCGCAGCAGCCCTTCGGGCAAGTGCCTTTTTTCCGTGATGGCGAGGTCGAGCTGTTTGAAAGCGGCGCCATTTTGCTGCACCTGGGAGAGTTGAGCGAACGCCTGCTGCCGCGTGCAGCCACTGCCCGCGCGCAGGCCATCAGCTGGCTGTTTGCCGCCTTCAATTCGGTGGAAATGGAAACCCTGCCCTGGGTGTATTTCCATTTCAACCGGGTGCAAAACGAGCCTGGCTGGCTGGCGGCGCTGGAAAAGCGGCGCGACCGCCGTCTGGACAGCATGGAAGCGGTATTGGCCGGGCGGCAATGGCTGGGCGAGGATTTTTCGATTGCCGACATCGCCATGAGCGACGTGCTGCGCCTGGTCGGCCATTTGGGCGGCTTGAAAAACCACCCCGCCTGCCGCGACTACGTGACCCGCGCCAGCGCCCGCCCGGCGTTCATCAAGGCGTACCAAGACCAGCTGGCCCATTTCGCCCGCGCCGTTGGTTGACGCCGTCCGTATTGGCGGCAGCGGCTGCCTGAAGCTGTTTGAGGCAGCCTTTGACACAGAAGGAGAAGCATCCATGACCCCATCCACCCCGCTGGCCTGCCGCTGCGGCCAGACGCGTATGGAAGTGATAGGCGCGCCGTTTATGGTGACCGAATGCTTGTGCAACAGCTGCCGCGCCGCCGCCGGGCGTTTGGCGACGCTTCCGCAGGCGCAGAACCTGCTCACCCCTCTGGGCGCAACGGCAACCGCCCTGTATCGCAAAGACCGCGTGCGCTTTGTGGAGGGCTTTGAGCGGCTGGCCGAATTTCGCCTGACGGACGACGCGGGCACCCGGCGCGTGGTCGCCACCTGCTGCAATACGCCCATGTTCATGGAGCTCAAGGGCGCGCACTGGCTGGATATTTACCTGCATCTGTGGACGGCGGCTTCCCGCCCCAAGCCGCAAATGCGCACCATGACGAGCGACCTGGCCGACACTTCGGCGCTGCCCGACGACTTGCCCAATCTGCGCAAACAATCGCTGGGGTTCTACGCCAAGCTGTTGGGCGCGTGGGCGGCCATGGGCTTCAAAAATCCGCCCATTACCATCAAGGAGAAGCTGCATGTCTGACGACAAAATCGACATCGAAAACATCAACACACCGGGCAAAACCGCCCGCGTGGATCGCGCGAATACCTGGCCATGCGCGAAGCTTTGCTGGCGGTACTTCTGCCCGAGCCGTCGGGCATCACGGTAGCGCAGGCCAAAGAGGCGCTTTTGCCGAAACTGCCGCAAGCGCTGTTTCCCGGCGGCGCCACCGCGGGCTGGTGGCTGAAAGCGGTTCAGCTTGATCTCGAAGCCAAGGGCATCATCCAGCGCGCGCCGGTAAAGCCGGTGCATTTGTACCGCCTCAATACTTTTTTAAAAGGATAGAATTAAATATTCGTATGGACGGAATTATTATTCCGGATTTTCCGGGGAAAATGCTGGTGGCGCGCCCTTGAAATATTTTCTTGCCACTTGCAGCAGGTGCTTAAAAAAAAGCCATTTCCGCCAATGCGATTGCACTGCAACACAGGCTTATACTACGGGCGAACTACCACACCTGCGCAGGAGCAACGCATATGGCCAACCGAAGCTATCTTTATGCCATCGATTTTGACCGGACCCAGGGCGAACGCCAAGCCGGCGACAAAATCTACGGCCTGGGCGAATACGGCTACGACATTCCGTTGGTCTATAAAATACTGGTCAGCCAGAACGACCGCCTTTCTCACTCCATCATCTGGGATTACTTGCACTCCGTCGCCATTCAGGGAGAATTTGAAGCGGGGGCGGGGGGACTCTTTGCCTTTTTTAAAGCAGCTTGCAGCCGCAAATATCTTCGACTCGGTCGAATTGCAGCGGCAGATTCGGGACGCCGAAGCGTTTCTGGAGAAAAATCGGCTGCGATACGCGATTTTGGAGTGCGGCGAAATTTACGAGCTGGAGCCGACTGCCCTTGAAGTGCAGAACCAGGAATTGTTTGAGCGGGAAATCCTGAACATTGACGAACATCTGGCTGGCAGAGCTGGGTGACATGAAGCGCGAAGCCGAGCAACTCGAAGTCGCCGCCCAACAGCCGCCCTCTCAGACGAAAAGCTTTTTCTCTCGCCTGTTTGGCCGCCAAGAGAAAACGCAAACGGAGCAGCCAGGCCGAGAAGCCAAAGCAATCAGGTAGGTCATGTGGGATCTGCTAGGCATCAATGCATGGAGCAACATTCTCTACTACCATTTTGACAACGAATAAAAGCCGCCTTCATTCCATCACACCGGAGACACCCATGCATGATTTTGTTGCCTTTTTGCGCGGGGTGATGCCCCGCGGCAAGAACGCCGTGAAGATGGCCGATGTGCGCCAGGTGCTGGGCGGCAACGGTTTTGGCGATGTGCGCACCTGGATACAGAGCGGCAATATCGCGCTGCAAACGGATTGGGATACGGCGACCGTGGCTGCGCGCATTCAGTTGCTGCTGAAAGCCCATTTGCAGGTGGATTTGCCGGTCATTGTTAAAACTCCAGCGCAATTGCAGGAAATACTGGAGCAAAATCCGTTTTCAGGCAGCGCCTATGATGAAAAACGGGTGTTTTACACGCTGTGCAATACGCCGCTTTCCGACCCGCAAGCTTTGAGCGCGCAGGATTATGGCGAGGAACAACTGGCGATTTTTCCGCAGGCGGCCTATCTGTACATTCCCGGCGATGCTTCGCGCAGCGCCTTAAGCAATGCGTTTTTGGAAAAGAAACTTGGCCAGGTGCTGACCACGCGCAATGGCAATACCTTACGCAAAATGATGGATTTTTGAGCGCCCCATGAACACCCCTGCATTGAACTGGAATCTTTCCCACACCTATAAAACCCTGCCGCCGGTGTTTTATTCGCAGGCAGAACCGGCTGATTTCCCCGAGCCTGAAACCGTGCTGTTCAATACCGCGCTGGCTCGGGATTTGGGTTTGCTGGCCGATGCCGATGCCGCCATCGACCCGCAAGAAGCCGCACAAGTATTTTCTGGCAACCGCTTTCCACCCCACGCCCAGCCCATTGCGCAAGCCTATGCCGGGCACCAGTTCGGGCATTTCACTATGTTGGGTGATGGCCGCGCGCTGCTGTTGGGCGAGCAAACCACGCCGGGCGGGGCACGGATTGATATTCAACTCAAGGGCAGCGGGCCAACGCCATATTCTCGCCGGGGCGATGGCAAGGCGGCACTGGCGCCGATGCTGCGCGAATACCTGATTAGCGAGGCCATGCACGCGCTCGGCATTCCCACCACACGCAGCCTGGCCGTGGTGACCACGGGCGAGATGATTCGCCGCGAGCGATTATTGCCCGGCGCGGTGCTGACCCGCACCGCGCAAAGCCATCTGCGCGCGGGCACGTTTGAATTTGCCGCCGCCACGGGGGATATGGCGAATATCCGCGCCCTGGCCGATTACGCCTTGCAGCGGCATTTTCCTAAAGTGCTGGCAGAAAATCCGGCCAATCCCTATCCGGCTTTATTGCAGGCAGTAATCACCCGGCAGGCGGCGCTGCTGGCGCGCTGGCAGCAGGTGGGCTTTATCCACGGGGTGATGAATACCGACAATATGTCCATCCCAGGCCTGACCATCGACTATGGCCCCTGCGCCTTTATGGATGCCTACGACTCGGTCACGGTGTTCAGCGCCATCGACCGCGACGGCCGCTACCGCTATGAAAACCAGCCGCCCATCGCGCAATGGAATCTGGCGCGGCTGGCCGAGGCGCTGCTGCCCTTGCTGGATGCGGATGAAAAAACCGCCATCGACATCGCCAATGCAGAGTTGCGGCAGTTTGCGCCGCTCTTCAACCAGCATTACCAGCAGGGCATGGCACGCAAACTCGGCATTTTCGAGCCGCAAGAAACCGATGCCGCCTTGCTGGATGACTTGCTGCAACGCATGCAGGCCAAGGCGGCCGATTACAGCAATGCCTTTGTGCGCCTGACGCTGGACATGCTTGATGCCGACGGCGCGTATCTTGATGGCACGCACGCCCTGTTTGCCGACCCGGCCTTTGCCCAATGGCACACCCGCTGGCAGGCGCGGCTGGCCGAACAGGCGCAAAGCAGGGTAGACATCGCCGCCTTGATGCAGGCGCACAACCCCTTCCTCATCCCGCGCAACCACCGCGTGGAAGCGGTGCTGAGCGCCGCCGAAGCGGGCGACATGCAGCCTTTCAACACCCTGCTGGCCGCCTTGCAAAAACCGTTTGACTACAGCGCCGAGCGCCACTGGCAATGTTTGCCGGATACCCCGCAACCGGGCTACCGCACCTTTTGCGGTACGTGATGGCTTTATTTATATGGGGCTTGGGCGGTGATGTGGCATCCGGCACTTGCGCATCGCGTCTGGAAGGCTGATATCGAAAGCTTCAATGGCAAACTCCGTGATGAGCGCCTCAACGAGCATTGGTTCACTTCGTTAAAGTACACATGGCAAATCATTGCCCTGCGGCGATGTAGCTACAACCAAGCGCGTCCACATAGCGGTTGTGGATGTATCCTGGCTGCATGTTTTGCATGCTCAACATAAAGCCTAAAACATTCCAGAGATGAAGTAACTTTTAATGCCGAATTTTGCTAGGTGTAAAGTCCGAGTTTCAAGATGGCAGGCACGAGCTCGCTCAGGCAGTCTTTGCTGATATGGCCATGCGCCTGGCTGATGGCGGTAGCCAGTGGGCTTTCGGAGTCGGTTTCGCCGCCGGTGCAGAACAGTACCGGCAGTTGCGGCAGGGTTTGCCGAATCAGGGCAAAGGCGTCCTCGCCACCAAGACCCGGCAGGCGCGAGTCGCAGATGGCCAGTGTCCAGTCCTGTTGTTTGAGGGCAGCTTCAAGCTCCTGGCGCAGCTCCACCCGTACCAGTTCGCAGTGGATGCCGGCATCCTCCAGCTCAAAGCCGATGAGTTCGGCATCGGTGCTGTT
Organism: Lysobacteraceae bacterium NML95-0200; assembly: GCA_002798255.1. Lineage (GTDB taxonomy): Bacteria > Pseudomonadota > Gammaproteobacteria > Xanthomonadales > Xanthomonadaceae > Solilutibacter. Next base: position 29,850 of record NWQQ01000018.1, read on the forward strand.
GTCTTCAACTAGCAGGATGCGGATGGGCTTGACCGGCGGCATTTAGCGTTGCTCGGGTGACTGGTTGAACACCGCCCAGAAGCGCCCCAGGGTTTTGACCGCTTCAAAAAACTGCATGATGTCCACCGGCTTCACCACATAGGCATTCACGCCCAGATTCCAGCTGCGGGCAAGGTCGGACTCTTCGCGCGAGGAGGACAGGATGACCACTGGCAGGGCTTTGAATTGTTCGTTTTCGCGCAGCTGTTGCAGCACTTCCAGCCCGTCCATGCGCGGCATTTTGATATCCAGCAGCAAGACTGCAGGCTCGCCCGGCTCGCGCCCTGCAAACTGGCCGCGGCGCAGCAGGTAGTCCATCACTTCTACGCCGTCTTCGACGTGCACAATCGGGTTGGCGAGATTGGCTTCGCGCAGGGCATCAATGGCCATTTCCGCATCGGCGGGGCTGTCTTCGGCCAGTAAAATGGGGCGAATGTCTTTCATGTCGTTTCGGGTAAATCAGGATGCGGGGCTGCCATCAAGCAGGGATGGCAGGGTAAAGCGGAAGGTGGCGCCCTGGTCCGGGGCGGCCTCGGCACTGATTTGGCCGCCGTGGCGCAGCAGCACGCGCTGCACATTGGCAAGGCCGATGCCGGTGCCGGGAAATTCGCTGGGCTTGTGCATGCGCTGGAAAACGCCAAACAGTTTGCTGGCATAGGCCATGTCAAAGCCCACGCCGTTATCGCGCACGCTGAACTCGTGGCTGCCATCGGCAAGCCGCTGGTGGCTGACCTGGATGCGGCTGATTGCGCGCGGGGCGCTGTATTTGACTGCATTGCCCAGCAGGTTGCTCCACACTTGGCGCATCATGTTTTCATCGGCAATCACCATCGGCAGCGCCTTGATGTTCCATTCAATATGCCGCCCCGGGGTTTCGTTCTGGGCATTGGCATCGAGCAGGGCGCGGGTTTCTTCCACCATCGACTGCATGTCCACAGGTTGCAGGCGCAGTGCGCTGCGCCCCAGGCGCGAATACACCAGCAGGTCATCAATCAGTGTGGCCATGCGTTTGGCGGAGCTGTCAATGACCTGCAGGTAATGGCGGCTCTTGTCATCGGCGCCATCCCCCAGCTGTTTGCCCAGCTTTTCGGCAAAGCCGGAGATATGCCGCAGTGGCGAGCGCAGGTCGTGGCTGACCGAATAGCTGAAGGCTTCCAGCTCGCGGTTGACATCGGAAATCTGCTCAATTTTGCCTTGTAGCTGCTGGTTGAGCTCGGAGATTTCGGTCTCTGCGGCCTTGTGAGGGCTGATATCGCTCAAGGTCAGCAGCGTGACTTGCTGCTGATGATCGGGCAGGGACATGCGGCAGGCATTGAGCAGCATGGTGCGCTCGATGCCGTCGCGGGTGGTTTGCCGGAGCTCGAAATCCCATAGCTCGCGATCACGGCTCAGTACATCGCGCAGGCGCTGGAGGATTTCCCGGCCCGCCCAGGCGCCATCGCCAATCTGGCTGATGGGCTGTCCGTCCATATTGGCGTGCGTGGTGTCAGCGTGGCCGTATAGCTCGGCAAAAGCGGTGTTGTGCATCACTATGCGCTGCTCGCCATCGAGCAGGGCGATGGGCTCGCGGATGGCTTGCACCACGGCAAGCGCGCGGGCGTTGGCGGCCATCAGCGCGCGCTCGGCGTTTTCACGGCTGGCCTGCTGGCGGCGTAGCATCCACAGCAGCGCCATCAGCAAGGCAAGCTGCACCAGCATGCTGATAAGCGAAATGCGCTGGCCGCGGGTGTGCAGTTTTTCAGTCTCTCGGGACTGGCTCATGAAAAGCTGCCGGCTTTCCTTGCGTACCTCGTTGGCGATGCTGTGCATGGCCATTTCATCGGCCATCATCGCCAACAGGCGCTGGCGCTCTTGGTTGTCGGTGCTTTGCACGATGCGCTGGCTGATGTCCAGGCGCTGCTCAAGACGCCCTTGCAGATTGCCGATGCGCAGTTGTTGCTGTATGCCCAGCGCATCGCTTTGTTCACTCAGCTCGCGCACCAGTACCGGGATATTGGCCATGCTCTTGGCAATCCGGCTGCGCATCTGTGCATTGTCCACGCCGGCGACAACACTGGCAGCGGCTGATTCCAGATTGCGCGCCTCATAAAGCAGCCGGCTCAAGGCAGCATCGGTGCGGCTGCCATCGGTAAGCGCCTGCTCGGCGTCCTGGATGCGCTGATTCATTTCTCGCAGCATCCAAAACGGCATGATGATGATGGCGGCTACGGCAACAAACAGCAGCCATTGGTAGCGTCCGTAGTTGTTCATGGCTCGCGGCTCAGGCGGCAGCCAGCAGGTCGGTTACGGCGCGCTTCATCGCGCTGCGCTGGAGAAGGAAATCCCATTGCGTGCCGCCCATTTGCCGCCACAACATCGCCGAGCGAACCGCGGCCAGCAGCAGGGCGCGGATGTCGGTGACCACATCATTGCGCCCCAGATAATGCGGATTGCCCTGCACCATGACCTTGGGGCGCAATGGACTCAGTGCCCTGGCATACAAGCCACCCAATTCGCGCAGGATATCTGGGTGAGTGCTGCCATCGTTCTGTGCCTGTGGCGCAAGGCGGCTGATTTCCCGGCGCACCATGTCGATGGATTCCGGGCTGCGCTCGAAGCTGCGCTCCAGCTGCAAGACCGAAAGCGCCAGCCGCGGCAGTTGCGGGTCGGGCAGGGCGCCATGCAGATAGTCGTGCAGGCTGCGCAGACCGGAATCAAGCGCACGGATGCCGCCATAGACATCGGCGGTGGAGTCGGCCTCCAGCCGGAACACGCTGTCGATGGCGGTGCCCAGATGGCTTTGGTCAACCCGGCCGTTTTCGGCCAGATGCCGCACTTCCTTGAGTGATAGCAAAATCCCGGCAAGCGCCAGTACGCGGGAGGGCATCAAATCAGCATTCATGCGTGCAGAGATTTCCTTGTGTGAGCAGGGTATTGAAGTTCTCGCGCTCCAGTGGCGCATCGCAGGCGGCAATCACCGCACCGCCCAGGCATTCTTGCCCAAGATAAAGCACCAGTGATTGCCCCGGTGTGACCGCGCGCTGCGGTTGGTCGAAAGTCACCCGCAGGCTGCCATCATCGCGCACGCTCACATCGCAGTCCTGGTCGGCCTGACGGTAACGAGTTTGCGCCGTGCAGCGGAACTGCCGGGCAGGGGGCGCGCCGGCAATCCAGTGGGCGGGTTCTGAGAGCAGCTGCTGCGACATCAGCCAGGGGCTGTCCACACCCTGGTCAACAAACAGGATATTGCGGGCGACATCCTTGCCCACCACATACCAGGGCAATGCCGGGCGGCCTTTCACGCCACCGATGGCAAGGCCGCCGCGCTGGCCGATGGTATGGAAAAACACGCCCTCATGCTGCGCCAGCACGCTGCCGTCCACCGCATGTACCTCGCCCGGCTGCATCGGCAGGTACTGGCCAAGAAAGCTGCGGAAGTCACGCTCGCCAATAAAACAGATGCCGGTGGAGTCTTTCTTTTCTGCGGTGACAAAACCGGCTTCTGCGGCGAGGCGGCGTACCTGGGTCTTGGGCAGCTCACCGACCGGAAAACGGGTGGCGGCCAGCTGCTTCTGCCCCAGCTGATGCAGGAAATAACTCTGGTCTTTGCTGCGATCCATGCCGCGCAGCAGCCGGTAGCGGCCATCGACGCAATCGGTGCGCGCATAATGGCCGGTGGCGATGAATTCCGCCCCCAATGCATGGGCGGCATCCAGAAAATGCTTGAACTTGACTTCGCGGTTGCACAGCACGTCCGGGTTCGGCGTGCGTCCGGCAGCGTATTCGTTGAGGAAATGCCTGAATACCCCATCCCAATATTCTTTTGAAAAATCGCGGAAATGGATGGGAATGCCGAGCTTGCCTGCGACCGCCACTGCATCGCGACGGTCATCCTCGGCGCGACATTCGCTGCTGCCATCATCGGCCCAGTTCTGCATGAACAGCCCGGCCAGCGGCTCGCCGGCGCGTTGCAGCAGCAAGGCGGCAACCGAGGAGTCCACCCCCCCGGACAGACCAACGATGGTGCGCGCCTGGCTCATGAAAGCTGCGTCATCAGTGATAGCGGATATACCCGCCCGGCCTGCCAGTCGGCCACCACTTGCCAGACCAGCGGGCTGCGATGGCGGGGTGTGAGCGCCTGCAATTCTTGCGGCGTCCACCACACCGCGCGGACGATGCCCTCATCGAGCTGGCGGCTTTCGTCAAAGGCCAGCGCCTCGCCGCAGAAGGCAAAGCGCAGGTAGTGACGGCCGGTTTCCGGCGCTTTCCACTGGTAGGCGCCGATAAAGCCGGTCAGGCGGATATCCCAGCCGGTTTCCTCGCGCGCCTCGCGCACCGCTGCTTCCAGCAGGCTTTCATCCGGCTCCAGATGTCCGGCGGGCTGGTTGATGACCAGTTCGCGGCCACCTGCGGTTTCTTCCACGCACAGCAGCTTGCCGTCCTTGACCACCACGGTGGCAACGGTGACATCGGGCTGCCAAAAGCGGTCTTGGCGATGCGTCATGGTGGGTAAAGCGTATGGGGAGGCGGCCATTATCGCGGTTGGCAGGTGAATGCGTCCATTCGCGATGCTCTCTGAGCCTGATGAGTCAAGCAATTTGCTTTCGGTAGTGTTTCAGTGCCGGGATTGCGCCCGGCAGCGCACCCACTTTCTTTCAAAAAGAAAGCGGGCAAAGAAACTGCCCTGGCTGACGCGCTTCGCTATGCGAAGTCCCCTGCGTTCCTCGCGCCCAATGGCGGCAGGGCAAACTCGCTTGCACTCAAACATGCCCTGCCTTCTTCCATTGGTCGCTGCGGTACTCGGCGCGCCAGAACAGGGCAAAAATCAACAGCAGCTGCACTACCATTCGCGGCCAGTGGCAATGAAAGCTCTATAATCCCCCGCCATGTCAGGTCATGAACACGAGCGCGAGCACCATCACGGCACCACGGTAGAGGCTGCGCCGCCGCGGCTTGAGCGCCCGCCGATGTACACCGTGATGCTGCTCAATGACGATTACACACCGATGGATTTCGTGGTGGACGTGCTGATGCGCTATTTCGGCATGGGCGAGGAACAAGCCACCCAGGTGATGCTGCATGTGCATACCCGTGGGCGTGGCATTTGCGGGGTGTATAGCCGGGAAGTGGCCGAAACCAAGGTGGCACAGGTGAACGGATTTGCACGCAAGCACCAGCACCCGCTTCTGTGCGCAATGGAAAAAGCCTAGGTTCGTCCCCATATCGCAGCTTGAGCGATTAGCAGGATTACCGCCATGTTTTCCAAGGAACTTGAACAAAGCATCCACCGTTCGTACCAGCTTGCACGCCTGGCACGTCATGAATTCATGACAGTCGAGCACTTGCTGCTGGCCTTGCTGGAGGATGCCGATGCACGCGAAGTGCTCAATGCCTGTGCGGCGGACTATGCCCGGTTGCGCACCGAGCTTGAGCGCGCCATCGGTGAGTCGGTGGCGGTGCTGCCCGGTGATGATGGCCGCGATACCCAGCCGACACTGGGCTTTCAGCGGGTCTTGCAGCGCGCGGTGTATCACGTGCAGTCATCGGGCAAAAAGGAAGTCACCGGCGCCAATGTGCTGGTGTCGATTTTTGGCGAGAAGGATTCGCTGGCGGCATACCTGCTTGACCAGCAGGACATTACCCGGCTGGATGTGGTGAATTTCATTTCGCATGGCGTTTCCAAGCTGGAATCTGGCGAGCCGGTCAGCGTTGGCGAGGAAGCGCCGCCTGCCCAGTCCGAAAAAGCCTCCAAATCCGACCCGCTTGGCGAATACACCACCGACCTCAACCAGGCTGCGCGCGAGGGCCGGATTGACCCACTGGTGGGGCGTGGCGAAGAAATCGAACGCACCATCCAAGTGCTATGCCGTCGCCGCAAGAACAACCCGCTGTATGTGGGCGAGGCCGGTGTCGGCAAGACCGCGCTGGCCGAAGGGCTGGCCAGGCGCATTGTCGAAGGCCAGGTGCCTGAAGTTTTGCAAGACGCCCAGGTGTATGCGCTGGACATGGGCGCGTTGCTGGCTGGCAGCAAATATCGTGGCGATTTTGAAAAACGCCTGAAAGCGGTATTGAAGGCGCTGAAAGAAGTGCCGAACTCCATCCTGTTCATCGACGAAATCCATACCATCATCGGCGCTGGTGCCACCAGTGGTGGCACCATGGATGCCAGCAATCTCATCAAGCCGGTGCTGGCTTCGGGCGAGCTGCGCTGCATTGGCTCCACCACCTTCCAGGAATATCGCGGCATCTTTGAAAAAGACCGTGCGCTGGCGCGGCGCTTCCAGAAAATCGACGTGGTCGAGCCGACCGTCGGAGAGGCGGTAGAAATCCTGCGCGGGCTGGCTGCAAAGTACGAAGAACACCATGCGGTGCGCTATGCCGAAGATGCCATCCAGGCTGCGGTGGACTTGTCGGTCAAGCATATTCCCGACCGGCTGCTGCCGGACAAGGCGATTGATGTCATCGACGAGGCCGGTGCCCGGCAGCGGTTGCTGGACGAGGACAAGCGCAAGCAACTGATTGATGTCGAGGAAATCGAGGCGATTGTCGCCAAGATGGCGCGTATCCCGGCACGACAGGTCAGCGCCAGCGACAAGGATGTGCTCAAAAATCTGGAGCGCAATTTGAAGATGGTGATTTTTGGCCAGGATCCGGCCATCGAATCACTGGCTTCGGCTATCAAGCTCTCGCGCTCCGGGCTTGGCAACCCGGACAAGCCCATCGGCAGCTTCCTGTTTGCCGGGCCCACCGGCGTGGGTAAAACCGAAGTCACCCGGCAGTTGGCAATGCAGCTGGGCATCGAGCTGGTGCGCTTTGACATGAGCGAATATATGGAGGCGCACTCGGTTAGCCGCCTGATCGGCGCACCGCCGGGCTATGTCGGCCACGACCAGGGCGGGCTTTTGACCGAGAAAATCACCAAAACCCCGCATTGCGTCCTGCTGCTGGATGAGGTGGAAAAAGCCCACCCGGACATTTTCAATATCCTGCTGCAAGTGATGGATCGCGGTGCGCTGACCGATACCAATGGCCGTGAAGCCAACTTCCGCAACGTGATTGTGGTAATGACCACCAATGCCGGGGCAAGTCAGGCCGCGCGGCGCAGCATCGGCTTTACCCGTCAGGATCACTCAAGCGATGCGATGGAGGTGATTCGCAACAGCTTCAGCCCTGAGTTCCGCAACCGTCTGGATGCCATCGTGCAATTCCAGCCGCTGGGCTTTGAACATATCCTGCGGGTGGTGGACAAGTTCCTGATTGAGCTGGAAACCCGCTTGCACGAAAAACAGGTGGTGCTCTCGGCCACCGCCGAGGCGCGCGAATGGCTGGCGAAAAATGGCTTCGACCCATTGATGGGCGCAAGGCCGATGGCAAGAGTGATTCAGAACAAGGTCAAGCGCCTTCTGGCCGACGAAATCCTGTTTGGCCGCCTTGCCCGCGGCGGCCGCGTGGAAATCGGCGTGAAAGAAGACGAACTTGCCGTCGATATCCAGCCTGCCGAACAATCGGCTGAAGCTGCCCCGGTACTGGGCTGAAAAACACAGGGCGGGCATTGACCCACCCTGAAACTCAAAAAATCTTGTCAGCCGATCATTCGCGGCGCTGCCAGGTGGCGGTGCGACAGAACGGCCCCTTGCAGCCGGTCACCCGCAGCCGGGTGCCGTTTTCAGCGACCTCGACCGAGCGCACCCGGAAGGTATCGCCGGTAGAGGGTTTGAGGCCGTTGCCACCGCCCCAGCTGCCATTCTCGTTGCGGATATTCCAGAGTACCGGCATGCCGATGATGGACTTGCCCTTGTTGCTGCCGCTGCACTTGCTGCAGGTCGGCGGCGCGGCAATGTTCTCCACGATTCTGGCTGCCAGTGTGCCGTTCTGCGCCGGGTAGATTTCCACCACGGTCATGGCTCTGCCGGTTTCATCATCCAGCGTGGTCCACTTGCCAAGCAGCGGATTATTGCTTTGCGCCGTGCTGGCAAAGGGCAGGGCAGCCAATACCAAGGCCAGAGTAAAAAGTGATTTGCGCATGGGGGTTCTCCGTTAGACAGCACAAGGCCGCCTTATAGCCAGTCTTTTATGCTTTGTGAAAGCTGCGGTGCAGCATGTGAAGTGGATTCAGCCAGCCAAAAGCTCGGCAACCGCCTTGCGGTAATTGACGACGATTGTTTCCCGGGCGATATGCACGCCATCGCGCACTAACACCTTGTCTGCCATTTGCACGGTCTTGATGGCATTGCGGTTGCCGGCGAACAGCCAGCGGTCGGCAATGTCCTGTTCGGTTGCGCCAATCAATGCCGGGATGTCCGCATCCAGCTCAATATGGTCATCGCAGGCGAAAAAGCCGGTGGAGCTGGCGGCGCTTTCCCACACGCCTTGCAGCAGGGTCTGGCCGACGCTTGGGCATTCAAGGCTTGAGGCGATATTGCGGCGCTGGCGAATCAGCCGCTGGCCGTATTCCAGCCAGCGCAATTCTTCCACGGGCGATACCGAAACATGCGAATCCGAACCCACGCCCCAGCGACCACCGGCATCCAGATAGTCGCGCAGCGGGAACAGGCCATCGCCCAGATTGGCTTCGGTGGTGGTGCAAATCGCCACCACCGCCTGGCTTTGCGCAATGGCAGAGACTTCCGCAGCATTGAGATGGGTGGCATGCACCAGGGTCCAGTGCTGGTCAACTTCGGCATTGTCCAGCAACCACTGCACCGGCCGCGCGCCGCGCAGGGCCAGGCATTCATCCACCTCGGCCTGCTGCTCGGCGATATGGATATGCACCGGGGTCTGGCGCGGCAGTGCGGCCAGCACTTCGCGCATGGCATCAGGCGCGACCGCGCGCAGGCTGTGCAGTGCGCAGCCGACCCGCAGCATCGGGTTCTGCTGTGTGTGCAGGTGATGGAACAGGCGCAGATAGGCTTCCAGCGTGTGGCCGAAACGGCGCTGGCGCTCGGAAAGCGCGCGCCCATCGAAGCCGCCCTGCATATACAGTACCGGCAGCAGTGTGAGGCGAATGCCGGTTTGCTGGGCAGCCTCAATCAGCGCCTGTGACATCGCCGCAGGCTCTGCATACGGGCGGCCATCCAGGTCATGGTGCAGATAGTGGAACTCGCAAACGCGGGTAAAGCCCGCCTCCAGCATTTCCACATACAACTGCGCCGCGACAGCGCGCAAATGTTCTGGTGAAAAGCGTGCAGCCATGGCGTACATGGTTTCGCGCCAGGTCCAGAAGGAATCATTTGGATCGCCCTGACGCTCGGCCATCCCGGCCATGGCGCGTTGAAATGCGTGCGAATGCAGGTTGGCGATGCCTGGCAGGTGCCAGCGGTTTTGCTGATAGCGGATACTGTTCATCCTTTTATTCTCGCTCAAACCCAATCCAATGACGATGGACAACTCCCAATCCGATGGCCTGCTGCTCGGCCCCACCCTGGTCACACTGGATGCCGAAAATGGTTATGGCCTGATTGAAGATGGCGCACTGGCCTGGCGTGATGGCGTTCTCACCCATGTGGGCAAGCGTGATGAGTTGCCCGAAGACTTCATCGAAAGCTTCGATGTGGTGCTGGAAACCACAGGGCTAGTCACGCCGGGGCTTATCGACTGCCATACCCATGTGGTGTTCGCCGCCAACCGCGCCGCCGAATTTGAAATGCGCCTGCAAGGCCGCAGCTATGAAGAAATCGCCCGCGCAGGTGGCGGCATCATCTCCAGCGTCAAGGCCGTGCGCGCAGCCAGCCCCGAGGCCTTGCTGGCCGAGAGCCTGCCGCGGGTGCGCGCCTTGATGGCCGATGGCCTGACCACCCTGGAAATCAAGTCCGGCTACGGGCTGGATCTGGACAACGAGCGCAAGATGCTGCAAGTGGCCCGCGCCATTGGCGAGGTCTGCGGCATCAGCGTGCGCACCACCTATCTGGCCGCCCATGCACTGCCGCCGGAATATCAGGGCCGCGCCGATGAATATATCGACCGGGTGATTGAATGGATGCCCATTTTGCAGGCCGGAGGCCTGATTGATGCGGTGGATGCGTTCTGCGAAGGCATCGGCTTTTCGCCCGAGCAAACCCGGCGCCTGTTCAGCGCCGCACGCACGCTGGGCTTGCCAGTCAAACTACACGCTGACCAATTGAGCGATTTGAATGGTGCGGCGATTGCGGCGGAGTTTGGCGGCCTTTCCGCCGACCATATCGAATACACCAGCGCCGCCAGCGTGGAGGCGATGCGTGAGGCCGGCACCGTGGCGGTGCTGCTACCCGGCGCCTTCCATGTCCTGCGTGAAACCAAACTGCCACCGATTGCCGATTTGCGCAAAGCGGGCGTGCCGATGGCCGTCTCCACCGACTGCAACCCCGGCACCTCGCCACTGCTGTCACTGCGTCAGGCGATGCAGCTTGCCTGCACGCATTTTCGCCTGACGCCTGAAGAAGCCCTGCGTGGCGCAAGTATTGAAGCTGCCCGTGCCCTGGGGCTTTCTGACCGTGGCCGCTTGCGGGTCGGCATGCGCGCCGACTTTGCCCTGTGGCGCGCCCAGCACCCGGCCGAGCTGTGCTACTGGCTGGGCGGCGAGCTGTGTCAGGCAACATATGCTGCGGGTGTGAGACTTTGAAGCAGCGTGCAGAAAACCGGACTGGCGCTACGCGCCACCAGCGTGCAATTGCCGAGCTGTTGGCAAGGTGACAAGGCTTAACCCAGCGCTGCGGCCAAGTCCTGCCACAGGTCATCGACATGTTCGATGCCGACCGACAGCCGCAGCAGTCCGGCCGTGATGCCATGCTGCTGCTGTACCTTCTCGTCCACCACGCGATGGGTAAGCCCTGCTGGATGCTGGATCAGGCTGTCCACTGAGCCCAGGCTCACGGCCGGGGTAATCAGCTGCACCTTGCGCATCACCTGGCTGGCCGCTTCAAAGCCGCCATGCAGCTCGAAGGCCATCAGGCTGCCCGAGCCTTGCATCTGGCTTTGCACAAGTGCGGCGTTTTTGACCGTGCCAAGCCCCGGGTAATGCACGGCCTTGATGGCAGGGTGCTGCGCTAGCCGCTCGGCGAGTGTCTTGGCATTGGCTTCGGCCTGCCGTACCCGCAACTCCAGCGTGGGCAGGCCGCGATGCAGCAGATAGGCCGCCAGCGGATGCAGCAGGGCGCCAGTCGCGGCGCGTACCGTGCGCAGCGCGGCAGCATCGGCCTCATTGCAGCACACCACGCCGGCGATGACATCGCCATGACCTGCCAGAAACTTGGTGGCGCTGTGCAGGACAAAGCGCGCGCCCAGCCGTGCAGGCAATTGCAGTACCGGCGTGGCAAAGGTGGAATCCACCAGCACCGGCACTTCGCCTGCGGCCTTGACCACTGCGGCGATATCCACCAAGTCAAGGGTTGGATTGGCCGGGGTTTCGATGATGATGAGCGAAGTCTCTGCGCGCTTTTTCGCTTCGATTTCGCAAGGCTCGACAAACTCCACCTCAATGCCCAAAAGGCCGCTGGCAAGCAGATGGTCGGAGGTGCCATACAGCGGGCGTACTGCCAGCATATGACGGCCGTGGGCGGCTTGCGCCAGCAGTACGGCAGTCAAGGCCGCCATCCCCGAGGCATAGGCAACACAGGCTTCGGTTTCCTCAAGCTCTGCCAGGGCGCGCTCGGTACGGGCGACGGTGGGATTGCAAAGCCGGGCATAAATCGGGTTGCTGGCACTGGCTGCGCCGGCGACCAGCGCATCGAAACTTTCCGTGCCGCTGGCCAAATCCTGCAGCGGATAAGTGGTGGACAAATCCAGTGGCGGGGCATGTACGCATAGCGAGGAAAAATCTTCCCGGCCTGCATGCGTGGCGCGTGTGGCAAAGCGCTGTGGTTTGGACATGAGGCAGACTCCATCGTGATGAGGACGACAGCACACCTTGCCAGTCTGCGCCGCTGAACGCCGCGATGCAATTGGTTGCGGCGCATTGGCCTTGTACTGCCATCGCTGGCATGATGGCGGGCTGTTTTTGGAAGGAAGTCCCATGTCCCGTTTATGCCGTCATATTGCCCTTGCCGTGCTGTCTGGCTGGATGCCGCTGGCTGCTGCGCAGAGCACGCCGGTTGCGGCAAGTGCAGAAGAAGCCGCGCAGTTTTCGCGCTGCATGGCGAGCCTGAAACCTGCGGCTGCGGCTGCGGGCGTGAATGCAGCGACCTTCGAGCGCCATGCCATGCACATCACCCCGGACATGAGCGTGCTGCCGCTTTTGAACCGCCAGCCGGAGTTTTCCACGCCGCTTTGGGACTATCTGGCGATGCTGGTGGATGCGCGCCGGGTGCGCGAAGGGCGCGAGCGGCTTGCCAGTCATGCCGACTTGCTGCGCCAGGTCGAGGCGCGTTACGGCGTTGACCCGGCCACCGTGGTCGCAGTCTGGGGCGTGGAAAGCGATTACGGGCAGAATTTTGGGCAGCGCTCGTTGCAGCAGTCACTGGGCACATTGGCCTGCTTTGGCCGCCGCCAGGCGTTTTTCCGCAGCGAGTTGTTCGAAGTGCTGAAAATCATCCAGCGCGGCGATGTGGCGCCGGCGGATTTGAAAGGCTCCTGGGCTGGGGCTTTTGGCCATACCCAGTTCATGCCTTCCACCTATAACCGCATTGCCGTGGATTTTGACGGCGATGGCCGCCGTGATTTGGTTGGCAATATTCCCGACGCGCTCGGCTCCACTGCCAATTATCTGCGCCGCTCGGGCTGGCGCAGCGGCCAGCCCTGGGGCTATGAAGTACGGCTGCCGCGTGGCTTCAATATGGCATTGGCGGGCAGAACCCAGCGCAAACCCTTGAGCCAATGGCAGGCGATGGGCATAGTCCGCATCGATGGCAAACCCATCAATCTACCTGCGGACACCCGCGCAGCGGTATTGGCGCCGACGGGTGTCAATGGCCCGGCGTTTATCGTTTTCAAAAACTACGACGCCATTTACAGCTATAACGCGGCCGAGAGCTATGCACTGGCGATTGCGCTGCTTGCCAATGCACTGCGCGGTGAGCCGGGACTGGTGCAGGCCTGGCCGACCGATGACCCCGGCCTTGGCCGTGACGAACGCATGGAACTGCAACGTCTGCTGCTGGCGCGCGGTCACGATATCGGCAAAGTGGATGGCATGTTGGGGCGTGCCAGCCGCGAAGCCATCAGCAAGGAACAAGCACGGCTTGGCTGGCCGCAAGATGGCCGGGCGGGTACAAAACTGCTGAAAGCCTTGCGCGAAGGGCGCTGATAGCAAGGGCTGCGCAGTGGTTTTCAGCCGCTACTGCGCGTGGCCCTTTGCACGCCGATGATGGCCGCAAGTATCAGTACAAAGCCGAGGATGCCTTTGCCGTCCAGGGTTTGACCAAGCAGCAGCCAGCCCAGCACGAAAGCGCAGACCGGGCTCAACAGGCCAAGGGAAGCGACCAGGGCAGAGGGCAGGCGACGCAGGCCACGGAAGAACAGCAGATAGGCCAGTACCGAGCTGAACAGGCACAGGTACAGGTAGCCGCCGACGTTTTGCCAAGTCAATTGCTGCGGCAGGGGTTCGGTAAGCAGTGCCACCGGCAGCAACATCGTACCGCCCAGCAGCAACTGCCAGCCGGTAAAGGCCAGCACCGGCAGCGTGCTTTGCCAGTGTTTGGAGAAATACAGCCCCAATGCCACAGCAGCGGCGCCCGTCAGGGCGGCGGCAATGCCAAGGCCATCAAACGCCGCTTTGGGCGAATGCACCAATAACGCCACACCGGCAATCCCCACGATGGCCGAGCCCCAGGCCAGCCGCGAGGGGGCTTGCTTGCCCAGCAGCCAGCCCAGCGCCAGCACCATCAAGACTTGCGTGGCAGTGAGGATGGCGGCCACACCGCCCGGCAGGCGGTAGGCAGAAACGAACAACATGCCCTGAAACCAGGCGATATTGAAAAACGCCAGCAGCGCCAGCCTTGGCCATTCGCCGCGCGCGGGCAGGTGGCGGGCAAACAGCAGCAGCAAGATGCCTGCGGGCAGGCAGCGCAGCACGGCGGCGGTAAATGGGCGGTCGGCGGGCAAAAACGCCACCGTCACCCAGTAGGTCGAGCCCCAGATCAGTGGAGCCAGGGCTGAAAGCGCGATATCACGGGTAGGGGGTGGGGATGACATGAAGTGATGGGTTGGAAACTCTGGCCAGTTTAAATCGCAGGATTTGCGACAGGCTTGCGGCATCATTATCAGCATGAGTTCCCATGCTGCTTCCCAACTGCCTGTTTTTGCGCCTGCCGAGCATGAGCACGGGCTGGTGATCTATCGTGCTTCGCGGCTGGAGGCCTTGTTGGCGCCGCTGCGTGATTTGCTGGCCGCCACCGCCGATGAAGACCCGTTGCAGCCGCAGACGGTATTGGCCGCGCATCCGGGCATGAAGCAGTGGCTGACTGGGGCGCTGGCGCGGCAAATGGGCGTGCAGGGCATTGTTGCCAATCTGCAAGTGCTGCTGCCTTCAAGCTGGATAGACCGGCTGGCGCAGGCGCAGCTGGGCGAACGCGCGCTGTCCCTGCCGCGCTGGCAGCGCCAGCATCTGCGCTGGAATCTCCACGAGTGGCTGGGTGATGCGGCGCAGGTCAAGGGCCTGAATGACCCGCGCATCGCGGCGTTTCTGGACGAAGCCCTGCCTGCCGCTGAGCGTGCGCGTCGCCGTTATCAACTGGCCGACCGTCTGGCGCGCCTGTATTCGCGCTATCTGGTGTATCGCCCGGACTGGCTGCATGCCTGGGGACAGGGGCAGCATCGCTATGCCACCGCGGGGCAGGGCGGGCAGTGGCAGGTGAACGAATCGCAACTTCTGGCGCCGCTTTGGCAGCATGCCGTAGCGCAGCTGGGCACGCATCGCGCGCAGCTCCTGACAAGGCTGGAGCACGTATTGCAGACGCGAACTGGGCAGCCCTTGCCCGCATTGCACGTGTTTGGCTCCAGTCATCTTGCGCCTTCGGAGCTTGCCATTTTGCGCGCCTATGCCCGGCATGCGCTGGTGGCGCTGTATCTGCCCGACCCCTGCCGTGATTACTGGGGCGTGCTGGAAGATGGCCATGCCGATCTTTGGCGGCAGCAGGAAGATGCATTGATTGCTGCGGCTGAAGGTAACGACTGGTGGCGGCCGGCGCGGTATGAATTGCTCGCGCGCTGGGGCAGGCTGGGGCAGCATTTTTTCAGCAGCCTGCTTGAAGGCGAGGTGCGTGAGGACATCCGCCACTGGCAGGATGATGAGCGCTTTGAAGCCCCCAATCGCCTGATGCGCTTGCAGCAGAGCATCCGTCATCTGGATGAGGCGCTGCTGCTGCCGACAGATGACGTGGCGCGGGAAAAACAGGATGCTTCGCTGCGCATTCATCTGGCGCATACCCCGCAGCGCGAGCTGGAAATTCTGCACGATGCGATGCTCTCTGCGCGCGCCAGTGGCATCGAGCCTGGACAAATGCTGGTGATGGCGCCGGACATGCGTCGCTATCTGCCACTGATTCCGGCGCTGTTTGGCGAGCCGGGCAACCCCGCCGAGCCGCTGCCCTACCACAGCGCCGATGTGCCGATGTCGGCCACGCATTCGCTGTTTACTGCCTTTTTGCGCCTGCTCTCAATGCCCGCCTCGCGGCTGCAAGCAAGCGAAGTGCTGGATATTTTGAGCCTGCCGGAAGTGATGCGCCGCTTCGGGCTGGATGCCGAGGCGCTGCACAGCCTGGGCGAGCATCTGGCGCAATCGCGGGTGGCTTGGTCGCTGGATGCGGTGCATCGTGCCAGCTTTGGCGTGCCGGCCATCGCCGAGCATGGCTTTGCCTGGGGCATGGACCGGATGATGGCTGGCTATCTGGCCAGCGATGCCGGTGGCGATGCGGTCGAAGTATTGAGGCTGCCCGATGGCACGGAAATGCTGCCGCTGGCGCATCTGGGGGCGAGCGATACGGCTGCGCTGGGCGCACTGGATGCGCTGCTGCAACAAGCACGGAAAATGCTCACGCTGGCCGATAGCAGCCTGCCGGCCAGCGATTGGGCACAGTATTTCGATGCGCTTTGCGAGGCATTGCTGCGCGTGGATGCGCAGGATGCCGCCGCGCAGGAAGCCTGGCAGGCGCTCAAGCGCGTCATTGCCGGGCTGCGCAACGAGCCTGCGGTGGCCGGGCTTGACCCGCAGCTGCATTTCCGGGTGGCGGCGGACTGGCTGCAAGCGGCCTTGCAGGCGGTGCCCGAGCGCCAGCCGTTCCTGCTGGGCGGGGTGACCTTCAGCGGCATGGTGCCGCAGCGCGCCATCCCGTTTCGCTTTATCGCCGTGCTGGGTTTGAACGAGGGCGAGTTTCCGCGAAGTAGCGATGATGGCGGGCTGGACTTGATGAGCCGCCTGCGTCGCCGTGGCGACCGTGACCAGCGCCATGATGACCGCTATCTGTTTCTGGAAACGCTGATGTCTGCCAGAGAGCAGCTGCATCTTTCCTATTTGGGTGAAGGCGTGCAGGACGGCAAACCGCGCAACCCGGCCTCGCCTTTGGCCGAGTTGATGGCGGTACTTGAGCGCGCCGACAGTGCCTGCTCGGAGGCGATGAAAACAGCCGCGCCCTGGCAGGTCAAACACCCGTTGCAACCATTTGACCGGCGCTATTTCGATGGTAGTGATGTGCGGCTTTTCAGCTATCAGGCTGCCTTTGCCGGGCTGCATGAACGACCCGATGACAGGCCGCTGCCGCAGGCAGAAGCCGAAAACGCGCCGCAAGAAGCGTGCTCGCTCTGGGCACTCAACGAGTACTGGCGTGCCCCGGCGCAGCAACTTTTGTACGGACGCATGCGGCTTAGTCTTGAAGCGCTGGAAGACGATCAGCTGAGCGGCGAGGAACCCAGTGATGATGAGCTGTCCTGGCAGGACAGCATCGCCCATCGCCTGCTGTTTGAAGAAGCACTGGCCGACCCGGCCTGGCGGGGCGATGTCATGCCCGACTGGCTGCGGCTGGACGGCCGTTTGCCAGTGGGGCAACTGGGGCAGGCGGCTTGGCAGCGTGAGCGTGAGCAGATTCTTTATTTGGCCGGCTGTCTGCGCGAGCAGGGCGTATTGACCGGTGACATTCAGAGGCAGCGCCTGCCGATTGACCTTATCTTGCCGCTGCAAAATGGTCAGGTGCGGCTCACCGGAGAGGTGCGCAATCTGCTGCCGCATCCTTCCGGCGGTTGGCAACTGCTGACCTTGCTGAATCCCGAACAGGATGGCAAAGGCAAGTGGATTGACCGCGAACTGCGCTTTGACAAGCGCTGCCGGATTTTCATCGACTGGCTGGCGGCACGCCTGAGCCTGCCGCAAACGCTGCCGCTGCACTGCACGTTGAGCTGGTCGCAGCAAGACCCTTGGCTGGCTTCGCTCAACCAAGCTGATGCCCTGTTTCGCAGCGGCCAGATTGAACCAGAGCATCTGCAGGCACGTTTGGTCTGGTTGCTGCAAGCCTGGCACGATGCAGCGTTTCGGCCACGGCGTTATTTCCCGCGCACTAGCTGGGCGGCCTGGCAGGCGATGCAGAAAGATGAAGCTGATGCGGCCAGTATTGCCCGTGCCGTGGCCGCTGCCTGGGCACCGGCACGCGGCAATGGCGAGCGTGATTACGCCCCCGGCTATAACCGGCTTTTGGCGGGCGATGAGAATTTTGCCGAAGGCTCGCAAGCCCTGGCCGAATTATGCGAGTTTGCTCGCGCACTGGCTGGGCAACTTGAATATTTCATGGAACTCAAGGCATGAGTGAGCAAGCGCATTTGCCCGGCTGGCGCCGCCTGCAACTGGAGGCGGGCGGGCGTAGCCTGATTGAAGCCAGCGCCGGTACCGGCAAAACCTGGACGATTGCGGTGCTGTATCTGCGTCTGCTGTTGGAAAAGCAATTGAGCCCCGGCAGCATCATCGTCACCACTTTCTCCAAGGCAGCGGCCAGCGAGCTTTCCGAGCGCCTGCGCGCACGCATCGTCTGGGCGCTGGAATGGGCGCAGGCGCATACGCACGAGGCCGATAACGACCCGGCGGCGGCATGGCTGGCCGAGCGCTGGCAAGACAGTGCGCAAAAAGATGCCGATATCGCCCGTTTGCAGCTTGCCCTGGCCGAGCTCGACAGCGCCCCGGTGTCCACCTTGCACAGCCTGTGCAGCCGCATTCTGCGCGAGCATCCGTTCGCCGCAGGCAGCCGTTTTTCCGGCGATGCGCTGGTGGATGGCGATGCCTGGCATGCCGAGATTGCCGCCGACTTCAAGCGGGTGCTGCAACAGAGTCCGTCTGATGATTTGCAGGCGCAATTCCCGCAGGCGTTATTGCAGCAGCTGCAAAAACTGCCCGATGGCAAACAAGTCGGCCAGCTTTTGGCACCGGCCACGGTGGTGCCGCAAGTGCAAATCGACGCATGGCCGGATGTGAGTCTGGCCGAGGTATTGCGTGCGGCGATTCCGGGGCTGCATAAGGGCAAGAAAAGCCTGATCAAAGGTTTCGAGAATTTGGCGGGTTTCATCGAAACCCAAGGTGAGATTGTTCCGAACCCAAACGAGCTTGATGCACTTGCCAAGGCAAGTTACGAGGGTGGGGCGGTCACGGCTGCAGGCAAGAAAATCGCCGCCACAAAAGAGGCCTTCGAGCAGCTGCCGCAGTTGCTGGCACAGGTGGAAAAACACCTCAACCACAGCCAGCAATTGCTCTGGCAGCGCATCCAGGACTGGGTTTTGCAGCAAAAAGCCTTGAGTGGCGAGCGCCGTGAGCAGCGCAGCTTCGATGACCTGCTGGCGCATGTGCATCAGGTATTGCAGGCAGAAGCCGGGCAAGCCAGCCGTCCGCTCGCCGATGCCCTGTTCGCCGCCTGGCCGGTGGCGCTGGTGGACGAGTTTCAGGACACCGACGGCGTGCAATACGGCATTCTCGATGCCATTTACCGCGATATTGACGGCAAGCCACGCGGGCGCATGGTGATGATCGGCGACCCCAAGCAAGCCATTTACCGCTTCCGTGGCGGCGATATTCACAGCTATCTGCGCGCGGCTGCCAGCGTCGTCGATGAGGCGCGCCTGGGGCTTACCGTCAACCATCGTTCCTCACGTCCCATGGTTGCCGCCATCAACCAGCTCTACGCCTGTGCGGGCGCTGCGCTGGATGTGGATGAGGGCGGTTATTCCTCGCATATCGCCTATCAGCAGGTCGAGGCCAGTGGCCGCCGTGATGCGACGCCTTTTTGCGTGGACGGTGTGCCGGCCAGCCAGGCGCTGTACATGGTGATGGAAGATGAACCGCCCGATAGCAAGGGCGAGCGCGAGCTGCGCGCACTAACCGCAGCGGCCAATGACATCACCCGGATGCTGGCCGAAGGCCGGCACAGCATCGGCGGCAAGCCACTTGAGCCCCGGCATATCGCCGTGCTGCTGCCCAAGGGCGCGCAGATTGAAAAGATGCAATCGCTGTTGCAGGCGCGTGGCGTGCCTTGCGTCACCAGCACCGGCAGCAATGTATTTGCCAGCGACAGCGCGCAGCATCTGCAAGTGCTGCTGCATGCGGTACTGCATGCCGAAAAGCAGAGCCTGATTCGCGCCGCGCTGGCAACGCCCCTGTATGGCATGCCGCTGGAGACCATCGCCAGCCTGGGCGTGGAGGACTGGCTGCCTATCAGCCAGCGTTTTCACGCATGGCGCGAGCTTTGGCAGCGTCGTGGTGTGCAGGCGCTGGTGGATGCGCTGTTGCAGCAACAGGGCGCCAGACTGCTTGCGGCGAGCCATGGCGAGCGGGTGCTGACCGACCTGCGCCATCTGGCTGAAATCCTGCAATCCGAAGCCGATGCCGGGCTGGGGCCGCATGAGCTGCTGGCCTGGCTCAAGGATGAGCGCAATGGCGGCAGCGATGGCGAGGAAGAAGCCCGCGAAGCCCGGCGCTTGCGCATCGAATCCGAAGCGCCGCGCGTCAAGCTGATGACCCTGCACGCCAGCAAGGGCTTGGAATTTCCCGTGGTATTCCTGCCGCTGATGTGGGCGCATGATGAGCGCCGCGAAACGGGTCTGGTGGCGCTGCACGATGCGCATACCGGCGAGCGCCAGTTGCGCAGCGACGATGCGGCATTGGCGCAGAATGCACAGGAGTTGCAGGACGAGCGCTTCCGGCTTTTGTATGTGGCGCTGACCCGCAGCATTTATGCCTGCATCGTGCATATCCTGCCGCCAGAGCGTTGCCAGGATGGCAATCGCTCAAACCCGGCCAGCGGCACCGCCCGCACCGCGCTGGATGTGATGCTCGCGCGTATCCAGCCTGCGCTTGGCAGCGCCGAGCTGGCCGCAGCCACTCCGGCGATTGCCTGGAGCAAGGGCTGGGATGTGGACAGCGCCGTATCGCCGCTTGTATCCAGCCCGCCGCCGGTTGCGCTTAGCGCCCGCAAGCTGCCGGCGCTGCCGTGGACGCCACTGCCTTCGCGGCATAGCTTCAGTACGCTCACGCGCGGCCTGCCTGCGGCCGATGGCAGCCAGGCCGATGCGGCCAGCGATGAGGGTAGTCAAGCGCCTCTGGACGAGGCCGCGCAATTCGGGCCCGAGGCTGCACCCGAACATCCGCAGTTGCTGGCCTTGAGTGATATTCGCGGCACCGCCATTGGCAATGCCATCCACGCCATATTCGAGCATCGCCAGATCGGCCAGCCGGTATCGGCGCAAACCTTGCTGCTGCACCAATCCTTGCAAGCACAGGGCTTGTGGGGCGAGGCGCGCGAAGGCGAGCTGCTGGCAGAAAAGCTCGGCCATCGCATCGACGCGGTACTTGCCACGCCGCTTGCCGCAGACATGCCCGCCCTTGGCTGCTTGCCCGGTAGCGATTTGCTGGCCGAAATGGAATTTCACTTCTCTCTGGCGCATACCTCGCTGCAAGCCCTGCGTGAAGCCTGTAGCGCGCATGGCGAGCCGGCATTGATACCGCATGAAAAGCGGCAGTTGCGGGGTCTTATGACCGGCAAAATCGACCTTGTTTTTCGCCATGAAGGGCGCTTCCACGTGCTCGACTACAAGGGCAATTTCCTCGGGACACGCCTGGCCGACTACCAAGGCGCGGCACTCACCGATGCCATGAACCACAGCCATTACCGCTTTCAGGCCTTGCTCTACACCGTGGCGCTGGATCGCTACCTGCGCCAGCGCCTTGCCGGCTACTGCCGCGACAAGCACCTGGGCGATAGCTGGTATCTGTTTGTGCGGGCGGTGGGGCTTGCCCCGGGTGCGGGCATCTGGCGGCAGCGTTTTGGCGATGCGCTTATCGACGCCGTGCAGGCGGCCTTGCCCGGCGATCCGTTCAACCAGGAGACACAAGCCATATGCACCTGAAACCTGCGGGCAGTCATTTTGGTTTTCAGCCCATGGCCTTGCCGCTGGCAGGCGATGACTGGCGCCCCCTGCAATACACATTGGCGCGCTGGGTGCTGGCGCATGGCGGCGATGCCCGGCTTGCGCGGCTGGCGGCCGAGGCCAGCCTTGCCGATGTGGCAGGTGAGAGTGCGTTGCGGATTGAGGATGAATCCCTGCGCAGCGCGCTTGCCGACATGCCGCTGGTCGGCAAGGGCGAGGGTGAATACACGCCATTTGTGCTGGAGGGCGAGCTGTTTTATCTGCGCCGCAATTTTGCCCATGAAGTCGCCGTGGCCAGGCTGCTTGCCATGCGCCTGCATGGACGCGCGCATCCATTTGCCCGGCAAAGAGTCGATGTCGAGTGCTTGTTTGCCGATGCGCAGGATGCGCGTGTGGCGCGCCAGCTGGCGGCCATCCAGGCCGCGCTTGACCAGCCGTTGTTCGTGCTCAGTGGCGGCCCCGGTACCGGCAAAACCACCACCGTGCTACGCATGCTGATGGCGCAGTGGCAGGCGCGCGGCGGTGATGTGCGTATCCGTCTGGCCGCGCCCACCGGCAAGGCGGCGCAGCGTATTGCCGAGTCCTTGCGTGCAGCGTGCGCCGGGGATTTTGCGCCGGAATGGCAGGCAGCATTGGCGGCGGTACAAGAGACCGAAGCCAGCACCGTGCATCGCCTGCTCGGCAGTCGCGGCATGCGTGGTGGCTGGACACAGCACCGCGACGAGCCGCTGCCGGTGGATGTGCTGGTGATAGACGAAGCCTCGATGCTGGATCTGTCGATGCTGCGCGCAGTGCTGGAGGCGCTCTCGCCCGAGGCGCAGCTGATTCTGGTGGGCGATGCCGACCAGCTCGATTCGGTCGGGACTGGCTCGGTACTGCGCGATATCGTGCAGGCGCTGGGTGAGGGCAGCGCACAGTTCGTGCGCCTTGAGCACAGCTTCCGCGCCGATCGCGCATTATTGCCGCTGATTGCTGCTGTCCGGCAAGGCGAAGCCGGTGCATTTCACAGCGCGCTGGCAAGCGCCGAACCTCAAGCACAGCATCTGCCGCTGCCATCACGCACGGCATTGCATGAGCGTCTGGCCGCTTGGGCAAGCGCGATTGCCCGGCAGTGGCAAGAGGATGGCACACAGCTGCGTATTGCCACCGACAATCAGGCAGAAATCGCCCGGCAATTGCAAAGCCTGCGCCAGCAGCAATTGCTCTGCGCCCTGCGCGAAGGCGAATACGGCGCCGAGGGCGCGAACGCGCGGATTGAAGATTGCCTGCGTCAGCAGCAACCCGGCCACAGCGCCTGGGGAGAGAAGAAAAACTGGTATGCCGGACGGCGCATCCTCATCACCCGCAACGATGCCGCCAGCGGTCTGTGGAATGGCGATGTCGGCCTGTGTCTGGCCGATGAAAACGGCCAGCTACGGGTATGGTTTGAAACCGCAGACGGACAGGCGCGCAGCGTCGAAATCGGCGCACTGCCTCCCCATCAGGGCGCATTCGCCATGACCGTGCACAAGGCACAAGGCTCGGAATACGCCGAAGTCGCGGTATTGCTGCCCCCCCAGCCCGACCACCCGCTGCTGACCCGGCAATGGTTCTATACCGCCATATCCCGCGCCAAACAGCGCCTGCATATCTGGGGCAGCAGCGTCGCCATTGACCACGCCATCCACCACCCCAGCGAACGCATCAGCGGCCTGCCCGGGCGCTTGGTCAAACAGCCTTGAATTTGGCCGATTGTGTATCTGAATCAGGTGGCGCAGGGCAAAACCTGCGCCATCGGGTTATTCCACTACCAGTGCATCGACTTTCTGCCAGCCGCGTGGCAGCAGGGCGCCACGGCTGGCGCGGTTGCCGAGGTAGTCGTCCAGTTCTTTCCAGCTCAAGGTCATGGTGCGGGCGCCGGAGTGTACGCGCAGTTTGCTGCCTTCGGGCACCACGGCCACGGCCACGACTTTTTCGGTGGCGCGCTTGGCCTTGGGGATGTCGATGAGCTTGTTGCCCTTGCCCTTGTCCAGTTCTGGCAGCTCGGCAAGTGCAAATGCCAGCACATGCCCGGCGCTGGTGACCACCACGATGCGGTCGCTTTGCGGGTTGGGCGCCAGTGCCGGTGGCAGGACTTGTGCGCCATTGCTCAGACTGAGCATGGCCTTGCCGGCCTTCTGGCGGCTGGTGAGGTTTTCAAAGCGGGTAATAAAGCCGTAGCCTTCGCTGGAGGCTAGCAGCAGGCGGGCATCGTTGTCGGCGCTGACCAGCGCCCGGAAGCTGGCGCCGGCAGCCGGTGCAAAGCGGCCAGTCAGCGGCTCGCCGTTGCCACGGGCGCTGGGCAGGGTATGTGCCGGGGTGGAATAGCTGCGTCCGGCAGAATCGAGGAAGGCGACTTGCTGATTGCTGCGCCCACGTGTGGCCGCCAGCAGGCGGTCGCCCTCGCGGTAGGAGAGGCTGGCGGCATCCACATCATGCCCCTTGGCGGCACGTACCCAGCCTTTTTCGCTGAGCACGATGGTGACCGGCTCGCTGGCGAGAAGTTCGGTTTCGGCCAGTGCCTGCGCGGCGGCGCGCGATACCAGCGGCGAGCGTCGGGCATCGCCAAACTTGGCAGCATCGGCCAGTAGTTCGTCCTTGATGAGTTTTTTCAGCTTGGCGCGGCTCTCAAGTACGGCCAGCAATTGCTCGCGCTCCTTGTCCAGTGCATCCTGCTCGCCGCGGATTTTCATTTCCTCAAGCCGTGCCAACTGACGCAGCTTGGTGTCGAGGATATAGTCGGCCTGTTCCTCGCTGAGGCCAAAACGCGCCATCAGCACCGGCTTAGGTTCGTCCTCGCTGCGGATGATGCGGATGACTTCATCCAGATTCAGGAAGGCGACCAGCAAGCCCTGCAACAGGTGCAGGCGGCGCTCGACCTTTTGCAAGCGGTGTTGCAGGCGGCGGATGACGGTGTTTTGCCGGAAGGCCAGCCATTCACTCAGGAAGGCTTTGAGGTTTTTCACCTGCGGCCTGCCATCGAGGCCAATCACGTTGAAATTGACCCGGTAGCTTTTTTCAAGGTCGGTGGTGGCAAACAAATGCCCCATCAATTGCTCGGTATCGACGCGATTGCTGCGCGGAATCAGGGTGATGCGCACCGGAGTGGCATGGTCGGACTCATCGCGGATGTCCTCAAGCCAGGGCAGTTTCTTGGCACGCATCTGCGTGGCGATTTGCTCAATCACCTTCGATGGCGATACCTGATAGGGCAGGGCGGTGATGATGATGTGGCCGTTTTCACGCATATAGGTGGCGCGGGCGCGCACTGCGCCATTGCCGGTTTCATACAGCGCCAGAAGATCCTTGGCCGGGGTGATGATTTCCGCGCTGCTGGGGTAGTCTGGCCCCTGGATGTGCTGGCACAGGTCGGCCACGCTGGCCTCGGGGTCATCCAGAAGGCGAATGCAGGCGCTGACCACTTCGTTTAGATTGTGCGGCGGGATGTCGGTGGCCATGCCCACGGCAATGCCGGTAGTGCCGTTCAGCAGCAGATGCGGCAGCCTTGCCGGCAGCCAGGCCGGCTCTTCCAGGGTGCCGTCGAAGTTGGCCTCCCAGTCCGCCGTGCCCTGCGCCAGCTCGCCCAGGAGCACCTCGGCAATCGGAGTCAGGCGCGACTCGGTATAGCGCATGGCGGCGAACGATTTGGGGTCGTCGCTGGAGCCGAAATTGCCCTGACCGTCAATCAACGGATAGCGGTAGGAGAATGGCTGCGCCATCAGCACCAGCGCCTCGTAACAGGCGCTATCGCCATGCGGATGGTATTTGCCGATGACATCGCCGACGGTGCGCGCCGACTTTTTGTGCTTGCTGGCCGCGGACAGTCCCAGCTCGCTCATCGCATAGATGATGCGCCGCTGTACCGGCTTCAGGCCATCGCCAATGAAGGGCAGGGCACGGTCAAGCACCACATACATGGAGTAATCCAGATAGGCGCGCTCGGCGTATTCGCGCAGCGGGATTTGCTCAAAACCGTGGAAGGCGGGACGGGAGAGGTCGTTGCTCATGGGCGATGGCAGATGGATTTTCAGCGGTCGTATTGGCCTGCGGCTTCAGGCTGGAAGCGGATGGACAGCACATGCAGCTTGGCGCTCTGCCCGCCGGGCATCGGCCAGTCGATGCTGTCACCGACCTTGAGGCCAATCAGCGCGCTGCCCACCGGCGCCAGAATCGAGACCTTGCCGGGGCTGCCGTCGGCATCGTGGGGATAAACCAGGGTGATTTCGCGCTCATCACCATTGGTTTCATTGCGCAGCACAATGGTGGAGTTCATCGACACCACATCCGCGGGCATTTGTTGCGGCTCGACCACATGGGCGCGCAGCAGTTCTTCTTGCAGGTTGCGGGTATCGAACTGCCCGCTGCCGGTTTTTTCCAGCAAGGTTTCAAGACGCTCCACATCCAGACGGGACAGGGTGAGCGGTGGGCGCGGGGTAGCGTTCATGCAATAAAACTCCGAAAAGTCAAAGGGCGGCGCGTATTGCGTCGCCCAGAAGGGGTTGGCTGTTTGCGCAGTTTGCCAGAGCCTGACAAACGCTGCATGACTCATGCAAAACAAGCCCCGCAACAGGTGCTGCAAGGCAGATACATGGATTGATTCAAGCAGCTTAGTCCAGCAGTAGCTGCTGGATGACTTCAGTCAATTCAGCCTCGGTAAACGGCTTGGTGATATAGGCCTTGGCACCTTGGCGCATTCCCCAGACCTTGTCGGTCTCCTGATCCTTGGTGGTGACCAGCACAATGGGGATATGAGCCGTTTCCGGGGCGCGGGAGATGGAGCGAGTCGCCTGGAAGCCGTTGAGATTGGGCATGACCACATCCATCAGGATGAGATCGGGAAGTTCGACCCTGGCTTTTTCAACGCCAACGGCACCGTCTTCAGCGGTGAGGCATTCATGACCAAGCTTCTCCACAACGCGGCTGATACCAATCAACTGGGTAGGCGAATCATCAACGACAAGAATACGAGCCATAAGTGTTTTTCCCCTAAGGATGAACGGATTCTAACCGCTTGCGTACGCTGCGTGAATGGGGTTGTGATGAGCGTCAGAATTTGACCACTGTGCGGCCAAGCGAGTGACCAGCCAGCATCCTGTCAAAAACCTCCGGCAAAGCATCCAGGCGCACTTCAGCGGTGCAGATGGCATCGAGGTTTTCCGGTTTCCAGTCGCTGGCAAGTTTTTCCCAAACCCTTTCGCGAATATCGCGGGCAGTTCCGGCCGAAGCCACGCCCAGCAAGGAAACACCGCGAATGATGAAGGGCATCACCGTGGCGGGTAGTTCGGCGCTGGCGGCAAGGCCAGCGCTGGCGACGTTGCCGTAAGGTACAGTCTGCGCCAGCAAGCTGGCCAGCATGGTGCCACCGACATTGTCCAGTGCACCGCCAAAGCGAGCCGACAGCATCGGTGCCTGGGTATCCAGTACCTCGCGTCCCAGCACTTGCGCGGCGCCCAGTGATTTCAGGTAATCATGCTGGTCGGCCTTGCCGCTGATGGCATGCACCTCATAACCGGCCTTGCTGAAAATACTGAGCGCAAGCGAGCCGACGCCGCCAGTGGCGCCAGTCACAGCAACAGGCCCCAGTGCCGGATGCTGGCGGTTTTCTTCCATGCGCAGCAGGGCGAGCGCGGCAGTGAAGCCGGCGGTACCCAGAATCATCGCCTCGCGCAGCGACAGCCCGGCGGGCAGGGCAATGACCGATTTGGACTCCAGCTGTGCATATTCGGCATAGCCGCCATCCCGTGTTTCAGACAGGCCACAGCCGGTCACCAAGACCGCATCGCCTTCGCGGAAAGTGGCATCGCGGCTTTGCACGACATGTCCGGCCACATCGATGCCGCCCACCAGCGGGAAGCAGCGCAGGATTTTGCCCTTGCCGGTGCCTGCCAGTGCGTCCTTGTAATTGACCGATGAATAAGCGGTTTTGATGATGACTTCGCCCGGAGAGAGCGCATCCAGCCGCAGGGTTTCGATGCCGCTGCGATAGCCAGCTTCGTCGTTATGGATACGGAAAGCCTGGAAATGTTCGGGGATTGTCATGGATATCTTCCGAAAAGTCAGAGCGCCAATTCCTGGCGGCGCTCGGCCACCAGGCGGCTGGGGAGTTGCGTATCGAAACGGTGCATCCATGCCCAGAGCGCGCCGATGTCCTCGCCTTGCCAGACATTTTCATGTTGCCTAGCGGGCAAGAAGCCTTCGGCGACCATGCGCTCCATCATCTGCATCAGCGGCTGCCAGAAGCCCGGTGTGCCCAGAAACGCGCAGGGTTTGCTATTGATGCCGAGTTGTTGCCAGGTGAGCATTTCAAACATTTCATCCAGCGTGCCAAAACCACCGGGCAGCGCCACGAAGGCATCGCCCAGTTCGAACATGCGCATTTTGCGCTGGTGCATGGTGGCAACCACTTCCAGCCGGGTCAGTCCGGGATGCGCGGCCTCCCAGTCCACCAGCTGCTGGGGAATAATGCCAATCACTTCGCCGCCCGTAGCCAGCGCGGCATCGGCAGCGATGCCCATCAAACCTACCCGGCCACCGCCGTAAACCAGACGCAAACCGCTGCGGGCTATATGCTCGCCAAGCGCAGCGGCCAGTTGTGCATATTCAGGGCGATTGCCGGGCTTGGAACCACAATAAAGACAGATGGATTGCATGAAAGCTCGGGAGGTGGCCTTGCACACAAGGTGCCAAGAGTAGCGGTAGCAGACCCTTGCCGGACAGGGTTTTAGCGGATTTCCATCAAGCCGTCGGCGCGGAAATGCACCCGGTCAGGGTCAACATTGAGGAATTGGCGAAGGTTCTGTCCTGCCAGTTGTCGCAATTGTGCCTGCACTTGCCGGTTTGGACTTTGCTTCAATTCGTGGCGGGTAAGTGCCACCAGAATGCCCAAGGTCACCAATTGTTCGTGGCTGTATTGGCGGTCGGCATTGGACATGCCGGCAAAGTCGGGAAATTCCGCCAGCACATGGCGCATTTGCTCGGTGGCCAGTTTGAATTGCGCATCGGGATAATCCACATCGCGATAGGCCATCCACGAGCCCACCAGATATGCTGCCAGTGCACTGCCCATATCGTTGGCAGGTACGCCCAATTGCTGCGCCATTTGTGGCCAGTGGTCATACAATCGCTGCATTTTCCGACGCGCCTCGGCACGCTCGGCGGCCGGATAGCGGGCAGCCATTTCATCCAGGCCACGTCCACGTCGGGTAGGCGTGAAGCGGGTATTGACACTGGCTGTATTGGTATCGGGGCTAGCCGGACGTGCAGGCGGACTGGCTCTGCGGGGTTCTGTCTTCGACGGGCTGCTGCTTTTGAGGACAGCCTGGCTGAGTAAATAATTGCCCGCACCAACGGACAGGCTCATCCCGGTGTCGCTGCTCATCCAGTACGCCGGAGCCATTACCGGGGTGAAAAACAGCCCGCCAGCAAGCAGCAGGGCAGGCAGTAGAGGGGTTCTGCGCATCACATATTCCTCGGGCTGTGAAGGTCAGTGCATGATAGACACGTTATTGGTAGTGCGCCAAGCAACCTGCAGTTGCTCGATGCACCCGAAGCGTCTCAAGTAAAAGAGCCCTGCCTGAAATTTTCAGCGGCGCTGCCAGCGCACGCCTTGCGGGGTGTCTTCCAGGACGATGCCTTCGTTGGCCAGTTGGTCGCGGATGGCATCGGCGCGGGCAAAGTCGCGGGCTTTCTTCGCGGCAATGCGCTCGTCCACCAGGGCTTGAATGCGGGCATCGTCGCCCTGGTCAGCGCCGCGGGCAAACCAGGTTGCCGGTGACTGTTGCAGCAGGCCAAGTGCCTGCCCGGCTCCGAGCAGCGCGGCTTTGGCAGCACGGCGGGCGGCATCACCTTCGGCTTTGCGCGCCACAGCGGCAAGGCGGGCGATTTCGGCCAGTGCCGCCGGGGTGTTGAGGTCATCATCAAGCGCGGCCTCGATGCTGGCCGGGATGTGCGCTTGGGCGTTGACATCGGCCAGGTCGCGCAGCGTGCCGTACAGGCGGTCGAGGGTGCGGATGGATTGCTCAATCAGGCCATCGCTCCATTCCAGCGGCTGGCGGTAATGCGCCGAGAGCAGGGCATAGCGCAGGGCTTCGGGCGGATGGGCGCGCACCAGGTCATGCACCCGTTCGATATTGCCCAGCGATTTGCTCATCTTGGCGCCGGCAAAGTTCAGCATGCCGTTATGCAGCCAGAAACGGGCAAAGGTCTTGCCGCCGTGGGCGCATTCGCTCTGGGCGATTTCGTTTTCGTGATGCGGGAATTGCAAGTCCACGCCGCCGGCATGGATGTCGATGGTGTGCCCCAGGTGTGCCGCGGCCATCGCCGAGCATTCGATATGCCAGCCCGGTCGCCCCCGTCCCCAGGGAGAGTCCCAGCCGGGCAGGTCGTCGCTGGAGGGCTTCCACAGCACAAAATCGCCGGCATCGCGTTTGTAGGGGGCGACTTCCACCCGCGCGCCGGCCAGCATGTCCTCCGGGTCGCGGCGCGAGAGTTTGCCGTAGCCGGGGAAACTCGCCACTGAAAACAGTACATGCCCCTCGGCGGCATAGGCGTGTCCTTCGGCAATCAGGCGCTCACACATCTGGATGATGTCGGCAATGTGTTCGGTGGCCGCAGGCTCAATATCTGGGGCGAAGGCGCCCTCCACGCCCAACGCTGCCATGTCGTCGCGGTAAGCTTCAGCGAAACGCCCGGTAATGGCGCTGATCGGGCTGCCGGCCTCCTTGGCGGCGGCATTGATTTTGTCATCCACATCGGTGATGTTGCGGGCATAGCGCAGTGCGCCAAAACGCCGCCGCAACAGCGCTGCCAGTACGCCAAACACCACCGGGCCGCGGGCATTGCCGATATGCACATAGTTGTAAACCGTCGGCCCGCAGACATACATCGTGACTTCGGCCGGGTTGGCAGGCGTAAACGCTTCAGGCTGTCGGGTCAGGCTGTTGTAAAGATGCAGGCTCATGGCGGGTGGCACAAAGAATGGGCTAGGGATTCTAGCGGCTTGCATCCAGTCTGAGTGGTTAACATGCCGTTAATGCTGGGGTTCAGTCTGTCGCGCATACACTTGCCCGCAAATTTTCTGCCGTGAACTGCCCGTGTTCTGTCGTCATCCCCTGCTGCAAACCTGGTTATTGCTTGCTGTAATGCTTGTGCCTGCTGCACTTGCAGCACAGGAGCAGCTGGTGCCTGCCGAGCAGGTACGCTATGACTATGCGCAGGTATTGAGTGTGCAGCCGGTTTATCAGGTGCTGAACGCCAGCACCGCAAGAGAGCAGTGCCGTCCACTGCCGGGCAGTGCGGTGCGTGAATGCCGCGAGGTGCGTGTGCCGCTGGAGTACCGCCGCCCGATTGCCTATGACGTGGATTACACCTATCGCGGTGTGAAGTATCGCTCGCGGATTGCGCAAAATCCCGGGCGCAGGTTGCGCATCCGTATCGGTATCACCCCGGTGGTGAGTGCGGAAGTCCGGCCATAGTGCCCCTTGTCCAATTGCAAAGCGCATGCGAGCATAGCCGCCCATGAATGCATGCTTTTCCACTGCCGCTTATCAGTCCGCTGCCTGGCAGGCTGCGGGCATGACCTCGCGCGCACGCCGCCGCTGCTTTGACAGGCCGGCGTGAGACTGCGTGCATGCAGATTTTCCAGCCCGGCCTTGTGCCGGGTTTTTTGTTTTTTGCCTTCGGGAAAACACCATGAAACATTTTTTGAACACGCAAGACTGGAGCCGCGCCGAACTGGATGCGCTACTGGCCGAGGCTGCGCGCATGAAGCAGCACAAATGGGGCGATGCGCTGAAAGGGCGCTCGATTGCACTCTTGTTTTTCAATCCGTCGATGCGTACCCGCACCAGTTTCGAGCTGGGCGCATTCCAGCTGGGCGGGCATGCCATCGTGCTGCAACCGGGCAAGGACGCTTGGCCGGTGGAATTTGACCTCGGCACGGTGATGGCGGGAGATACCGAGGAACATATCGCCGAAGTCGCCCGGGTGCTCTCGCGCTATGTGGACCTGATTGCCGTGCGCGCCTTTCCCAAGTTCATCGACTGGCAGGAGGACAGGCAAGACAAGGTGCTGAAGGCGTTTGCCCGCTATTCCACGGTGCCGGTCATCAATATGGAAACCATTACCCATCCCTGTCAGGAATTGGCGCATGCGCTGGCCTTGCAGGAGCACTTCGGTAGCCGCGACCTGCGCGGCA
This sequence comes from Lysobacteraceae bacterium NML95-0200, assembly GCA_002798255.1. Lineage (GTDB taxonomy): Bacteria > Pseudomonadota > Gammaproteobacteria > Xanthomonadales > Xanthomonadaceae > Solilutibacter. The sequence goes on from NWQQ01000018.1 coordinate 61,384, forward strand.
AAAAATACGTGCTGACCTGGACTTATCACCCCAGGGCGCTGAACACTGCGGTGGCGAACTCGGCGTTGACCATCGCCACGCGCTTAGGGATGGATGTGACCTTGCTGTGCCCGAACGAGGATTACCTGCTGGATGAACGCTATATGCAGTGGGCGGCGCAGAATGTGGCCGAGTCCGGCGGCAGCCTTGTCATCAGCCATGACATTGAAAGCGCCTATGCCGGTGCCGATGTGGTGTATGCCAAGAGCTGGGGGGCGCTGCCGTATTTTGGCCAGTGGGAAAGGGAAAAACCCATCCGCGATGCGCACCGGCATTTCATCGTCGATGAGGCCAAGATGGCGCTGACCAATAACGGCGTATTCAGCCACTGCCTGCCGCTGCGCCGCAATGTCAAAGCCACCGATGCGGTGATGGACTCGCCGCAGTGCATCGCCATCAACGAGGCCGAGAACCGCCTGCATGTGCAGAAGGCGGTGATGGCGGCATTGCTTCAGGGGGCAGAGGGCAGGGGCTAGAGGTCAGGGTAAAGCGTTGTCTGTCATCTTTTTCATCAGGGAAATTCATCATGTCCGAATCCAGTAAAACCATCGTGCTCGCTTTTTCCGGCGGGCTGGATACCAGTTTCTGCATCCCCTATCTGCGTGAGCAGGGCTGGCAGGTGCATACCGTGTTTGCCGATACCGGAGGAGTGGATGCCGGGGAGCGCGCCTATATCGAGCAACGCGCGGCGGAGCTAGGCGTGGCCAGCCATCGCACCATTGATGGAGGACCTGCGATTTGGGCGGGCTTTGTCAAACCCTTCGTCTGGGCGGGTGAGGGTTATCAGGGGCAGTATCCGCTGCTGGTGTCCGACCGTTATCTGATTGTCGATGCCGCGCTGGCGCGCGCCCGTGAGCTCGGCACGCGCGCCATTGCCCACGGCTGCACCGGCATGGGCAATGACCAGGTGCGTTTTGATTTGGCGGTAAAGGCCAGCGGCGATTACCACATCGTTGCGCCCATCCGCGAAATCCAGAAAGAACACACCCAGACCCGCGCCTACGAGCAGAAATATCTGGAGGAGCGCGGCTTTGCCGTTCGCGCCAAACAGCAGCAATACACCATCAACGAAAACCTGCTGGGGGTAACGCTTTCCGGCGGCGAAATCGACCAATGGCAGGCGCCGGGCGAAGAAGCCCGTGGTTGGTGCAAGCCGCGCGCCGAATGGCCGGAAGCGCCGCTGCGGGTGCGTATCCGTTTTGTCGAAGGCGAGGCGGTGGCGCTGGATGGCGAGGCACTGCCGGGGCCGCAACTGCTGGCGCGGCTCAATACCCTGTTTGCCGCCTATGGCGTGGGGCGCGGTCTGTACACCGGCGATACCACCATCGGCCTCAAGGGGCGCATCGTCTATGAAGCGCCGGGGCTGGCGGCCTTGCTCGCAGCGCACCGGGCGCTGGAAGAAGCTGTGCTTTCCAAACAGCAAAACCGCTTCAAGCCGGAAGTTGCCCGCAAGTGGGTGGAGCTGGTGTACGAGGGTTTCTGGCATGACCCGCTGAAAACCGACCTGGAAGCGTTCTTGCAATCCAGCCAGCGCAGGGTCAATGGCGAGGTGTTGCTGGAAACCCACGGCGGGCGCGTGGATGCGGTGGCCGTTGAGTCGCCGCATGTGTTGAGCGCCAAGGGCGCGACCTATGCGCAGTCAGCCGACTGGGGCGTGGCCGAGGCCGAGGGCTTCATCAAACTGTTCGGCATGAGCAGCACGCTGTGGGCGGAAGTCAACGGGGACAGCTGATGTTGGACAAGGTACTGGAACATCTGGCCGCGCTGGTGGCCTTTGATAGCCGCAATCCGCCGCGGGCGATGTCGGCCGACAGCCCGATGTTTGCCTATTTGCGTGAGCAGTTGCCGGGGTTTGATATCCGGGTGACCGACCACGGCGCTGGGGCAGTGTCGCTGCTGGCGGTGCGCGGCCAGCCATCGCTGCTGTTCAATGTGCATCTGGACACGGTTCCAGCCTCGCCCGCCTGGAGCGCCGACCCGCATATTTTGCGGGTGGAGGGTGGGCGTGCGATTGGCCTTGGCGCCTGCGATATCAAGGGCGCGGCTGCCGGGCTGCTGGCCGTGGCGCAGGCGGCAAGCGGCGATATGGCGATGCTATTTTCCAATGACGAGGAAGCCAATGACCCGCGCTGCATCGCGCATTTTCTGGCCAGCAATCATGGCTTCCAGAACGTGATTGTGGCCGAGCCGACCGGCTGCCGCGCGGTGCTGGCGCATCGCGGCATCAGTGCGGTGCGGATGCAGTTTCATGGCCGGGCAGGGCATGCCTCGGGCGCTCAGGCGATGCAGGCCAGCGCCCTGCATCAGGCGATGCGCTGGGGCACGCGCGCCCTTGAGCATGTGGAGGCGCACGCCCCGCAGGCCTTTGGCGGCTTGCAGGGGCTACGCTTCAATATCGGCCGGGTCGAGGGTGGCATCAAGGCCAATGTCATCGCGCCCGAGGCCGAAGTGCGTTTTGGCTTCCGTCCGCTGCCTTCGCAGGACATGGACGAATTGCACCGGCAGTTTCAGGGCTTCGCCGAGCCGGGCACGGATTACGAGGAAACCTTCCGGGGGCCGTCATTGCCCGCAGGCGATGCCAGCGAGGCGGAAAATCGCCGCCGCGAAGCCGAACAACTGGCCGCGTCTCTAGGCTTGCCGCCAGGCGATGCGGTGGACTTCTGGACGGAAGCCTCGCTGTTTTCCGCCGCCGGCCTCACCGCGATTGTTTATGGCCCCGGCGACATCGCCCAGGCGCATAGTGCCGATGAATGGGTGGCGCTGGCACAGCTTGAGCAATACGCCCAATCCATCCACCGTCTTTTGAGTTGAGAGCGCGATGAATACTTCGCATGTCCACGACCGGCAAACCCGCCTGACCATCCTGCGGCTGCTCTCCAGCATGGGCAGCAGCAAGGAAATCAACCAGTATCTGAAGCGCTATTCCGAGCTGGAGGCCGCCCGCTTTGCGGTGGTGAAAGTCGGCGGCGCGGTGCTGCGCGATGACCTGGAGGCGCTGACTTCATCGCTGGCGTTTTTGCAGGATGTGGGGCTGACGCCCATCGTCATCCACGGCGCCGGGCCGCAGCTGGATGCGGCCATTGCTGCGGCCGGTATCGAAAAACAAACCGTCGATGGCCTGCGGGTGACCCGCGCCGATACGCTCGCCATCGTCCGCCAAGTGATGCAGGCGCAGAATTTGCGGCTGGTGGAAGCCTTGCAGGCGCAGGATACCCGGGCGACTTCAATCGTTTGCGGGGTGTTCGAGGCGAGGCTCAAAAACCCGGAAATTTATGGCCTGGTCGGCGATGTGGTGAAGGTGGACTTGGCGCCACTGCGCGCCAGCCTCAAGGCCGGCTCCATCCCGGTGATTGCCAGCCTTGGCGAAACCGGCGAGGGGCAAATCGTCAATATCAATGCCGATTTTGCCGCCAATGCGCTGGTGCGCGAAGTGCAGCCGGACAAAATCGTGTTCCTGACCGGCACCGGCGGGCTGCTCGATGCGGCAGGGCAGGTGATTGATTCCATCAATCTTTCCAGTGATTTCGAGTCTTTGATGCAGGCCGATTGGGTCAATGGCGGAATGCGCGTCAAGATTGAGCAAATCAAGACACTGCTCGATAGCGTGCCGCTGTCTTCCTCGGTGTCGATTACCCGGCCTGCGGAACTTGCCAAGGAGCTGTTCACCCATAAAGGCTCGGGCACCCTGGTGCGGCGCGGCGAGCGCGTTTTGTGCGCCGACAATTGGCAGGCGTTTGACCTGCCGCGTTTGCGCGGGCTGCTGGAGTCGGCCTTCGGGCGCACACTGGTTGGCGATTATTTCGAGCGCACCGCGCTTGAGCGCGCCTGGGTCAGTGAAAACTACCGTGCGGCGGTGATTCTGGCCAAAACCGAAGAAGGCATTTATCTGGACAAATTTGCCGTGCTCGATGAGGCGCAGGGCGAAGGGCTGGGGCGGGCGCTATGGGAGCAAATGCGCGCGCAAACGCCTTCGCTGTACTGGCGCTCGCGCAGGCAAAACCCGGTCAATGGCTTTTATTTCGACGAGGCCGATGGCAGCAGCAAGCAGGGCGAATGGACGGTGTTCTGGTATGGCCTGGAGGATTTTGCGCATATCCAGCGCTGCGTCATGGCCAGCGTCCGGCGTCCGGTTACTTTGAGTGAGCAGCAGACATGAATAACCGGCAGCGCAGCCGCCGGGAAGCGGCTTTGCCCAAGTCCGAAGACATCGCGCCGCGCAATGTCAGCCGCATCACGCAAGGCGTGTTCTTGTTGGCGTGCCTGGCCTTCATGCTGCTTTGGGCGCATGCGATGCCCAAGGGCGTTGAATGGGTGAAGGCCGCCACGGACACCTGCACCGGCATCATGCGCTTTCGCATCCTGCTCTCGCCGCTGTTGGTTTTTCCGCTGGTCATGCTGTTTTTCTCAGCGCTCGATGGCCTGCGTTGTCTGCAATACCGGCAATGGCCGTGGCCGGGCATGTGGCTGTGGAAAGACACGCCCATCCGCAGCGCCCGTTATGCCCTGTGGCGTGGCCGCCTGTTGCTGATATTGGCCGTACCAGTGTTGCTGGCGCTTACTAGCTATATGACTTGGTTGCTGCTGTTTGGTGAATTGCTAAGCCCGGACGTGCATGCCCAATGTGCGTCTTTGCCGTAATGAAAATATGAGGAAAATCATGAAAAGAAAAACCCTGGGCATCATTGGCGCACGCGGCCATACCGGTGCGGAATTGATTCGCCTGCTGGCCGCGCATCCGCATTTCGAGCTGGCCTTTGTTTCCTCGCGCGAGCTGGCCGGGCAGCCGCTGGCCGCGCACAACCCGGCGTATCAGGGCGCGCTGTGCTATGAAAATCTTGATGCCGCAGCGCTGACCCGGCGTGCGGCCGATGCCATCGTGCTCGCCTTGCCCAATGGCAAAAGCGCCGATTATGTGGCGGCGATTGAGGCAAGCCGGCCGGAGACGGTGATTGTCGATTTGTCCGCCGATTACCGCTTCGATGCCGCCTGGTATTACGGCCTGCCGGAGCTGACCCGGCCGCATTACGCCGGGCAACGCCGCATCAGCAACCCTGGCTGCTATGCCACGGCGATGCAGCTTGCCATCGCGCCGTTCAAGGCGGATTTGGCCGCACCGGTGCAATGCTTTGGCGTGTCCGGCTATTCCGGCGCGGGCACTACGCCCAGCGACAAGAACAATGTCGAGCTTCTGCGTGAGAATCTGATGCCCTATGCCTTGACCGGGCATTTGCATGAGCGCGAAGTCAGCCGCCATACCGCCGCGGTGGAGTTCATGCCGCATGTGGCGCCGCATTTTCGCGGCCTTTCCATCACCGCCAACCTGCATCTGAAACACGCCATCACGGCAGAGCAGGCCTTGCAGCGCACCCGCGAGTTTTACGCCGCCGAGCCGCTGCTTGCCGTCGCTGTGGATGCGCCTTGGGTGAGCCGTATCGCAGGCAGGCATCACGTCATGCTCGGCGGCTTTGCCGTGGATGGCAGCGGCAAGCGACTGGTGCTGGTCAGCGTGCTGGACAATCTTTTGAAAGGCGCCGCCACCCAGGCCATGCAGAACTTGAATCTCGCCTTCGGCTTTGACGAGCTGGCCGGGATTTTTCCTTCCATTTCAAGCGAGCACCACCCATGAGCACTCTGCTGTGGCAAAAACAGGGCATCGCCATTGATGCCGACATCCAGCGTTTTCTGGCCGGCGATGATGTCATCCTCGACCGCGAATTCATGCTGTTCGACATCCAGGCCAGTGGCGTCCATGCCGAAGGCTTGCAGCGCATCGGCATTTTGACGACGGCAGAACTTGCCGCCCTGCAAGATGAGCTGGCGACCTTGGCCGAGGACTTCAAACGCGGCGATTTTGTACTGGATGCGCGATTTGAGGACATGCACTCGGCCATCGAGGCGCGCCTGACCGAGCGCCTGGGCGATACCGGCAAAAAAATCCATACCGGCCGCAGCCGCAATGACCAGGTGCTGGTCGCCACCCGGCTGTGGCTGAAGGCACAGCTTGAAAAACTGGCTGCCTGCTGCCATGACATCGCCGGGATTGCGCTGGCGCGCGCCGAGGCCGAAGCGCAGCTGCCGATGCCGGGCTATACCCACTTGCAACGCGCCGTGGTGTCCTCGACCGGCATGTGGTGGGCGGGCTGGGCGGAAGCTTTTATCGACAACCGCGAACGCAGCCGGGCAACGCTGGCGCTGATTGACAGCAATCCGCTGGGCACGGCAGCCGGTTACGGCGTCAACCTGCCGCTGGCGCGCGCCTACACCACCCAGGCGCTGGGCTTTGCCCGGATGCAGGTTTCGCCCTTGTATGCCCAGCTTTCGCGCGGCAAATACGAGTTGGCTGCGCTGGAAGCCCTCGGCAGCGCGATGCTCGACCTGCGCCGCATGGCCTGGGATTTGAGCCTGTTTACCAGCAGCGAATTCGGTTTTGTCCGCCTGCCTGCGCAATACACCACCGGCAGTTCCATCATGCCCAACAAGCGCAACCCGGACGTGATTGAACTCATGCGCGCCAGCTATGCCAGCGTGGCGGCGGCCAAGACCGAAATCGAGCAATTGCTGTCGCTGCCCTCGGGTTATCACCGCGACCTGCAACCGGGCAAGGGCGCCCTGGTGCAAGGCTTTGCCCGCGGCATGGCCGCGCTCGCCCTGTTGCCAGCACTGATGCAGGCGCTGCGATGGCGGGAAGAATCCCTGCAAAACGCATTGGAGCCTTCAATGTACGCCACCGACCTTGCGGTGACACTCGCCTGCCAGGGCATGCCATTCCGCGATGCCTACCGCGAAGCGGCCAAACCCGAACGCTGGGCCCAAGGCGACCCGGAACAGAGTCTTGCCGAGCGCGTCTCTCCCGGCAGCGCCGGCGATATGCAACTGGCGCTATTACAGCAGCGCTGGCAGAGGTAATGAAACCGGGGCAGAGTAATGCCGCCCGATGTTTGGATTAGCGGCGAGAGCCGGGTTTTTTACCAGATGTTTCGGCCTTGGGGTCGGGGGCGGTCTGACCGGCCATGAACTTCTGGAATTGGGTCCATATTTCCATGTTGCGTTCGGTCATCTGGTTCAGCATTGACCAGGGGGCTTGCCCCATCATGCTACCCAATTGCTGGCGAAACTGGTTTTGCTGCTCAAGAAACAGCTGCATCGATCGCTCCAGATAATTGCCCATAAAGCCTTGCAGTGAGTCGCCATAGAAGCGAATCAACTGACTTAGCAACTGGTTGGAAAGCAGCGGCTGGCCGCCTTGTTCCTGTTCACTGATGATTTGCAGCAAGACCTGGCGGGTCAGGTCTTCACCGCTTTTGGCATCACGTACTTCAAATTCCTCACCATCCATGATGAGCTGGCGTACGTCTTCCACGGTGATATAGCTGGAAATATCGGTGTCATACAGGCGGCGGTTGGGATATTTCTTGATGATGCGCATGGTGGACTGCATGAACAATGCTGAAGGTGGCTGCCAGCATGACGCAGTGCATTGAGCAGTGCAACCATTCCTTGCCGGCTTTGCCGGCGCTGGATTGACGCTAGGGTTTAGAAAAGTCCAAGCTGTTGAAGTACATTGTCTTTTTCAGTTAACCCGGCAAGGCCAACTCCAGCGAGTCGATACCGGGTATCGGCAGGCAAGTCCACGCGCTGGCGCAGTGCCTTGGCGATTTCGGCAAGTTCGGCCGCATCGCGCGGCATGGGACTGCGGGTGATGGAGCGGGTCAGTACACGAAAGTCGGCGGTTTTGAGTTTCAGTACCACAGTGCGTGCCACGCGGCCGGGATGTTTTTGCGCCTCGCGCAGCCAAGCGTCCCAGGTTTTTTGTGCAAGCCGCTGGATTTCAGCATCCAGCGCCATCAGCGGCAGGTCTTGGGCAAAGGTGTCTTCACTGCTGATTTGGCTTGCGATGCGCCAGGGTTTCACCGGGCTTTCGTCAATGCCATGTGCCAGCTCATGCAGGCGTCGCCCCCAGCGCCCCAGGACTTGTTCGATGGCTTCAACGGGCAGTTTGCGCACATCGGCGCAGTTGCCAAGCCCCAGCGATTGCAGCCGTGCAGCGGTGACACGCCCCACGCCCGGCAGGCGTGTGAGCGGCAGGCTGGCAAGAAAGGCATCGACCTGATGGGGTTTGAGCACGAACTGGCCATCGGGTTTGTTCCAGTCGCTGGCGATTTTGGCAAGAAACTTGTTGGGCGCGATACCGGCAGAGGCGGTCAGCCCGGTTTCATCGCGGATGGCAGCACGAATCTGTGTAGCAATGGCGGTGGCGCTGCCGAGATTCTGCTTGGGATAGGTGACATCTAGATAGGCCTCATCCAGCGATAGCGGCTCAATCAAATCGGTATGGCGGGCGAAGATTTCACGGATTTGCCTCGATACGGCTTTGTAGCGAGGAAAGTCCGGCGGCACGAATACCGCATCCGGGCATAGCCGTTCTGCGCGCAGTGCCGGCATCGCCGAGCGCACGCCAAAGCGCCTGGCTTCGTAACTGGCCGCACACACCACCGAGCGCGCGCCGCGCCGGGCCACCACCACCGGTCGCCCGGCAAGCGCGGGGTTATCGCGCTGCTCCACCGAGGCATAGAACGCATCCATGTCAACGTGAATGATTTTGCGGGGCGTGGGCATGCGGCCATTTTCGCCTATGCCGTGTTTACATGGCGGGGGTATGCTTGGCACACCCCCTCAAGAGCCAGACCATGAAGCAACGTCATTTTTCCATGCTGCGGGATTTCCATTTGGCTGACTGGTTCACGCTGGCCAATGCTTTTTGCGGCACGGGTGCGATATTCGCCGCGATGCGCTTTTTGCAAGAAGGCAATGTGCGCGACTTGCTTTGGGGCATGGCGCTGGTGCCGCTGGCGTTTTTGTTTGATGCCCTTGATGGCCGCATCGCGCGTTGGCGCAAGGTCGCTTCCACGCTGGGGCGTGAGCTGGATTCGTTGGCCGATGTGATTTCCTTTGGCCTTGCCCCGGCCGCCCTGGCCTATGCCTGTGGCATGCAGGGCGGCTGGGACTGGGTCATCCTGAGTTACTTTGTCGGTTGCGGGGTCAGCCGCCTGGCACGCTACAACGTCACTGCCGAGCAGCTGGCCGGTGATGAGGGCAAGGTCAGATACTTCGAAGGCACGCCAATCCCGACCAGTTCGCTGCTGGTTCTGGTACTGGCGGTCGCGGCCTGGCAAGAGGCAATCGGCAGCGATTTGTGGCTGGGCAGTGTGAAAATCGGCCCCTGGCAATTGCATCCGCTGGTGTTGATGTTTGCACTTTCTGGCTCATTGATGATTAGCAAAACCCTGCGCATCCCCAAGCCATGAAGACGATGCAAGCCGGTCACAAGGGCGTGTTAGCATCAGTGCAAAACGGGAGATAACCATGGCATATCAAGGCAACTGGCCGGGCGATTTTGAATCACTGGCACGTCAATATTGGGCAGGCTGGAGTGAAATGATGCGGCAGGCGGCCGGCGGTCAGGCAGGCTCTGCCGCGCCGCAAGGGTTTTCCATGCTGGGATTTTCATCCCCTGCATTCGGTGCGATGCCGCAGATGGGGATGCCCTCGCCAATGAGCTGGCAACAGATGCTGGCGCAGTGGAGCCAGATGGCGATGTCGATGGCACAACCACAGCCGCAGATGCCCGGACTTGACGCCGCGTTGAATGACGCCCTGGGGCGCTTTCAGGCGCAGGCCGGTGACTGGTATGGGCGCATGCAGCAGCTGGCAGCCCAGCTTGCCGGGCAAAGCATCAGCGCAGCAGAAATCGCCTCGAAATGGAAGGCAATGCTCGAAGACAGTGGCGAGGGCGCCTGGCTGGAAATGTTCCGCGCCATGCAGTCGCCCAAGGCGCATGGCTTTGAGCAGTGGTACAGTGCGGTACAGCCCCTGCTGTCAGGCCTGAATGAGGAGACCAGGAGCTGGCTGGGACTGCCGACCATGGGGCTGGCGCGCGAGCATCAGGAGCGGCTGCAAAAGCTGGCCAGGGCGCATCTGGATTATCAGGACAAAGTCGCTGCCTATAACGCGACCTTGATGCAGTCGGCGCAAAAGGCGTATGAAAATTTCGAGAAAAAACTCACCGAGCACGAAGCGCCGGGGGCTGAAATCACCAGCGCCCGGGCGCTGTTTGATGTCTGGATTGATGCGGCCGAAGACGCTTTTGCGCAGATGGCCTTGTCCCGTGACTATCGCGAAGTTTATGGGCAAATGGTGAATGCGCAGATGCAACTGCGTCAGGACATGCAAAAAGAAGTGGAAAATGCCACTGCCCTGCTTGGCATTCCCACCCGCACCGAAATCGAGGCGGCACATCGCAAGATTGCCGAGCTTGAGCGCGTGGTGCGCCGCCTGACACGCGGCGAGACCGCACAGGCCAGCCCGGCAGAGGTTGCGCCCAAACGCGCGGCGGCGAAAAAAGCCCCGGCGCGCGCAAGCCAGGCAACGGCCAAGGTGCCTGCCCGCAAGACGGCCAGCAAGCCTGCCAAAAAAGCCAGTGCGCGACGCGGACTTCCGGCGATTGCGCCGCCCAAAACCGCTGCAGCGGCGGCCAAAACAGCCAGAAAAACCACGAAAAAAACCGTGAAGCGGAGCCGTTGACATGACCAGCCCCTTGAAACTCTCGCCCGAAGAACTCGCCAACGAGGCCATCAAGATGCAGTCCAAGCTCATCAGCGGCCTGGAAACGCTGCGCGAAGTCGGCAACTTCGATTATGGCGTCACCGAAAAACAGGAAGTCTGGCGAGATGGCAAAACCGTGCTGTACCGCTTTGTGGGCGAGAAAAAGCCCACCGCGAAAGTGCCGTTGCTCATCAGCTATGCCCTGGTCAACCGCCCTTACATGATTGACCTGCAGGACAACCGCTCGCTGGTGAAAGGCTTGCTTGAGCGCGGCGAAGATATCTATGTGCTGGACTGGGGCTATCCCGACCGCTCTGACCGTTATCTCGACCTGGAAGACTATGTGCAGCGCTTTATCGGCGGCGCGGTGGATTATCTGCGCAAGGCGCACCGGCAAGAGAGCGTGAACCTGCTGGGCATCTGTCAGGGCGGCGTGCTCTCGCTGTGTTATGCCGCGCTCAACCCGGAAAAAGTCCGCAACCTCATCACCATGGTGACGCCGGTGGATTTCCAGACGCCAGACAATATGCTCTCCAACTGGACACGCGGGCTGGATGTGGACTTGTTCGTCGATACGCTCGGCAATATCCCTGCGGACTTGATGAACTTCTCCTACCTGATGCTCAAGCCCTTCCGCCTCAACCTGCAAAAATACGTGGGCATGGTGGACATCCTCGATGATGCCAAGGCGATGGAAGACTTCCTGCGCATGGAAAAATGGATTTTCGACTCGCCCGACCAGGCCGGTGAAGCCTTCCGCCAGTTCATCAAACAGTTCTACCAGCAGAATGGCTTCATCAATGGCGGCGTACGGATTGGCGATGAAGAAGTGGATCTTGGCTTTGTCGATATGCCGGTGCTGAACATCTACGCCGAACAAGACCATCTGGTGCCGCCGGATGCCTCGCGCGCGCTGAAAAAGCTGGTGGGCAGCGAAGACTATACCGAGCTCAGCTTCCGTGGCGGGCATATCGGCATCTATGTTTCCAGCCGCGCGCAGAAGGAAGTGCCGGATACCATCCACAACTGGCTGCACAAGCGTTGATTGCCGCATGTGGCCGGAAGCTGCCTCCGATACGGCCATGCCGATGCGCATGGCTGCACTGTTCAAGGCGGTTGATGAAGCCCTGTTTCATCTCTGGGACCCGATAGGCGTGGCGGAAGTGGCCGCTGCCCATGAGGTGCGTGATGAATACTGCGGCTATGTCGCGGCTGTTGTGGCTGCCTTGCAGCAGGGCATGGATGCGCAGGCGCTGGCGGCATACCTGGACATGCTTGCGCGCGAGCAGATGGGCATTGAAGGCCGGGATGTCGGCAAAAAAAGCCAGGTCACGGCCAATGCATTGCTTGACTGCTATCGCCATTGGCAAGCATGAAAGCGCATGGCCTTCGTCGGTTTTTGCAGTGCCTGTTGCGATTGCTGGGCGTGGCGTGGACTTTGCCCAACAGCCTGATGGGCTTGCTGCTCGGGATTTGTGCAATCCCCTGGGGCGCAAGGCCACGCTTGAGCCGCAGCGATTTTGCCCTGGTATTCGACCGCTGGCCCTGGGGGGCGGGCGGTGCGATGACATTGGGCAATGTCATCATCAACACCGCAGCCGATTTGGAAGCGCTTTGCCCGACTTATGCGCATCGCGCAGGACTGTGCCAGGAGCCACGGGTGAGACTTGGCAGCCACGAACGCGCCCATGTCTGGCAATACATGCTGCTGGGGCCATTTTTCTTGCCACTGTATTTCGTGCTGGGTGGAATCAGCGTACGCAACCCGCTGGAGCGCGCCGCCGACCGCTATGCACTGGGACAGGGCAGCTGGTGGCCGTGGTGGGGTGAAGTCAGATAAGAGCCTGTTCAAAGTCCCTATTGTGGTGGGTACTGTACGCCTTGCGTACATGGCTTTTCCTCGAAAAACGGCGAGAGAATAAGACTTTGAACTGACTCCAAGAAAAACCCCTGCGTTGGGGGCAGGGGTTTCATGTCTCAATGCATTCTGTTGAATGCGCGGCAGAGGGGGGTCAGGCGGCTTTCAGAGCCTTGATGCGGGCGTTCAGACGGCTCTTGTGACGGGCAGCCTTGTTCTTGTGAATAAGGCCACGTGAGGCAAAGCGGTCGAGCAGCGGTTGCGCCACAGCAAAGGCTGCGGTTGCAGCTTCAGCATCACCGGCGTGCAGTGCCTTCAGCACTTTCTTGACCGAGGTGCGGAGCATGGAACGCTGGCTGTTGTTACGCGCATTGCGAACGATGGTTTGCTTGGCGCGCTTTTGGGCGGACTTGATATTGGCCACAGGAAAACCTTTGGAAATCGTGAAGGGGTCAACGTGTCGCAAAATGCGATAGCGGGTTAGTATGCAGGCTTTTGATGCAAGCGTCAACAAAGCTTAAGGAGTCAGGCGATGCCCCGGAATGATGTGACTGCCACGGAGGCGGAAAATTCGCCAAAATCAGCGGGAAAAACAGTGCGCGGTGGCGGCATGCTGCGTTCAACGGTCGTATTTACGGCAATGACGTTTCTCTCCCGCATTGCCGGGTATTTGCGCGATTGGCTGCAAGCCAGCCTGTTCGGTGCCGGGCCTGCGGTCAGCGCCTTCGTGGTCGCCTACCGCATTCCCAATTATCTGCGGCGGATTTTTGCCGAGGGCTCGTTTTCTTCGGCCTTTGTGCCGGTGCTGACCGAGCTGCGCGAGAAAGGCGATCACAAAGCCGTGCAGGACTTCATGAACCATATCGCTGGCGCCTTGCTGGCTGCGGTGATTGTGGTCAGTGGCCTTGGCATGCTGGCCGCCCCGTGGATTGCCAGGGGCTTTTTGTTGTTTGCGCCGGCCGGGACTGAGACCGTGCCGCTGGCAGCGGAAATGCTGCGGATTACCTTTCCGTATCTGACCTTTATTTCGATGACGGCGCTGGCAGGCGCAGCGCTTAACAGCTTCCGCCAGTTCGGGCTGCCCGCATTTGCGCCCATCCTGCACAATCTGGCCTTGATCGCGGCGATGCTGTTTCTGGCCAAACACCTGGAAGTGCCGGAAAAAGCGCTGGCCTGGGGCGTGCTGGCCGCAGGCATTTTGCAAATGCTGCTGCTTTGGCCGGCATTGGGGCGGCTGGGGATTCGCCCGCGCTTTGCCTTCAATTTCAAGCATGAAGGCGTACGCCGTGTATTCAAGCTGATGTTGCCGACAATTTTTTCCTCGTCCGTGGCGCAGGTGAATGTGCTGGTGGGCACCTTGTTTGCCTCGCTCCTGGTGCCTGCTGCGCAGTCTTGGCTGTATTACTCCGACCGTCTGACCGAGCTGCCGCTGGGGCTGTTTGGCGTCGCCATTGGCACGGTGATTTTGCCTGCGCTCTCGCGCCACCATGCGCGCGCCGATGAGTCCGGTTATTCGCAAGCCCTGGACTGGGGCTTGCGTATCGTGCTGCTGCTTGGCATTCCGGCAGCGGTGGGATTGATTTTGCTGGCCTCGCCGCTGACCATTTCGCTGTTTCGCTATGGCGCGTTCACCAGCGAGGACAGCCGCATGGTCGGCTATGCGCTGTCGGCCATGTGCGTGGGCATCCCGGCGTTCATGCTCAGCAAAGTGTTGCTGTCGGCCTTCTATTCTCGCAAGGACACCAAAACCCCGATGCGCGCGGCCATCTGGACGGTAGTGTGTAATGTGCTGCTGATTGCCGGGCTGGTGACTCCGCTTTGGAAAATCGGCTCACCTATCGCCCATGTCGGCATTGCTGCAGCCACAGCCATTGCCGGGATATTCAATGCGGCACTGCTGCTGCACTGGTTGCGCCGCGATGGCATTTATCAGCCACAGCCGGGCTGGATGCGCTGGCTGATGAGCCTGGCGCTTGCCGCATTGGCAATGGCAGCAGTGGTCTGGGGCTTGCGTGAATGGGTGGGCGACTTTGCCCCACTGCCTGCGATGAAACGCTGGTTCTGGCTACTGATGATCGTGGGCAGTGGCGCACTGACTTATGCGGCGGTACTGCTTGCGTTCGGGCTGCGCCCACGCGATTTGCGGCACTGATTGCTTTTGACCTTGCAGCTGTGGCTGGTGCACTGTTTTGAGTCTGGTCAAGCGACTGGGAAATTGCAGATAACAAAAAACCCGCCTTACGGCGGGCTTTTTGTTATCTGGCGGAGACTGAGGGATTCGAACCCTCGATAGAGCTTTTGACCCTATACTCCCTTAGCAGGGGAGCCCCTTCGGCCTCTCGGGCAAGTCTCCTGAAATGTGTTCTGCTAACGTTGCCGTGAGCAGGCCAACTAGGATAACAAGTTATTCCCCAGAGGGCAAATATTCTTTTTCGCCGCCATTATTGGCTTCATCGTGAATACGGCGATAGATTTCTTCGCGGTGTACGGCGACATCCTTGGGGGCGGTAATCCCTACACGAACTTGGTTGCCTTTGACACCGAGTACGGTGACGGTGACCGAGTCACCAATCATCAAGGTTTCGCCAACACGGCGGGTGAGAATCAACATGGTGTAAAGCTCCTGTGTGGCTGTCCCACACTTTCTTGCATTATAGACATTTAAGCGCTTGTTGGAAAAGCATAACAGCACTGTGAGAGCCGCGGCGCAGGATTTTTAGCTGGACGCGGCAAGCGATGTGGACAGTTCAGCCAAGGCCTCAATCAGCGCTGGGCTGTCCTCGCCGCCACCTTGCGCCATATCCGGGCGACCGCCACCCTTGCCGTTGATGCGGCGGGCGACACTGCCAAGGATTTCTCCGGCCTTGAACTTGCCCTGGGCACTGCCGGAAACCCCTGCGACCAAGGCCACCTTGCCGTTGCCATCGGCACCAGCCAGGACGATGACGGCATCGCCCAGTTGTTGCTTCAGGCTATCCATGGCTTCGCGAAGGGCTTTGGCATCGAAGCCTTCCAGGCGCTCGGCCAGTACCTTGATGCCGCTGACATCTTGCGCCTTGCTGGCGAGGTCACGGGCAGCACCACTGGCTGCCTTGGCCTTGATGGCTTCCAGTTCGCGTTGCAGTTTCTTTTGTTGCTCCAGCAGTTGACGCAGCTTGTCCACGCTGTCGCTGGCGGCTCCGCCCAGGAGCCCCGCGATTTCGGCAAGACGCTGCTGCTCTTCGGCGATGTAGTCCAGTGCCGCCTGTCCGGTGACCGCTTCGATTCGGCGCACGCCAGCGGAGACACCGCCTTCGGAGATGATTTTGAACAGACCAATATCACCGGTGCGCTGGGCGTGGGTGCCGCCGCACAGCTCGATGGAGCCTTCGCCGAACTTCAGCACGCGCACCTCATCGCCATATTTTTCGCCAAACAGCGCCATCGCACCGAAGTCGAGGGCTTCCTGCATCCCCATATGGCGGATTTCGCCGGCATGATTGGCGCGGATTTCGGCATTGACGCGGCGTTCGATTTCGGCGATTTCCGCAGCGCTGACCGGCTGGAAATGGGCGAAGTCAAAGCGCAGGCGGTCGGGAGCCACCAGCGAGCCTTTTTGCTGGGCGTGGCTGCCCAGCACCTGGTGCAGTGCAGCGTGCATCAGGTGGGTGGCGCTGTGGTTAAGCACGGTGGCCTGACGGCGGTTGGCATCAATCCGGCCTTGCAGCCTGTCGCCGATTTTCAGCGTGCCAGAAGTGAGTTGGCTGATATGGCCATGAAACTGGCCGGCCAGCTTCAGCGTATTGCGCACGTCGATGCGGCTGCTGGCGTTTTCCAGCGCGCCGGTATCGCCGACCTGGCCGCCGGATTCGGCATAGAACGGGGTACGGTCAAGAATCACGACCAGCTCGTCACCGGCAGTGGTCTCGCTTACTGGCTTTCCGTCCTTGAGCAGGGCAATGACGGTCAGATCATCGTCCTGCACATGCGTATAGCCAGTGAATTGCGTCGGCGAAAGTTGTGCGACCAATTCGGCAGGGAGTTGAATGCCGCCGCCAAACTTGCCCGCAGCACGGGCGGTGTCTTTTTGCTGCTGCATGGCGGCATTGAAGCCCTCCATGTCCACAGAAAGTCCACGCTCACGGGCGATATCGGCGGTCAAATCCACCGGGAAGCCGTAGGTGTCATACAGGCGGAAGGCCTCCTGTCCGGGGATGGTGCCGGCCGATTTTTCTGCCACTTCATTGAAAATGCGCATCCCGGCATCCAAGGTTTCGGCAAAACGCTCTTCTTCAGCCTTCAGGGCGCGCTCGATGGTGGCGCGTTCATTGCGCAGAATCGGATAGGCCTCGCCCATCAGGGCGTCGAGGGTTTCCACCAGCTTGTGGAAGAACGGCTGGCGCACGCCCAGCATCCAGCCGTGGCGCAGGGCGCGGCGGATGATGCGGCGCAGTACATAGCCACGGCCTTCGTTGGAGGGCAATACGCCATCGGCAATCAGGAAGCTGGCAGCACGGATATGGTCGGCAATCACACGCAGCGATTTGTTGTTAAGGTCGGTGGTGCCGGTCAACTCGGCGGTGCGGCGAATCAGTGTCTGGAACAGGTCGATTTCATAATTGGAATGCACGCCCTGCAGTACTGCAGCGATGCGCTCCAGCCCCATGCCGGTATCCACGCAGGGCGCGGGCAGCGGGGTCAGAGTACCGTCGGCAGCACGGTCGAACTGCATGAACACGTTGTTCCAGATTTCGATAAAGCGATCGCCATCCTCATCCGGCGAGCCGGGCGGGCCACCGGCGTAAGCCTCGCCGTGGTCGTAGAAGATTTCAGTACAGGGGCCGCAGGGGCCGGTGTCAGCCATTTGCCAGAAGTTGTCCGAGGCAAACGGCGCGCCCTTGTTGTCGCCAATCCGGATGATGCGCTCTTCTGGCAGGCCAATCACATCGCGCCAGATGGCAAAGGACTCGTCATCGGTGTGATATACGGTGGCAAGCAAGCGCTCCTTGGGCAGCTTCCAGACTTCGGTCAGCAATTCCCAAGCCCAGCTAATGGCTTCTTTCTTGAAGTAATCGCCGAACGACCAGTTGCCCAGCATCTCGAAGAAAGTGTGGTGGCGTGCGGTATAGCCGACCGAATCGAGGTCATTGTGTTTGCCGCCGGCGCGCAGACAGCGCTGCACATCGGCAGCACGGACATAATTGCGTTTTTCTGCGCCAAGGAACACGTCCTTGAACTGCACCATGCCGGAATTGGTGAACAGCAAGGTGGGATCATTGCCCGGCACCAGCGGGGCGGAAGGCACGATGGTATGGCCGCGGGCGGCAAAGAAATCGAGAAACTCTCGGCGGATTTCGGCAGTGGTTTTCATGGCTGGACAAAAGAGTGGTCTGGCAGGCAAGCACGGACTTGCCCGCAGCGTCCCGGCTGGGACGGGCGGGCAGGACTTGCACAAGGTTGCCAAGATTAACAGGGCTTGGCCGCTATTTGCGGGTATAGCGACTGAAAATCAAGTCAGAAGTCGTCGTCAAACAGCTCGCCACTGATGGCCTGACGCATTTGTTCGCGGGTAAAGCCGCGACGCAGCAGCAGGTCGGCAGCTTTGCGCTGGCGTGCCGGGTCATGGGTCAGCGTTTCGCCAAAACGGCGCTGTACCAAGTGATGCGCCAATTGGCTCCAACTTTCTTCAACTGAATCAATGGCTTGCTGGATGATTTCGCTCTCCAGTCCGTGCGCGCCAAGCTCGGCGCGGATATGCAATGGCCCATAGCCCTGCATGGCACGGTTGCGGGCGAGGCTTTCGGCAAAGCGTATGTTGCTTTGCCAGCCTGCATCGGCCATTTGCTCAACGGCGCTGGCAGCTTCTTCATGGTTGATGCCACGCGCCTGGAGTTTGAGCAACAGTTCTTTGCGGGAATGTTCGCGGCGAACCAGAAGCCCCAGCGCACGCTGCGCCGGGGTCTGCTCGCGCCGCTGCCGACGGCGGCGGGCAGGCGCTTCACCATCGGCAGGCGGCTGGCTCATTCCTCTGCACCGTCGCTGTCGCTGCTTTCGTCGCGTGGCGCATCTTCGGGAATGAATTTCTCGCGCAGCTGGGCTTCGAGCTTGGCTGCAGCTTGCGGGTTTTCCTTGAAATAACCGCGGGCGTTTTCCTTGCCCTGACCGATGCGCTCACCGTCATAGCTGTACCAGGCACCGGCTTTTTCCACCAGTTTGGCGTTGACGCCCATTTCAATCAGCTCGCCTTCGCGGCTGATGCCTTCGCCGTAGAGGATTTCAGTGACGATTTGCTTGAACGGCGGCGCCAGTTTGTTTTTGACCACCTTGATTTTGGTCTGGTTGCCGATGATTTCTTCGCCCTTTTTGACCGAGCCGATGCGGCGGATATCAAGGCGCACCGAGGCATAGAACTTGAGCGCATTGCCGCCGGTGGTGGTTTCTGGGCTTTGGCCGGGCATCATCGCGCCAATCTTCATGCGCAATTGGTTGATGAAGATGACCAGACAATTGCTGCGCTTGATATTGCCGGTGAGCTTGCGCAGCGCCTGGCTCATCAGCCGCGCCTGCAGGCCGGGCAACTGGTCGCCCATGTCGCCTTCGATTTCCGCCTTCGGGGTGAGCGCGGCGACCGAATCGACCACCACCATGTCCACCGCACCGGAGCGCACCAGCATGTCGGCGATTTCCAGGGCTTGCTCGCCGGTATCGGGCTGCGAGAGCAGCAGGTCATCCACTTTTACGCCGAGCTTGGCGGCATAGATGGGGTCGAGCGCATGTTCGGCGTCGATAAAGGCGGCCGTGCCACCGGCCTTCTGGCATTCGGCAATGGCTTGCAGAGTGAGGGTGGTCTTGCCGGAGGATTCAGGGCCGTAGATTTCCACCACCCGGCCCTTGGGCAGGCCGCCGATGCCGAGGGCAAGGTCGAGCATCAGCGAGCCGGTGCCAACGGTTTCCACCTGCTCAATGGCGCGGTCGCCCATGCGCATCACCGAGCCTTTGCCGAATTGCTTTTCAATCTGGGTAAGTGCGGCACTGAGTGCGCGTTTGCGATTCTCGTCCATGGGACTGTCCTTATGTGATTGGAATGATGGGGAGAGTTTGCGGCATGGCTGTCGCAAAAGCTGCGACTGGCCTGAATGCAATCAAAATATTTTGCGCCTGCCTGTTGTAAGCGGAAAAACCGGCCACGCGGGTCGGAAAACGGCTATCGGTTGGGTCTGACAAGGCCACAGTACAGCCCTTCGATGGCGAAATCCTGCCCCGGCAGCACTTCAATCGGGGCGTAGTCGGGGTTGCGCGGCAGCAGGCGGATGCGGTCGTGGGTCTTTTTGAACAGCTTGACGGTAATTTCCTCGTCGATGCGCGCCACCACAATCTGGCCGTTGCGGGCTTCCGGGGTGCGGTGCACGCCAATCAAGTCACCATCGAAAATGCCCTCGTCAATCATCGAGTCGCCCTTGACCTTGAGCAGATAGTCGGGCCTGGGCGAGAACAGCACGCGGTCGAGAATCAGCACCTGGTCGGAGCCAATATCCGCGCCAATCGGCAACCCGGCTGCCACTTGCCCCAGTACCGGCAGCTGGATGGCGTTTTCATCCAGTGCCGATAGCGGCTGACTACTCTTAGGCAGGATATCCGCGCGCAGGATGCGCAGGCTGCGCGCCACACCGGGCTTGCGTTCAATGGCGCCGGCCGCTTCCAGTGCTTCCAGATGGTACTGCGCAGCACGCACCCCCCTGAAGCCGAAGGCTCGGGCGATTTCAGTTTGGGATGGGGGATAGCCGTCCACAGTAATGCGCTCGGCGATATAGGCGAGGATGGCTTCCTGGGTATCGGTGAGGTTGCTGTTCATGTGTGCAGTATTACTACTAAGCGCGCGGATTGCAAGCGTCCCTACCGCCGCTGGCGGCAATTTACTGCAATAAAGTGATGAAAACTTGTCTTGTCCCTGCGCAGTTTTCCCCGTCAAGTAGACGGTTGTAAAGGAGAATTTGCCCGCTCGCATTGTTGGCGAAAGACGACGATGGCGGCCTCTTCCTCGATGGATAACACGGTCGAGCGCGGTTGCTTGGGCCCGGTGGGCAGGTCGGCCACCGAAGTGCGTTTCTTCCACTTGGCCACCGTCTTGGGATTGATGCCATAGCGCTTGGCGAGCGTTCTCAAGCGCTCTTGACTATTTTGTATTGCTCGACGGGTTGCCTCTGTCGTCGTGGCGCGTGCATGGAGTACCTGACCCATAGCGCTTCCTTCCATTCGGGGGATAAGATGGAGCCATTAAAGCATGAGACCTTACAGCTCTACGTGGGCAAGCCTTTTGCACAGGGCGTGCAAGCCATTTTGGAGAGTGCGTCAATGTGCAGATTGCCAAGCGCAGTCAGCTGCACACCTTCAAGGTGATGCCCAAGCGCTGGGTGGTGGAGCGCAGCTTTGCCTGGCTGGACAAGAACAGACGCTTGTGGGAGAACTGCGAGCGCCTGCTCAATACCAGCTTGCAGTTCATCCACTTGGCTTTCCTGGCGCTCATCCTCAAAAGATTTTGAACAGGCTCTTGCAACGTCATTCGCCCCGAAGCCTGTCAAGCAGTCGTTGCCTTTGGGCGCGCCCCAAGCGACATACGCTTCAAACCAGTCGCTCAATACATTGCCGTGCAGCTAATCGTGATGGCCGCAGCTAACCCGATCTCCGCAACCGGGCGACGATTGTCGGCATTGAGAGCAGGCATCGGCGGGTTGTTTCTGGAGCACCGTTCAAGGCCTTCGAGATCCAGGACGGTAAAAATTTCAAAGACCCACTACCCAGTCAATCGGAACGCCGCGCCGCTTAAGTGAACAGC
Source organism: Lysobacteraceae bacterium NML95-0200 (assembly GCA_002798255.1). GTDB lineage: Bacteria > Pseudomonadota > Gammaproteobacteria > Xanthomonadales > Xanthomonadaceae > Solilutibacter. The sequence goes on from NWQQ01000018.1 coordinate 82,695, forward strand.
ATTACGGCAATGCCGGGCTTTGTTATTGGATAAGACGCAGCTTCTCAGCGCTCCAGAAGGGGCAGTTTGTTGGGTTTGCCATCCCATTCGCTGGCATCGGACAGCGGATCCTTACGGGTGGTGATGACCGGCCACAGCGGGGTGAGTTCGGCGTTCAGGGCGATGAAGTGCTCCTGGCCTGCGGGCACGTCATCCTCGGGGAAGATGGCATTGGCCGGGCATTCGGGCTCGCACAGGGTGCAGTCGATGCATTCGTCCGGGTCGATGACCAGAAAATTCGGGCCTTCATGGAAACAATCGACCGGGCAGACTTCCACACAGTCGGTGTATTTGCATTTGATGCAGTTGTCGGTGACGACGAAGGGCATGGCGGCTTGGATAATCCTGGCTGTGGGGGCTGCCGCGTGGGCGCGGCGCATTGGGGCCGGGGCGGCAGTGCTCGCATCTTGTGCGAAGCGCGATAGTATAGGCGCATTCATCCAAATTGACACGACCAGGGACGAATGGCAGAACATTCCCAGACCCAGGCCAGGGCGCAACATATTCCACGCGATGCCCACAATATCTCGCGCAAGCACATCAGCGCCAATGCCCTGCGGGTACTGTACCGGCTGCGCGAGGCCGGCTTCCAGGCGCATATGGTAGGTGGCGCAGTGCGCGACCTGCTGATTGGCGTTATCCCCAAGGACTTTGACGTGGCCACCGATGCCACGCCCGAAGAAGTCAAGGCGCTGTTCCGCAATTGTCGCCTGATTGGCCGCCGCTTCCGTCTGGCGCATGTGCTGTTTGGCCGGGAAATCATCGAGGTAGCCACTTTCCGCGCTGCCGGGGGCAGTGATGAAAATGGCGACCGGCAGATTGATGATGATGGCCGCCTGTTGCGTGACAACATCTATGGCAGCATCGAAGAAGACGCGCTGCGCCGCGATTTCACCGCCAATGCGCTGTATTACGCTATTGAGGATTTTTCGGTACGCGATTACTGCGGCGGCTTTGCCGATGTGCAGAACCGTGTGCTGCGCCTGATTGGCGAGCCCAAGGCGCGCTATCGCGAAGACCCGGTGCGGATGCTGCGCGCGGTGCGCCTGGCCGCCAAGCTCGGTTTTTCCATCGAGCCGGAAACGGCGCAGCCGATTCCACAACTTGCGCCATTGCTGGCCGAGGCAGCGCCGGCGCGGTTGTTTGAAGAAACCCTGAAACTGTTTTTGTCAGGACATGCCCGCGCCAGCTTTGAAGGGCTGGAAGCCCATGGCCTGCTGCCGGTTCTGTTGCCAGAAACCGCCGCGGCGCTGGCGGCCAATCGCAGTGGCGCCCTGCGCCGGATGCTGATAGCCGGGCTTGCCGCCACCGATGAGCGCGTGGCGCGGGATGAATCGGTGTCGCCGGCCTTTTTGTTTGCGCTGCTGCTGTGGCCGGCCTATGCGCATGCACTGATGAAGCTGCAAAGCCGTGGCATGCATCTGGTTGAGGCGCAGCGTCGCGCGGCCGACCAAGTGACTTTGCATCAGACCCGTATCATCGCGCTGCCACGCAGGTTTTCGATTCCGATGCAGGAAATCTGGCTGATGCAGCCGCGTTTTGCCCAGCGCAAGCGGGTCGGGCGCACCTTGGCGCATCCGCGCTTCCGTGCGGCCTTTGATTTCCTGCAACTACGCCGCCATGCCTCTGATGAGCACGGTGCCGATATCGCTTTCTGGCGCGGTGAGCAATCGGCTGCAGCGGTGCAGCAATGGCTGCCCGAGCCTGTGGAGCTGCCTGATGAAATCGCTGCAGAAGAAGCCGAGTACGCCGCTGAAACTTTGGAAAAACCGAAGAAACCGCGCTATCGCCGGCGTGGCATGCGCAAGATAAAACAATGAGCCAGCGTGCCTTTGTTGGCCTGGGCGGCAATGTCGGTGATGCCCAGGCCACGCTGCGATCGGGGCTGTCTGCCTTGGCGGCCTTGCCGCAAACCCGGCTGTTGGCAGCTTCCCGCCTGTATCGCACCGCGCCAGTTGGCGGCATTGAGCAGGCCGACTTCAGCAATGCCGTGGCCGCGCTGGAAACCGGGCTGGCCGCAGCAGAATTATTGCAGGCGCTACTTGCCATCGAGCGCGCCCATGGCCGTGACCGCAGCCGCGAGCTGCGCTGGGGGCCGCGCACCCTGGATCTGGATTTATTGCTGTATGGCGATGAGGTGATCGAAGTCGATGGCCTTATCGTGCCGCATCCGCGCATGGCCGAGCGCCGCTTCGTGCTGGAGCCATTGCTGGAAATCGCACCGCAGATCCAGATTCCCGGCATTGGCCTGGCAGCGGACGCCTTGATGCGCCTGCCATAAAGCACGGGCGCTACAATGCGCTCCCCATTGCGGCTTTCATCCTCATGACCGATTCCCAACGCAAACCCGTGACCGTGCCGGATTTGCTTGCCCTGCGTCAGTCCGGGCACAAACTCAGCATGCTGACCTGTTATGACGCCGGCTTTGCCCGTACCCTCGATAACGCCGGGGTGGATTTGATTCTGGTGGGGGATTCGCTGGGCATGGTGGTGCAGGGCGGCCATTCCACCCTGGGGGTGACGGTGGAGGACATCGCCTATCACACCCGCTGTGTGGCAGCCGCGACCCGGCGCGCCCTGATTGTGGCCGATCTGCCGTTTCAGGCCGATGCCACGCCCGAGCGCGCCCTGGATGCAGCTACCGCCTTGCTGCGCGCCGGCGCCGGCATGGTCAAGCTCGAAGGCGCAGGTCACAAGCTCGATTGCATCCGCTTTCTGGTTGAGCGGGAAATCCCGGTATGTGCGCATCTGGGGCTGACCCCGCAATCGGTGCTGCGCTTTGGCGGCTTCAAAGTGCAGGGCAGGGGCGATGCGGCGGCAGGAAAGCTGCGCCAGGAAGCCAGGCAAGTGGCTGAGGCCGGTGCATCGCTCTTGGTGCTGGAAGCCGTGCCTGCGCCGCTGGCTGCCGATATCAGCCGTGACTCGCCCATCCCCACCATCGGCATTGGCGCAGGCAAGGACTGCGACGGTCAGGTGCTGGTGCTGCATGACATGCTGGGGCTGGATGCGGGGCATCGCAGGCCGCGCTTTGTGCGCGATTTCCTTGCCGAGGGCGGCTCGGTGGCCGGCGCGGTGGCCGCCTATGTCGAGGCCGTGCAAACGGGCAGCTTCCCCGCAGAAGAACATGGCTATAACGCATGAAAATCATCGAAAAACTGCCTGAGTTGCGGCAGGAAATCAGCGCCTGGAAAAACGCCGGGCAGCGCGTGGCCTTCGTGCCCACCATGGGCAATCTGCATGATGGGCATTATTCGCTGATTGCACTGGCTCGCCAGCACGCCGAGCGGGTGGTGGCCAGCGTATTCGTCAATCCCACCCAGTTCGGCCCCAATGAAGATTTCGACCGCTACCCGCGCACCCCGGGAGCCGATGCTACCGGGCTGGCCGCCGCTGGCTGCGACCTGTTGTGGCGGCCTTCGGTGGCGGTCATGTACCCGCTGGGGCTTGAGCATGTGGTGACGGTGCGCGTGCCGGGCATCACTGAAATTCTCGATGGCGCACATCGCCCCGGCCATTTCGATGGCGTGGCAACTGTGGTGGCGCGGTTGTTCAACCAGGTGCAGCCGGATGTCGCCGTGTTTGGCCGCAAGGACTATCAACAATTGGCAGTGATTCGTCATCTGGTGCAGGAGCTGGCGTTTCCTATCGAAATTATCGGCGCGCCGATCAGGCGCGAAGCTGATGGCCTGGCGATGAGTTCACGCAATCAATATCTCTCGCCCGAAGAACGCGCGCTGGCGCCACGTATCCATCAGACCCTGCAAATGATGTGTGAGCAAGTGGATGCGGGGCTTGCGCTTGATGAGGTGCAGTGCAATGCCCGCGCCGCACTTGAGGATATTGGCATGCAGGTCGATTATGCATGCATCCTGACCCCGGACTTCAAACCCCCGCAGGACACTTCCAGCCCCCTGGTGGCGCTGATTGCCGCACGGCTTGGTAAAACCCGGCTGATTGACAACCTGGAATTTACGCCCGGCGCCTTGCCGCAAGGGTGAAAAAATTGGGCGTAGCCACTACACTGCGCGCCTTGTTTGTCCGACCAATGCTGCCATGCTGCTGACCTTGCTCAAAGCCAAAATCCACCGCGCCAGCGTGACCCATGCCGAGCTGCACTACGAGGGTAGCTGCGCCATCGACAGTCATCTGCTGGAGCTTTCCGGCATTCTGGAAAACGAGCGCGTAGAGATTTACAACATCAACAACGGTGAGCGTTTTGCCACCTATGCCATCCGTGCCGAAGCCGGTAGCGGCATTATTTCGGTCAATGGCGCGGCGGCGCACAAGGCCAGCCCCGGTGATTTGGTCATCATCTGTGCCTATGGTCAATGCGATGCGGCAGAGGCGGCGAAGCACACCCCCAAACTGGTGTATGTGGACCAGCACAACCGCATGACCCATAGCAACGACGCTATCCCCGTACAGGCTGCCTGAGTCCGTCATGTTCAACCATTTGGCAGCGGAAGCCGAAAGACTCAAAACCGTTTCTTTGCAGCAGCTGATGCAGCAAGACCGGCAAAGGGCGCAAGATTTCGCCCTGCGCGTGGGGCCGCTGTATGCCAATTTTGCGCGCCAGCATTATGACCGCAAGGCGCTGGATACGCTTTTCAAGCTGGCGGATAAGGCCGGGCTTGGCGAGGCCATGCAGCGTCTGGTGGATGGCGAAAAGGTCAATATCAGCGAGCATCGCGCGGCACTGCATACTGCCCTGCGCGGCGATATCTCTGCAGCGCAAGCGGCGCAGGCAGCGCACCGTGAAGCACAGGTGGCACTTGCCCGGATGCAGGCGCTGGTGGAGTCCATCCATGCGGATGAGCGCATAACCGATGTGGTGAGTATCGGCATTGGCGGCTCTGACCTTGGGCCACGGATGGTGGTCGATGCCTTGCAGCAAACGCATGCCAGGCTGCGGGTGCATTTTGTTTCCAATATTGATGCAGTCGCAATCACCCGGGTATTGGCTGGTTTGAGGCCGGAAAACACCATCGGCATCGTCATTTCCAAGAGCTTTGGTACCCAGGAAACCCTGCTCAATGGCCGCATTCTGCGCAACTGGCTGAATGATGATGAGCGGCTGTATGCAGTGAGCGCCAATCCGGTGCGTGCTGCGGATGAATTCGGTATTGCGCCTGCGAGCATCCTGCCGATGTGGGACTGGGTGGGGGGACGTTATTCGCTGTGGTCGGCGGTCGGCTTTCCAGTCGCCCTGGCGCTTGGGATGCCTGCTTTTCTTGAATTGCTCAAAGGCGCCTCGGCCTTTGATACCCATGCGCTTTCTGCGCCGGTAACCAAGAATCTGGCGATGCGTCATGCGCTGACCGCAGTCTGGAACCGCCAGGCGATGGGTGCCACCACCCAGGCAGTGATGCCCTATGACCAGCGGCTGGCGCTGATGCCTGCCTATCTGCAACAGCTCACCATGGAAAGCTTGGGCAAGTGCGTGCGTTGCGATGGTCGGCCAGTAGAGGTCAATACCTCGCCGGTATGGTGGGGTGGGGTAGGCAGCGATTGCCAGCACAGTTTTTTCCAGGCCCTGCACCAGGGCAGCGAAATCGTGCCTTGCGATTTTATTGGCGTGGTTTGCCCCGGCCACAGTTTTGATAAAAACCATCAATTGCTGCTTTCCAACCTGCTGGCACAAAGCCAGGCGCTGGCCAATGGCAAGGCCTGCGCTGACCCCCATCGCGCTTATCCCGGCGGGCGTCCCAGTACGCTGCTATTGCTGGACAGGCTGGATGCCTTTGCGCTGGGTCATCTGCTGGCACTGTACGAGCACAGCGTGTATTTGCAGGCAGTGCTATGGGGCATCAATGCCTTTGACCAGTTTGGCGTGGAGCTGGGCAAGCAAGTCGCCACTGCCCTGCTTCCGGCCTTGCGCGGTGAATCGCCGGCAGAAGATGCGGTGACGGCGGCGCTGATTGCGCAGATTCAGGAGATTGATAGTTAAAAGCTATTGATTGAAGAAAAATAATCAATTTCCTATTTTGATTGTCTGGCGCTATCGTGGCTGCACTTACCACCAAGGAGCCACGCCATGAGCGAGAGCCAAAACAACAAGGGCCAATGCCCGGTCACCCATCTCACCATGAACAATGGTGCGCCCGTCCCCAACAACCAGGACAGCCTTACCGCCGGCCCGCGCGGCCCGCTGCTCGCGCAAGACCTGTGGCTGAATGAAAAGCTCGCCAACTTTGTGCGCGAAGTCATCCCCGAGCGCCGCATGCACGCCAAAGGCTCGGGCGCCTTCGGTACCTTCACCGTCACCAACGACATCACCAAGTACACCCGCGCGGCCATCTTCAGCAAGGTTGGCAAGAAGACCGAAATGTTTGCCCGCTTCACCACCGTGGCTGGCGAGCGCGGCGCAGCCGATGCCGAGCGCGACATCCGCGGCTTTGCGCTGAAGTTCTACACCGAAGAAGGCAACTGGGACATGGTGGGCAACAACACCCCGGTGTTCTTCCTGCGTGACCCGCGCAAGTTCCCCGACCTCAACAAGGCGGTCAAGCGCGACCCGCGCACCAATATGCGCTCGGCCACCAACAACTGGGATTTCTGGACGCTGCTGCCCGAAGCCTTCCACCAGGTCACCATCGTTATGAGCGACCGTGGCATCCCCGCCAGCTATCGCCATATGCACGGCTTCGGCAGCCATACCTACAGCTTCTGGAATGAAGCCGGCGAGCGTTTCTGGGTGAAGTTCCACTTCCTGACCCAGCAGGGCATCAAGAATCTCAGCAACGAAGAAGCCGCCAAAATCATCGGTGATGACCGCGAAAGCCACCAGAAAGACCTGTACGAGGCCATCGAGCGCGGCGACTTCCCGAAATGGAAGATGTATGTGCAGGTGATGCCGGAGGCCGATGCCGAGAAGGTGCCGTATCACCCCTTCGACCTCACCAAGGTCTGGCCGAAGAAGGACTATCCGCTGATTGAAGTGGGCGAGTTCGAGCTGAACAAGAACCCGGAAAACTTCTTTGCCGATGTCGAGCAGTCGGCGTTTGCCCCCAGCAACCTGGTGCCGGGCATCGGCGCCTCGCCCGACCGCATGCTGCAAGCACGCCTGTTCAACTACGCCGATGCACAGCGTTATCGCCTGGGCGTGAACCACCAGCAGATTCCGGTCAATGCACCGCGCTGCCCGGTACACAGCAATGCCCGTGACGGCTATGGCCGCGTCGATGGCAACTACGGCAGCACCCTGCATTACGAGCCCAACAGCTTCGGTCAATGGCAGGAACAGCCGCAGTACGCCGAGCCGCCGCTGCGCATCTCCGGCGACGCCCAGCACTGGAGCTTCCGCGAGGACGACAGCGATTACTTCAGCCAGCCGCGCGCCCTGTTCCAACTGATGAACGCCGAACAAAAACAGGCGCTGTTTGACAATACCGCTGCCGCCATGGGCGATGCGCCGGACTTCATCAAGTACCGCCACATCCGCAACTGCAACGCCTGCGACCCGGCCTACGGCGAAGGCGTGGCCAAGGCTCTGGGCCTGACCGTGGCCGATGCCATCGCCGCCCGCGACAGCGACCCGGCCAAGGGCCAGCCTGGCTTGCTGTAATCTTTGCTCCATCAAGCAGAAAACCGTCCGGTGCAAACCGGACGCAGACTGCTGACAAACCCTGGCCTTGGCCTGGGTTTGTTGTTTTCATAGACAGATGCTGAAAGAGCCCACGCCTGCGCAGCAGCAGCTTGAGATGGTGACGCTTGAGATGCTGGTGCCCCAAGACCACCTGTTGCGCAAGATCGACGCAACGGTGGATTTCTCCTTCATCCGTGACCATGTGGCGCATCTG
>NWQQ01000009.1 GCA_002798255.1 Lysobacteraceae bacterium NML95-0200
GGCAAACACATTCACCCATGATGCCGAAGGCCGGTTGAGCCGGGTCACGACTGGGGATGGCGTATCCTCAACGCTGACCTATCACCGCTCTGCCCGGGCGCTATTGGATGGTATCCGCACCCCTTCTTCCGGCAACCTTCTCAAGGGAGGAGGCACAGAGGAAATCAGAAGTATCTTGCTCAACCCCATGGGCGACCCATTGCAAATAATCGACTCTGCACTGGAAAAGCGCAGAGTACTTGAGCGCTATTGCCTGCAGCCTCCCGATGCCCCCATGCATCAATGCGTAGAGCCAGATGTACGTGTGGTGACGCGCACGGAAGTTGTCCCCAAGCACAAGCTTGCCTATCAATACGACGAGCTTGGCCGTATCCGCGCCATGCCCGGCAATCATGGACAAAACTTCCAGACAAAATACGATGCCAATGGCAATATCCGCCAAACCATCGATTCTGCCGGACAAATCACCCAATACACCTACGATGCACTCAACCGCCTGGTCAGCGTAACCGACCCGCAAAACGGCATCACCCGCTTTGGATACAACCTGGCCGACCAGCTCACCCAAGTCACCGACCCACGCGGCAATATCACCACCTATACCTACGATGGCCTGGGGCAGCTCTGGGCACAAAGCAGCCCGGATACCGGCAATACCCAATTTCAATACAACGCCGCAGGCCAGCTTATCCAGATGACCCGCCAAAGCGGCATGGTCACCCAGTACGCCTATGACGCATTGGGGCGACTTACCAGTAAAACCGCAGGCGGACACACCCACCACTTTGCCTACGACACCTGCCCCAATGGCAAAGGACTGCTCTGCCAAATCACCGATCCCAGCGGCATCATGGGTTTTGCCTATTCCCCCGAAGGCTTGCTCACCCACAAAACCCAAACCCTAACCGGCGGCAACATCAATTTCAGCCAGCACTATACATATGACGATATGGGACGCCTGGCCGGCACTCGCTATCCCGGCAATATCGCCGTGACCTACGGCTATACCGATGGAAAAATCACTGCCATGACGGTGAAAATCGGCAATGCCCAGCCCCATAATGTGCTCAGCAATATTCAATATCAGGCGTTTGGCTCGGCATTGGACTGGCAATATGGCAATGGCCTGACCCGCAATGCCCAACTGGACCTGGACGGGCGGCTGACGCAGCTCGACACCCGCAATGGCAGCACCGGGGTGCAAACGCTGGCCTACCAATACAACAGCAATAACCTCATCACCCGCATCACCCACAGCCAACAACCCGTCGCCACGCAACACTACAGCTATGACACGCTGGGACGCTTGACCCACGTGAGTGCCGGTATTGGCAACCAGAGCTTTGCCTGGGATGCGGTAGGCAACCGCATCAGCCATACCAACAATACCGGCATGTCCAGCCTTGGCTATGCCAATAACAGCAACCGCCTGCAATGGCTCTCCCGGCCGCTGTATCCACAGCGAACTTTCAACTATGATGCCGACGGCAATATCACCGGCAGTGCAGGCACGACTTACAGCTACAACGCTTTCAACCGCCTTGCCAGCGCACACAAGAACGGCATCACCACCCACTACCGCATCAACGCCCTGGGCGAGCGCACTGTCAAGCAAACAGGCGCACAGGCCAGTTACTTTGCCACCGGCCCCAGCGGGCTTTTGGAAGTGGAATACCACCCCGCACACAACCGCTGGACACACTACCTGCGCTTTGGCAGCGAAGTGGTCGGCATGGTGCGTGATGGGCAATTGTATGCCGTACATAACGACCACTTGGGCAGGCCGGAACTGCTCACCGACCACAATAAAAACATCGTCTGGCGCGCCCACAATGCCGCCTTTGACCGGATCGTGGTGCAGGACAATATCGGTGGCTTCAACCTGGGCTTCCCCGGCCAATACTTCGATACCGAAACCGGCCTCTGGCACAACGGCTTCCGCGACTACGACGCCCGCATTGGCCGATACCTGCAACCCGACCCCATCGGCCTTGAAGGCGGACTCAATCCCTATGCCTATGTGAGTGGGAATCCAGTTACAAAAATTGATCCCTACGGCTTGAGCTCTTGCCTAGATTTTTCAGAATATCTGACTAGAGAAGTAGTTGGCTCGGGCTTCTTTGGCTCAATGCGTGTAGGAAAAAACTTTATCTCCTTGGCAACATCCAGCTCCGGCTGGAGGATGGGAGGGACAGATGGATTCCGACAAGAGTTAATTGCCTATGGACAGGGAGAGCAAGTATATGCCCATGTTCTTTTTAATGCTGGTGCAGTCTTAACCAGAGCAGGGGAAATACTTAACCCTGCAATGAACATTGGAGACTACCATCAAAATGTAATATCTAGACAAGGAAAAGGGCTACCGATAAGAGCTGAAGGAATTTCAGAAATTAATGGAAACAATGCTGGCGCACAAGTTGGACACCTGCTGCGCCCATATGCATCAGCAAGACTAAAAGATTGCAACAAAGAAAACCAAATAAAAAACATAAGCTCCAAGGTGGCAGCAATATTATGCAATTAACAATAATTAAATACACAATAGCAATATTAATTGCAACATTATCCAGCACAACAAGCTCATGCTCAAAAAAGATAAATACCCCCCCTGGAAACTGCGCAAACGAAATTGCCCTATCAGCAAAAGGAAATCCAATTAACGGATACGACATATATGCATCAATCCCCAAAAGCAAGAAAGCCAATATTTTGATTTATTGCACAATAGATAGACCGGCTTATGCAAACCTATACCTTAAGGAGTGCAATAAAATTGACAAAAAAATCATCCTCACAATAAGAGGAGAAGAAGATTCTTGCGGCCAAAAGATACAATCACAAAAACTTGGGGAATACCAATTAGAAATAAATATTACAAATTAAGATCATGGGCTTTGAAAGAAGATACAGAAATCGCAACCAAAGCTTTGCCTGGGATGCGGTAGGCAACCGTATCAGCCATACCAACAATACCGGCATGTCCAGCCTTGGCTATGCCAATAACAGCAACCGCCTGCAATGGCTCTCCCGGCCGCTGTATCCACAGCGAACTTTCAACTATGATGCCGACGGCAATATCACCGGCAGTGCAGGCACGACTTACAGCTACAACGCCTTCAACCGCCTTGCCAGCGCACACAAGAACGGCATCACCACCCACTACCGCATCAATGCACTGGGCGAGCGCAATTTCAAACAAACAGGTACACAGGCCAGTTACTTTGCCACCGGCCCCAGCGGGCTTCTGGAGGTGGAATACCACCCCGCACACAACCGCTGGACACACTACCTGCGCTTTGGCAGCGAAGTGGTCGGCATGGTGCGTGATGGGCAACTGTATGCCGTGCATAACGACCATCTGGGCAGGCCGGAACTGCTCACCGACCACAATAAAACCATCGTCTGGCGCGCCCACAATGCCGCCTTTGACCGGACCGTGGTGCAGGACAATATCGGCGGCTTCAACCTCGGCTTCCCCGGCCAATATTTTGATGCCGAAACCGGCCTCTGGCACAACGGCTTCCGTGACTACGACGCCAGCATTGGCCGATACCTGCAACCTGACCCCATCGGCCTTGAAGGTGGAATCAATCCCTATGCCTATGTCGATGGGAATCCGATCAGCTTTGTGGATCCATGGGGGTTGGAGGAGTTTTCGTGCATAGCAAGCAATCCAAATTTGGGAAATTATGTAAACGGAGTCAAACAGTGCGGGTATACCTGTACATCAAAAAGTACGGGATGCTCAGTTGACTTCATGGCAGCAGGATATACAGGTGGACTTGATTCTCAAATATGTTATGGAGCCAAAGTAAGGAGAGGAGTTGCGCCAAATGGATGGCAGTACGAGAGAGCTGAAGGACATGAAAATTTCAAGATAAATACCTCATATCTCAGCATATCCGGAATACTTGACAATATCTTTTACTCAAGATTCATAAAATCACTCAATGAAGCCATAGAAAACAAGTCACTCACTGGAGATGCAAAATGCAGAGAATCATGCAAATGAGAATAATTTTATCAACACTCATCATTACAGCATTACTATCAGCGCTAACAATAACAGTTATTGCCGGGATATCGCTTACATACGATAGCTTCACCTACGAAGGCTACATAATAGCCAGAGTAGGGATTGCAACCAGCTTAACAATCCTCGCTGCAGCGACACTATCATTACTCACTTTTAAATCAGCACCAATCAGGATATTTTCCATATCATTATCATTCATATCAACATGCCCAACATACCTTTCGGTCAAATGGCTATTTTGAAAGGCACATTCAAATAAAGCCACTACACATTAATTCCATTACCAACAAAGACCATATACACACAGCAGCACAACCCCGCCAATATAAAAATTCAAAATCACTACAGCAAAGGAGCCGCATGAAAAATAATAACCCAGACAAAATTTCCACATCAGAATCAATCAAATTAGCCATTGATTTATTCAGAAATGCCGCATTACATTCAACCATGCCTCCAAATGAAATTTATGAGGAATTTGGTCGATGGCCAGCAACTGCATGGGAGCTAAGGCAAGAGCTGCTCGCTGGAGAGAAATTATCCTCATGCCCAAAATTGCCAAACCAAACCAAGGAAGCTATATCTGAAATAGTGGATGCAGCAAGAAGAATCCCAGAAAGCACCCTCAATGGACTTGGAATCGAAGATTTAATTCATCCATCTTGGGAGGATGTCAGGAAAGCATCCAAAAAGTTTCTTTCAATTGAACAAAATTAACAGCTCGATACCCCTTGCATACCCATAATTACGCTTTTTACCGGAGCGTAACGGCTTCCGCTACTACGACGCCAGCATTGGCCGATAACTGCAACCCGACCCCATCGGCCTTGAAGGTGGAATCAATCCCTATGCCTATGTCGATGGGAATCCGATCAGCTTTGTGGATCCATGGGGGTTATGGGCTGCAATTCATTGCTCTGGAAACAATATCGAAATTTATTTACCACTTTCATTTCGTGGGGATGGAGCAACTCCGCACAATATACAGCGTGTAATAAATGCAGCCATGCGTGGTTGGAGTGGAAAACTTGGAGATCTGAATGTGAGTCTCGTGATTACGCAAGTACAAATTGCCCCAAGAGATCCAAATTCCATTGAGCTAAAGTCAGGCTCTGGCCGCTCCGATGCATCAACTTGGTATACAAAGCCAACATGGGGCGACAACACCTATATACATGAAGTCGGGCACATCCTACTTGGATACACATATCCTCATGACAACCTACCAAACTCAATAATGAACAACTCCTCACTTTCCAACAAAAAAGCACTAAGAGAACACATAATTCAGGCAATCAAATACAAAGGAAACTCATCATTCGGAAACTGTCCCTGTGAATAAAAAATAGCAATCATTATAACCTCGAGCATGCTAATTTCCTCATGTCATGAAAAATTAGAAACCTATACACTAAGCGAGCACTTCAGACTATACTTAAAAAGCACATCCAAAGCAAAATTCACTCATAATGTTCCTGTAGATGTTGACTTTGCAAAGCTAACCATATCCAACAAAAAGGAGATAACCTATAAGATCGATAACTACCCTATAAAAGGACTTAGCCCTGACTTAAAAAACGTCAAACACATTCAGACAGGAGATAATCTTGGATTAACTATACTTAGCCTAGAAAGCAGCAAAGGAAAATTATCCGCACACCTAATGATAAACAACTTAGACAATCGAACTTACCCGCAGGCATTCATCTTAATGGAGTCATCAGGACTCAGTCATGAAGAAACAAAAAAATATATTTATGGACTCCATAGATGCAAGAAGACTTAGTTATTCACTAAAACATGGAGAATTAAATATCGATGAAAAATATTTCATATAGCTAATATAACATGTCCAACCTTGGCTATGCCAATAACAGCAACCGTCTGCAATGGCTCTCCCGGCCGCTGTATCCGTCGTAAGCTTCCCCAATTGCCAGACACTGCATAAGTAGAACTTTCTGGCCTGATTCCCCAGCCAGGAGTTTTCATGAAGAAGTCCCGTTTTACTGAAACCCAAATCGTCTCCATCCTCAAGCAAGCCGATGCCGGTGTCCCCGTCAAGGACATCTGTCGGCAGTCCGGCATCAGCATGCCGACTTCACAAGTGGAAGTCGAAGTACGGCGGCCTTGAGGCTTCCGAGCTGCGCCGGATCAAGGATCTGGAAGCGGAGAATGCCAGGCTCAAGCGGCTGTATGCCGAGCTGGCACTGGACAACGCAGCGATGAAGGACTTAATCGCAAAAAAAACTGTAGGGCCGGCGCAGAAACGCGAGGCGGTGCGGTATCTGACCCAGGTACACGCCCGCCCCCTGAGCCGGTCCTGCGAATGTGTCGGCCTGTCACGAGCCGCCTGGTATCGACCGCCGCTGCACTGGACAGTGCGCGATGCCGAGATCATCGCGGCACTCGCCGAGCAGGTTGCCACACATCCCAGTCGCGGCTTTTGGAAGTGCTGCCAGGTCTTGCAGCGTGCTCGGCCGGACTGGAATCACAAGCGGATTTACCGGGTCTACACCGCCATACAGCTCAACCTGCGGCGCAAAGCCAAACAACGATTGCCCAAGCGCGAGCGTGTGCCGCTATACGTTCCGAAGCAGCCGGACATCGTCTGGTCGGCTGACTTCATGGCCGATGCGCTGGCTTGTGGCCGCCGCTTCCGAACCCTCAATGTCCTCGACGACTTCAACCGCGAGGCCATGCATATCGAAGTGGATACCTCCATCTCCTCGGCGCGCCTGTTCCGGGTCTTCGAGCAGCTCAAGTGCAGCCACGGCCTGCCGCAAGTGCTGCGTACCGACAACGGCCCCGAGTTCCTGGGCGAAGCCTTCGTGCAGTGGACCAAGCTCAACGGCATGTCCCTGCGCTATATCCAGCCCGGCAAGCCGAACCAGAACGCCTACATCGAATGCTTCAACCGGACGTTCCGAGAGGAGGTTCTGGATCAACACCTGTTCACCCGCCTCGACGATGTGCGCGAAGCCGCCTATGGATGGATGCTCGAATACAACCAGGCGCGTCCCCACGACGCACTCGGCCATCTCACCCCCGCCGAATACCGTAATCACTTCGCCGCTAGTTCTACTTTTGAAATGTATGCTTGACGGGGAAGCTTACGAGACCACTGGCGTGACACGCCCGTTGCACCGACAAACCATGCTCGACCACCAGAACCTGCGCTACCTCGCGCCGCTCTAGCGGTCCCAGTGCTACATCCTTCAAGGCATGAATCTCCAGCGCCTGCTCAGCATACAAACGCTTGAGACGACTGTTCTCGGCCTCTAGAACTGTCTCAATTGAAGGGAAGCTTACGTAGCGTTTCTTAGTTCAAATCGCTGTTTCCACACCAAACTGCTCAAAGCATAATTTCATCGAGACTCTAAGCTCATTTCGCTTTTTATCGAAAAGATCTGGATCAAACCTCACCCTGCGGAGAAGCTCAGCAAGATTCTTTGCCGCCACAACATCGGCAGCCATGACATAGGGATACCCCATGGTCTCTGCCAGTTCAAGGGTTCTGGCATCAAAGGCAACACAAACACCTAATCCTCCCCCCTGAATTGCAGCCACAGCACCATGTATTCTCATTCCTATATTTAAATCAGCCTTTCCGGCCTCATCAATCCAGGCCGGAGCACTGAAAAAATATTGCCCCCTGTGCTTGAGCTTTCTTTTGTATTCAGCCCTTTCAAGCCCAGGAGCTATAATATTCGCCTCCCAGTCAATAAAATTCAAGTCCTCTTCATTTTCATGGGATGAAATGAAATTAAGATCTGAAATATTTGTCTGGTAAATATACCTTCCCATATTTTCAGAAAGAAGCCCAAAAAGCGCCCTCTCCGCTTCTCTTGTATACTCTTCCAAGGTGCCAACAAGTCGATTTACAATCAGGCTTTTCTTGGTTGCAAGCTTGTCCAGCCTGCTCTGAATAGATGCCCCTGTGATAACTGGATTTATAAAATTAGATGGGCATCCAGAAACAATTGCATTGTGCAATCCATATTTATCAGCAACCTGAAGGGCGCCCTGCCCCCTCATTCCGACATAAACCGCTCGCTCCTTAAGAAGATGCAAAAATCGCACAGTCCCCTCAGGAAGCCTTATCGAAGAGATCTCTCCAATTTTAGCTTGCGCCCCAAGACCGGCAATAACTACAGGCTTGTCAAGCTTCTCAATTATGGTTGCCCACCAGCTCAAATCCCATTTGGGATTTAGCTGATTTGCTGCAGGTATAACTAGAACATCTATATTATTCTTCAATATATCAAACCTAACATTCGAGTTCGAAAAGTTAAGTTTTGGATTCAGGATATTTTTTGATGATGAATACTGAAAAAGCAAGTTTCCCGTATTCTTCCCAACCTCCTCCATTGCCGCTTCATTGCCAAGCTCAGAGAGCAAGACAGAGCCATTTGTTCCCAATATCCCGACAACTGGAAGTTTTTTCATATTGATTCCTTTAAAATTTTGACCTTCAGTGAGCACGTTTACGACCCTCATGGAATCCATAAAGGTAAAAATGATGGAATCCATTTTTCATTGCACCAGAGCGCACTGCTTCTGCGACATCTGGGTTTTCAATCAAATATCTTGAATCATTGAAATTGGAGGGGGGCAATATATTGCCATCCAATTCCATGATGATTTTTACAAGCTGCTCCCTGTCAATTGATGCGCCCCCTGAAAAAACCTTTGTAAGATACTCAAGGTTTTCATCTTTTTTAAATAGGCCTCTCTTTTTTTGCGAGAGCGAAATGCATTGAGAAAGAACCCAATGATCATCTGATGACTTCATGAAGGTTTGTGTAGAAATCCTTTCATTTGCCAAGCGTCGCTCCAGCTCTTCAGAAAATACATTTACATTGGCATCCATAGCATGTTTTGTGCTATCTATCCGGCTTCTCAGGTCAATCATGGAGTAGCCAAGCAATCCAACTATTCCTGCCACATTGCTTTCAGATGCCAATGCCATACGAGCAAACTTGTTGCGCACAATTGCATTGTACTCATTATGTTTGCTTACACCGCCAATGACAGAGTTCGAATAGGCGCCTGCCCCTTGCCCTTGAGCAATATCGCGATGATGATAGTTTGCCAAAACAAGAGGAACTACTCCAATATCAGCCTCCATCAGAAACCTGATATTGAAATCCCAATCCCCCAACACTGGCAGATTTTCATCAAATCCACCAATCTTCTCGTATATTTTACGTTTAAACAAAAATGCAATCGGCGCAAAGAAGTTGCCGCACATCATTTCCGAAAGTGGAACAGTTGTTACCCACTCCTGATATGGGTAGCGTCCATGCTCAATTACAGAATCACCTTCAATTGACTCTGAAATATATGTGGTTTTCGATATGGCTCCGCCATATTTTTTTCCATCTTTTGACTCGAGAAAAGCGGCCATTTCCTGGAGGAAATCAGGTTCCCAGCTATCATCATCATCATGAATGATGATGTAATCTGATTCACTCGCCTTGACTCCAGTATTGGAGGCTGCCTCCATGCCAAGGCTATATTTGTTGCTGCACAAAATAATCTTTCGCGGGTCAACTGCCGAGTTGCGAATAACAGATTTTACTGGCTCAATGTCTCCGCCATCGTTCACAATAACCCATACATAGTTTTCATAAGTCTGGCTTGCCACGCTGCGAGCAGCCCTTTCAAGCAAAATTGGCCTATCCTTTGTCCTGGTAATGATCGCCACCTTGCCAAGCGCAGCCTTTTTTCTGGGAACCAGATTTGTTGACAATGACTGAATTTGTTTGGAACGAGCAATATTCTCCGGATACTCCAAAGCTATTTGCCCTTGAAGCCACAAGGCATCACGTAATCTTTTTTCTGGATTATCCCATTGGTTACGATTCTTTGGTTCCAGCAATACGGGAACCTTTATTTCCCGGCCAAAATCGGCAGATCTTTTTTTGCCTTCAATAGCTTTTGCTTCTTCCCGGGATGGTCTGGAGAGCATGCGAGCAATCTCTCTCACAGCCAATTTGTATCTATTATAGATTTCGCTTGCTCCCCCCCCCTTGTTTTCATTCAAGTACTTGACTACAGCCAAATAATGGGCATCTTCTACAGGATCCACCCGCTCTGAAAGAATCAGATTACTTTCTGGCGAGCAAACCTTTCCGTCTTTCCCCATCACAAGCCGCTCAATACTGGTGGCATTCGGCTCAAAAAGACTTTCAATCAAGTGCCTGTGCAAAACAAAGCAAGTCTCCGGGGAGGCCTCATCATATTGAGCTGCATCAAATACAAGACCTACCATATAAGGATTTATTGAAGAAACAGCGTGGTAGTCCTCTATAATTTTTCCGAAATACAAGCCTCCCCACTCATAGTCAGGGAAGGCTTCAGAAAGAATTTGTTGAGCAGTCCCTTTCCAGCCAGAGTCAATCAAAATACCCCGCTTAGCCGCCCCTAGAGTATCCAGAAGGTAGTTTTCAAAAAGTTGCCCTTGATCTCTTAGGTATCCTTTAAGCTTTCTCGTATCATCTGAATCTAATGCTACAAATTCATGCAACGGCATTGGCGGAACATCCTTCCACCATTGCTCATCAAGATTCCCTGCCCGAACCTCCGATGAAAAAATAAAACCGATAGCTTCACTCAGTGAGTGATTTGCAAGCTCACTACCCAAGGCGTTTACTGCCCTGGCTTCATTTTTAGCAAATGTACACTTGTTCAGCAGGAACCTAGAGATCCAGAAGTAATCATGGTTCAAAACCGGCGCAATTCCTGCGGACTTTGCATAAACCTCATAAAGCTTCCTTATTCTCACTCCTGCGCGAGATACAAATAGAAACTTAGTATCTCCATCATCCATCTGGCGCAGGTAATGATCCAATTGCATCAAATAATAATGCACAACTGGCGCAAGATAGTTATAGGAAAAACTTTCAGGAGAAATAGCTTTCAACTTCATGAGTTATACTCCCGCCTTCACAAGGTCACCTATATCTACACCAATATGTTCCATCAATTTCATGAAGTCATCATGATCAGTTCGAATGACATCAACTTCCTGAGATGTCAAAGGTATTAACATTGATCGCCAGCCTTTAAGTTTCGGAACTTTAAAATCCCCCACTACACTATCGCCTATATGAAAATGTTCAGATGGTTGAAATCCAGTTTTTTCACGAACCACATCAAAAAGCAGCCCGGATCTCTTGCTAACAATTTCATCAGCACTTGAGTACAAATCTCCAAACCTCTCGACATCCGAAGGAAAGTGCCCACGCACGATATCTCTTATTTGTTCCGCATGCATATACATATCACTAATCATAAGGACTTGAATGTCAGTACTTTTGGCAAAAGCAAGAATGTCCCACATCAGTGGATTTGGTCGTGTATTTTCAATTTCGTACTGGACCTCAATCTCCATCAACTTTTGACGAAATCCTTGTTCAAGACCTAGCGATCCGCATATGCCAGAGTAAATGTCTTTCAAACTACCCTCCCGGCAGTTATTTTTTGGCTTTCTAACGCGATAAGAAGCATGTGTCGCCAATACTCTGGAAACAAAAATATCCTTTTGCAGTCTTTCTCCATTCTTTCCTTCAGGATCAATATATTTAGAAATAGCTCCTGCTATTTCCCAGAAGCGTCTTGCTTCCGACTTGCTATTCCTAAGGACGATCGTATCAAAAACATCAAGAGTCAAGCATCCAAAAGGAACCCTGTTGTACTCATCCTTAATCAAGGAAATAATATTGCGTCGCACGTCTTCATCTGCAAAAGCAGCATCCCTGTCGGCGAAAGATGAAATTTTGCAAATCAAATCCCTATAATAAAAAGTTTTCTCACTATCAATGTAGAGTAACATAAAGCACCTAACTATAGACCCGACAAAGCGGACAGTCTCATATTCTTTCAATAACAATTCCTGAAACCATCGGAATGGAATCTCCCAGTGACAACTCACTCATCCCAGCACGAACGATAATCCCTCCAATAAAATCTGACATATCCTGCTTATTTACTGATATCGGAAGTGACAACTCAAAGCCCAAGGCAGAGCCTCTTTTGCCAAGATAAGCACTGACATCATCTCGATTGATTCTTTTAAAGCTTTCAACAATAAAATTTCCTTTCGGTGTCATTACACTAATAACTTCAACTTCGCCTTTCTTTACACTACTGGCCCAGCCTGAAATGGTTACGCCACTTTCACTGAAAGTAATCCTCTCTAACATGCCCAGCACATTCCCGAATAGTAGCGGGTCCGATGTGGCAGCCAGTTTTCTTTCATCCGGCTTGGCACCTTCCACTATGGCCTGATAGGCTTCTATGCCGCCTGACATATCGCCGTAATACACCATACGCCCCTTATCTAGCACCAGTGCCTTGTTGCACAGCGACTGCAAGAGGCCAACGCTATGGCTGGCCAAAATAGACAGTTTACTGCCATTAAAGCGGCTCATCATACGCCGTTTTGCCTTTTCTACAAAAGCAGCATCGCCAGTGCCAATCCATTCATCCATCAGCATGATATCCGGCTGAATTGCCGTGGAAATAGCAAAACCCAAGCGCATTCGCTGTCCGGAAGATAGCGTATGAAGTTGACGGCTAGCTTTGTCCTCAAGCTCGGCAAACTCCAAGATGTCATCCATCGCAGCATGCACTTGCCGGTAGCGCAACCCCATGGCTGTACCGCGCAAAATGATGTTTTCTGCCAGGGTTGCATGTGCATTGAAGCCCAGCGTGGTTGTCAGCAATGATTGCAAGCTACCCTCACGATACAAGCTACCGGAAGTCGGCAGATAGGCGCCATTTAGCAGCTTGAGCAAGGTAGTCTTGCCAGCACCATTTAATCCCATGATACCAACCCGATCACCCTCCCCAGCGGTAAAACTTATATTCGAAAGCACAGTAGCATAATTGCTCCGGGCAAGAGTAAGGGAGCTCAAAAAGCCAACCTTGCTATCTCGCTCGTCCCGCTGAAGCTCGTAAGGAAGATCCAGATAAATATTTTCAGCCCTAACGATGGTTGCCATATTTTTCAAATCCACATCGGAACTTTCTTTGAAAATGCCCGGTAACACACAACCGAAAGCATCAATCCGGATCCCGCCATAATCCCAAGATAAGTCCAGGTTAATGGCTCAATAGACTCCCCGACTAGTGGCGCGCGGACAATGGCTATTAAATGATGCAAAGGGTTGGCTCGCATGAAGCTCCCTTGTAGTGTTCCTTCAGGAGCAGCTGCTGGATACCAGATAATCGGAGTCACCAAAAACAACGCCATGGTCAAGTTGCCAATGAACTCTGCAAAATCCGGCAACTTGCTGCCCAAAAAACTTATCGGAACTGCCCAGGTAAAGGTAATAAAAATCAACAACAACGAACCTACCAGCGCCATCGGAATACCTGCTGGATCAAACTGCTCCGACATCAGTAGCGCAACAAAAACCACGGGAAAAGAAAAGAAAAAAATGAACAGCGAGCGCGCATGCGCTGAAAGCAAATAGTCCGTATAGCGTGTCTTTCCGTCATTTATATATGGAGCGGATGCCCTATAAACCACGGAACATTCATTGACTATCCCAACAACCAGCCTGAAAAGCACATAACTGATACCAACATGAGCCATGAATGGCCGAACTTTACCTGGATTGAGCATGGCCATAAACCAGCCAATGCCCCAGATGTACACCATCACAGGAAACACTAGCCAAAAAATCCCTAAAAAATGTCGTCGAGTACTGGTAACTACGGACAACCATGAGGCATACAGCCAGTGATCAGGACTGCGCAAGCTACCTAAAAAATCCTTAATCAAAGAAGCAGACATTTAATAACCACCCTGTCGTAAAAATTAATATCAAAACTTTCCGTGGAATTTAAGCTAATAAAAGGCAGATAGTATACACCTAGTACAATGCCAACATGTCTTTTGTAGCTGCCATTAACGCTTTAATGGCAGGCCTACCACAAAAATCCCGCCCAAGGTCACCGCAAGTCCCGCCCATTGCCGTAATCCGGGGTTGGCCAGCCCCAGCAAGACATCCAGCACATAGGCTACGGTCGGCTGCACCAGCAGCAGCAAGCCTACCAGCGCCACCGGCAATACGGCAATGGCTCTGGAAATCAGTCCCCAGCTCAGGCAGTGGCCGAAGGCCGCCAGCGCCAGCAAGATGGCAAAGCTCTGCCAGGAAGGCAGCAGCAGCGAAGTACCTTCGGCCTGCGCCATCAGTGCCAGAGCCGCAGCCGAGCCGAAAGCCGCCAGACACAGAATCTGCTCTACCGGCATGCGCGCCAATTGTTTGCCGCTTTCGGTTTGTACCCGCTTGATGCTGATGTTATAGGCCGCATAGGCAAGCCCTGTCCCCAGGCCAAACACCACGCCCCAGCGGTAATCACTGCCTTGCTGCTGCCAGTCCCCGGCAAGCAGCAACCACAGGCCGGACATCGCCAGCAGCACCCCGGCCAGAAAGCGCATGGAGATGCGTTCGTCAAAAAATACTGCCCCGGCGAGCACCATGAAGAACACCTGGGCATTGCCCAATAGTGTGGACAGTCCGGGGCCGACCAGCAGGATGCTGCGATGCCACATCCAAAGGTCCAGTGCAAATGCCAGCGCCGCCGCCGCAATCCAGCCCCAGGCCGCGCGCGGCAGGCGTTGCCAGCCATACCGCCAGTGCACCAATGCGGCCAGCAGCAAGGCGGCCAGAAACATCCGCCAGAACGCCGACACCGTGGCGCCGACCCCGGCAAAGCGCACCATCAAGCCATTGCTACCAAGAATCACCGCTCCAGCCAGCATTTGCAGCAGTGCCAGCTTCCGTCCGTCAGGCTGCATACTCATGCCAGCAGGCTCCCCTCTGCCGCAGGCAGGGGAGCGCCAACGGCATCGCTGGCTTCGGCATCCCACCCGGCCAGCGCGTTTGCGGCAGCTTCGGCAAAGTCGTCCGGCACGCATACCCGGATAAAGCCAGCGGCCGGCAATTCGCCCATTCCGCCGAGCAATGCCTCGCCCAGTACAAAGGCCGGGATGCCCACCGCTTCCAGACGATGCTTGAGCAAATGCGCCTGGACTGGATTATGGCCGTGATAAACCGGATACATGCTGCTACCTTGCACAAAAGTGGGCAGCCTAAAGCCTTGCCGCGGTTTTTTCATCCCCAGCCTGCCTGCTGGATGCAAATTTTCCCGCCCCGGCGAGCCTGCGGGTAAACTGCGCAGGTTTTTTCCTGTTCCTTGCCGCCATGACCGACCATATCCCCGCCGAGCGCACCGATTTCATCCGCAACATCGTCCGCGAGGACCTGGCCTCCGGCAAGCACAGCGCCATCAAGACCCGCTTCCCGCCCGAGCCCAATGGCTATCTGCATCTGGGGCATGTGCGCGCCATCGCCACCGATTTTGGCATCGCCGGCGAGTTCGGCGGGGTGTGCAACCTGCGCTTTGACGATACCAATCCGGCCAAGGAGGACCCCGAATACGTACAGGCCATCCAGGACGATGTGCGCTGGCTGGGCTTTGACTGGCACGACCTGCGCCATGCCTCCGACTACTTCGGCGTGTATTACCTGGCGGCCGAAAAACTGATTGCTGATGGCAAGGCGTTTGTCTGCGACCTGTCCGCTGACGAAGTGCGCGCCACCCGCGGCAATCTGAAAGAGCCGGGCACGCCCTCGCCGTATCGTGAACGCAGTGTGGAAGAAAACCTCGAGCTGTTCCGGCGCATGCGGGCGGGTGAATTTGCCGATGGCGCCCGTACCCTGCGCGCCAAAATCGACATGGCCTCGCCCAATATGAACCTGCGCGACCCGGCGCTTTACCGCATCAAGCATGTCGAGCACCAGAACACCGGGGCGGAATGGCCGATTTACCCGATGTATGACTATGCGCACGCGCTGGGCGATGCCATTGAGGGCATTACCCATTCGCTGTGCACGCTGGAATTTGAAGATCACCGTCCGCTGTATGACTGGTGCGTGGACAATGTCTGCCTGCACGAAAACCCCGAGCTGCTCGCCCCGCTGCTGGAAAAGGGTCTGCCGAACGAGGCCGCCAAGCCGCGCCAGATCGAGTTCTCGCGCCTGAACCTTGATTACACGGTGATGAGCAAGCGCAAGCTGATGGCGCTGGTGCAAGAAGGGCTGGTGGATGGCTGGGACGACCCGCGCATGCCGACTCTGCAGGGCATCCGCCGCCGTGGCTACAGCCCGGAAGCGTTGAAGCTGTTTATCTCACGCCTTGGGCTGTCCAAACAAAACTCGCTGATTGACTACACCGTGCTGGAAAACACCCTGCGCGAAGACTTGGACAGCCGTGCCGAGCGGCGCATGGCGGTGATCGCCCCGCTCAAGCTCGTGCTCACCAACCTGCCCGAAGGCCATCACGAAACCCTGCAATTCCCCAACCATCCCAAGGACGAGACGCGCGGCATGCGCGAAGTATCTTTCTCCAATGTGCTGTGGATTGAGCGCGAGGATTTTGCCGAAGTGCCGCCCAAAGGCTGGAAGCGGCTGGTGCCGGGCGGCGAAGTGCGGCTGCGCGGCGCCGGTATCGTGCAATGCGATGAAGTCATCAAAAACGAGGCCGGCGACATCATCGAGCTGCGCGGCACGCTGGACTTGCAATCGCGCCCCGGCATGGAAGGCGCCAACCGCAAGGTCAAGGGCACCATCCACTGGGTGGATGCGGCGACCGCCGTGGCCGCCGAATTCCGCCTGTATGACCGGCTGTTCACCGTACCCAATCCGGATGACGAGAGCGAAGGCAAAACCTACCGCGACTATCTCAACCCCGAATCGCGCCAGGTGGTGCAGGGCTATGTGGAAGCGGCCGCCGCGACTGCCGCGCCCGAGCAGCAATTCCAGTTCGAGCGCATCGGCTACTTTGTGGCCGACCGTCACGACCACCAGCCGGACAGGCCGGCATTCAACCGCGCCGTAACCCTGCGCGATACCTGGGCGCAGAAAGCCTGAAACACGCGCTCATGGCCGCCCGCTGCCATCCGCTGCTGCTAAAGCTGGCCTTGCTGGCGGCACTGCTGCTGGCAGTGCTGCCCACCCTCGGGCGGCTGGCGCAGGCCGCATCGGCAAATGCCGGAGAGCTGATCGCGCTCTGCACCACCGAGGGCATGGCACTTGCCGCCGACGGCCGCGACCCGGCCAGCCCGCTTTCGTCCGGCCAATCTGCGCTGCATGACTGCGCCTATTGCCCGCTGCTGGCCGGGCTGCTGATTCTTGCTGCGCTGATACTGCGACTACTACAGCGCCCGCAGGTACTATGCCCCAGCATCCCGCCTCCGCCCGAGGCAAGCCATAGCGGCTTGGCCGGACTTGGGCCGCGCGGCCCGCCTTTGACACTCTGAAACCGCCGCTTACCTGTTTTCAAGTTTTCGGAGTTGTCATGAAATTTTCTTCCCTGACTGCCGCCATCGCGGCAGTGCTGGCCTGCACCTGTGCCAGCGCCCAAGAGCTTCCTTCCCCCTCCGCCGCTACGGAGCAACCACTCAATCCGCAGTTGCTCGATCACACCCGGGTATTCGGCAGCACCCCGCTGCCTGCCAGCAGGCAGGCGCTTGCTGGCGCCAAACTGCAAGCCGCGCGTACCCGGCAGCGTGATACTGCGGGGCTTCTCAAGCAGTTTGCCGGCGCCGAAGTACAGGCCGCCGGCGGCCTCTCCGGCCTGCCGCTGATTCACGGCATGGCCGGTGACCGCAACCGCGTGCAGGTCGATGGCATGGATCTCATCGCCAGCTGCCCCAACCATATGAACCCACCGCTGTCCTATATCGACCCGGCCAATGTCGGCCACATCCGCGTGTTTACCGCAATCAGCCCGGTCAGTGCCGGCGGCGACAGCATCGGCGGCAGTATTGCAGTCGAGTCGCGTCCACCCGAGTTTGCGGCAAGTGCTGATGACTGGCAGTCCGGCGGCCATCTGGGGCTGCGCTATCACAGCAACGGCCATGCTCGCCATGCCGATGCCAGCCTGCAGCTTGCCAATGACCGCTGGCATTTCCGCTACGAGGGCAATCATAACCAGGCCGGGAACTATCGCGCCGCCAGGGCGTTCCACGACTTTACCGCCAGCGGCCGCGAAGGCCATGAAATCCGCCGTGATGAAGTCGCCTCCAGCGCCTACCGATCCCGCCAGCACGGCCTGCATGCTGCCTTCCGCCACGGCGCGCACCTGTGGCAGGGGCATTACGCGCTGCAAACCATCCCGCAGCAGAACTATCCCAATCAGCGCATGGACATGCTCGATAACCGCCAGTACCGCTGGCAGCTCGGTTATCAGGGTGAAGCCGAATGGGGCAGCGTGGAAGCGCGGTTATGGCAGGAGCGCGTCCAGCATATGATGGGCTTTGGCAAAGACCGTCAATACTGGTATGGCGCAGACAGCATGCAGTCCGGCCACACCGGCCACAGCCGCGCCTGCGCCCCGATAGGTCCGCGCTGCGCCGCCGACATGCCGATGCACACCGCCAGCCGCACCCGCGCTGCCCGTTTCCAGCTCAATCTGGCGCTTGCTGAGGAGCGCCTGTTGCGGCTTGGCCAGGAATGGCAGCAGTACCGGCTGGATGATGACTGGCCGCCTTCCGGCGGCATGATGTGGCCGGGCACGTTCTGGAACATCCACCAGGGTCGCCGCGACCGCGCCAGCCTGTTTGCCGAATGGGAAGGCCGGCTTGGCCGGAACTGGCAGGCGCTGCTGGGGCTGCGCCATACCCGCATCCGCACGGCAGCCGGGGAAGTACGCGGCTACGACATCGACCCTCGCCCTCCCGGCAGCTACGCCATGACCGCCGCCGATGCGGCCGCCTTCAATGCCCGCAATCGCCATCGCCGCGACCGTCATCTCGATGCTACGGCACTGCTGCGCTGGACGCCCTCGACGCAGCTTGACGTTGAGGCCGGTATCGCCCTCAAAACAC
The DNA here is from genome assembly GCA_002798255.1 of Lysobacteraceae bacterium NML95-0200. Taxonomy (GTDB): domain Bacteria; phylum Pseudomonadota; class Gammaproteobacteria; order Xanthomonadales; family Xanthomonadaceae; genus Solilutibacter. The sequence continues at coordinate 18,942 of NWQQ01000009.1, forward strand.
GTTCGCCGAACCTCTACGAGCGCTACGCCTGGTCGAGCTGGGCCATGGCGGCAGTGATGAACAATACCCACGGCGATGGCAATGGCTATGTCGGCGACCCCGACCTTGCCCCGGAAAAAGCACGCAGCCTGGCGCTGACCCTCGACTGGCATGCCGCCCCCGGCAGCAGCGCGGCGTGGCGGCTGCGCCTGACCCCCTGGCATACCCGGGTGCGCGACTATATCGATGCCATGCCAATCCGGACGCATCAACCCGGCAAGTTTCAGGTACTGCGCTATGCCAACCAGTCCGCACGCCTGTACGGCCTGGATATAAGTGGTGAGCTGCCGCTGGCGACTGGCACATTCGGCAGTTTCAGCCTGCAAGGCAATGCGCAATGGCAACGCGGCAAGAATCTCGACAGCGGCCATCCGCTATACCAGCAAATGCCCGCCCATGCCCGGCTCAGCCTGCAACACCAGCATCAGGGCTGGCAAAGCGCGCTGGAATGGCAGCTGGTTTCCGCCAAGCGCCGTGTTGCTCCACTGCGCAATGAGCTTGCCACCGGCGGCTACGGGCTGCTGAACCTGCGCCTTGCCCGCGAGTTCGGCCAATGGCGCGTCGATGCCGGGGTGGATAACCTGCTGAACCGCCTGTATGCCCACCCCACCTCCGGGATTTACCTGGGGCAGGGGCGCAGCATGGCGATCAACGGCCTGCCACATGGCATCCCGGTTCCGGGCATGGGGCGCTCATTCCATCTGGCACTGCGCCGCGACTGGTAAATCCCCTCGCCGATACCCCGGCAATGGGGTATCGGTCATTAAGCGGCCTGTTTGCCCTTAAAATTCATCCATGCACTTCATTTCTCTGCTCCCACCATGCCGATGATGCCGCTCCTGCAACTGCATCTGACCCTGCCAGCCTGGGTGCATGATTTCCCCCTTGAAAACCAGTATCCGGGTGATGAGGCCAAGATGGCACTGGCGATAGCACTATCGCGCCAGAACGTCCAGGCACGCAGCGGCGGCCCGTTTGGCGCGGCCATTTTTGGCGCCGATGACCGGCTGATTGCCATTGGCGTCAACCGGGTGATGCCGATGAATTGCTCGGTGGCGCATGCCGAAATGATGGCCTTCATGCTGGCACAGCAGCGCCTGCAACGCCCGCGCCTGAACCGTAATGACGATGGCAGCGCCTATGGCCCGGTCACGCTGGCGACCTCCGCCCAGCCTTGTTGCCAGTGTTTCGGCGCTTCGGTCTGGGCGGGCATCGACCGGCTACTGATGGGTGCCCGCAGTGAAGACGTGGAAGCACTGACCAACTTTGACGAAGGTCCCTTGCCGCACGACTGGATTGACGCCTTGGGGCAGCGCGGCATCGAAGTGGTGCGCGATATACAACGCGAAGCCGCCTGCCAGGTACTGCGCCGCTATAGCGCCGGGCAAGGCGCGAGCTATTGAGATGCGTGGACTGTTTTGCTGGTGCCGTGCCGGGTTCGAGCCTGACCTTGCCGCCGAATTGACCGAGCGCGCCGCTGACTCCGGCTTTGCCGGCTATGCCCGTACCGAACGCGGCAGCGGCCATGTCATCTTTCACTGCGAAGATGCCGCAGCCCTGGATGCTGCCCTGCCCTGGCGCGAGCTGGTATTTGCCCGGCAAAAACTGCGGCTCCTGGCAGAACTGCGCGGCATCGACACCCAGAACCGCATCAGCCCGGTGCTTGCCGCGCTGGAAAACACCGGGCAAGGCTTTGGCGAGCTTTGGCTGGAGCACCCGGATTCAGACGCAGGCAAACCGCTGGCAGGCCTTGCGCGCAGCTTTGGCAACGCGCTGCGCCCGGCGCTGCGCAAACAGGGGCTGCTCACGCCCAGCCCCGACCCGCGCCTGCCGCGCCTGCACATCGCCGTACTGGCCAGCGACCACCTGCTGCTTGCCCATGCCAGACCGCAGGACAGCGCCCCCTGGCCGCTGGGCATCCCGCGCCTGAAAATGCACCCGGACGCACCCTCGCGCAGCGCCCTGAAGCTGGAAGAAGCCCTGTTCTGCCTGCTTGATGAGACGGAGCGATGCACACTGCTGCATGCTGGCATGCGCGCGGCCGACCTGGGCGCCGCCCCCGGTGGCTGGACCTGGGTGCTGACCCGCAACGGCCTGCATGTGCACGCCATCGACAACGGCCCGCTGCGGCCACATGTGCTCGATACCGGCCTTGTCACCCATCTGCGCGAGGACGGCTTCCGCTGGCAGCCTGCCCGGCCACTGGACTGGATGGTCTGCGACATGGTGGAGCAACCCATCCGCGTTGCCGCCCGCATGGCCGAATGGTTCGCACACGGCTGGTGCCAACACGCCGTGTTCAACCTGAAACTGCCAATGAAAAAACGCTGGGCAGAAACCCGCCGCTGCCTGGAGCTGTTCCAGCAACATGCCGGGACACTCGGCACACTGCGCGCCAAACAGCTCTACCACGACCGCGAAGAAATCAGCGTGTTTGCCAGCAGGCGTTGAGCGGCTCTGCATCGCACTATTTTGAAAGCCATCCCGTCTGGAAGCACGATGGCTTTGCAGGGTTACTGCACCCGACAGATACCTCAATCCGGGAGAGCATGACCACAGCGGCTGTTCGCAAAGCATCGTGTTTCCAAAGGGCTGCCACTGGCTTTCCCTTGCCCGGCAAGGCTTCTGCGAAAGTCAAGCGCCTATTCATCAAAAAGCACTAGATATTGTGCTTGAGTCAAAAAAAAATACCGTATATCCTGTTTTCGCCCCGGAGCGGGGCGCGTTGTTTTTCTGTCCGTAGTGGTTGTTGTGCAGGCAAATCAAGCGGATGTAACGCCCTCCTGTCTTGAGCTGCCAACCTGTTACCGCCTTGCTTTCCAAGCCCATTGCAAGCAAGCAGCATCGCCCCCTTACCTTGCCCATCTGAGTGGATGCCATGAGCCAAAACGATTTTGCAGCCCCCTCTTCCGTCACTGCTCCCGGTGAAAACTTCTCGCTCACGCCGCCTGCTGCGGCACATGCGATGACCGTGACCAAGCGCGATGGCAGTCGCCAGGCGGTGGACCTCAACAAGATCGTGTTCGCCATCGCCCGCTGCACCGAAGGGCTGCATGCGGTTGACCCGATGCGCGTGGCGACCCGTACCATTTCCGGGCTGTATGACGGCGCTACCACCCAGGAGCTGGATGAGCTTTCCATCCGCACTGCGGCGCTGCTGATTGGCGAGGAGCCCGAATACGGCAAGCTGGCCGCGCGTCTTCTGGCCAATGTCATTGCCAAGGAAGTGGCCGGGCAGGAAATCCATGCGTTTTCGCAATCGGTGGCGCGCGGCCATGAAGTCGGCCTCATCAACGACCGCCTGCTGGGTTTTGTGCAAACCCATGCACGCAAGCTCAATGATGCCATCGACCCGATGCAGGACTGGCAGTTTGACTACTTCGGCCTGCGCACCCTGTACGACCGCTATCTGCTGCGCCATCCGCATAGCCGCAAGGTGCTGGAAACCCCGCAGCAGTTCTTCCTGCGCATTGCCAGTGCCTTGTCCGAAGAGGTCGGTGAGGCGATTGCGCTGTACCGCACCATGAGTTCGCTGGAATATATCCCCAGCTCGCCGACCTTGTTCAACTCCGGCACCCGCCACGAGCAGCTGTCCTCCTGCTTCCTGCTTGATTCACCGCAGGATTCGCTGGAATCGATCTATGCCAAGTACGGCGATATCGCCCAGCTGTCCAAGTTCAGCGGCGGCATTGGCGTGGGCTATAGCCGGGTGCGCTCGCGCGGCTCGCTGATCCGCTCCACCAATGGCCATTCCAATGGCATCGTGCCATGGCTGAAGACCCTGGATTCCTCGGTGGCTGCGGTCAACCAGGGCGGCAAGCGCAAGGGCGCGGCCTGCGTGTATCTGGAAACCTGGCATGCCGACATTGAGGATTTCCTTGAGTTGCGTGACAACACCGGCGATGAAGCCCGCCGCACCCACAATCTGAACCTCGCCAACTGGGTGCCGGACTTGTTCATGAAGCGCGTCGAAGCCGACCAGGCATGGTCGCTGTTCGACCCGAACGTGGTGCCGGAACTGGTTGACCTGCACAACGAGGCCTTTGAGGCTGCCTACCTGCAGGCCGAAGCCCAGGGCAAGGCCAGCAAGCAAGTGTCCGCGCGCAAACTGTACGCCCGCATGATGCGCACCCTGGCCGAAACCGGCAATGGCTGGATGACCTTCAAGGACAAGTGCAACCGCGCCAGCAACCAGACCCTGCGCCCGCAAAACGTGATTCACCTCTCCAATCTCTGCACCGAGATCCTGGAAGTCACCTCCAGCGAGGAAACCGCCGTCTGCAATCTTGGCTCCATCAATCTTGGCCGCCATCTGGACGAATATGGCGATTTCGACTTTGCCAAACTCGGCGAAACCGTGCGCCAGGCCGTGACCCAGCTTGACCGGGTGATTGACCTCAACTTCTATCCGATTGAATCGGCGCGGCGCGGCAACCTGCGCTGGCGGCCCGTGGGGCTGGGCTGCATGGGCCTGCAGGATGTGTTCTTCAAAAAGCGCCTGCCCTTTGACAGCGACGAAGCCCGCGCCCTGTCGAAGAAAATCGCCGAAACCATCTATTTCCACGCCTTGGATGCCTCTTGCGAACTGGCACAAGCCAAGGGCGCGCACCCGAACTTTGCCGACACCCGCGCATCGCAGGGCGAGCTGCAATTCGATGCCTGGGATGCGGACGTGGAAGACCGTGAACGCTGGGATGCCTTGCGCGCGCGCATCCGCGAACACGGCCTGCGCAACTCGCTCTTGATTGCCATCGCCCCCACCGCCACCATCGCCTCCATCGCCGGTTGCTATGAATGCGTCGAGCCGCAGGTCAGCAACCTGTTCAAGCGCGAAACGCTCTCCGGCGACTTCCTGCAGGTGAACCGCTATCTGATTGACGAGCTGAAAAAGCTCGGCCTGTGGACAGCCGAAATGCGCGATGCCATCAAGCTGGCCGATGGCTCCATCCAGCAAATCAGCGCCATCCCCGAAAGCTTGCGTCAGGTGTATCGCACCGCCTGGGAGCTGCCGATGCGCTCGCTGATTGACATGGCCGCCGACCGCGGCGCCTTCATCGACCAGTCCGCCTCGCTCAACCTGTTCATGGAAAGCCCGAGCATCGGCGCGCTGTCCTCAATGTACATGTACGCCTGGAAGCGCGGCATCAAGACCACCTACTACCTGCGCTCCCGCCCGGCGACCCGCATCGCCAAGACCACGGTATCGACCTACACCCCGGCACAGGCGGTGGCCTGCTCGCTGGAAAACCCCGAAAGCTGCGAGGCCTGCCAATAATGAACGACAACCGCCAACCCCATCTGCTTGACCCCGGCTTCGAGCTGACCCTGCGGCCGATGCGTTACCCGCAGTTCTACGAGATGTATCGCAATGCGATCAAGAACACCTGGACAGTGGAAGAAATCAACTTCCAAATCGACATCTCCGACCTGCACAGCAAGATGTCGCCGGCCGACCAGCACCTGATTCACCGGCTGGTGGCGTTCTTTGCCACCGGTGACTCCATCGTCGCCAACAATCTGGTGCTGAACCTGTACCAGCACCTCAACGCCCCCGAAGCGCGCATGTACCTCTCGCGCCAGCTATACGAGGAAGCCCTGCATGTGCAGTTCTACCTCACCCTGCTGGACAACTACCTGCCCGACCCGGCCGAGCGCGCGCGCGCCTTCGCCGCAGTGGAGAACATCCCGTCCATCAAAAAGAAGGCCGATTTCTGCTTCAAGTGGATCGACAGCATCCAGGATCTCAAGCGCATTGAGACCCGCGAGCAGCGCCGCCAGTTCCTGCTCAACCAGATCTGCTTTGCCGCCTGCATCGAAGGCCTGTTCTTCTTTGCCGCCTTCGCCTATGTGTATTACTTCCGCTCTCGTGGCCTGCTGCCTGGCCTAGCCTCCGGCACCAACTGGGTGTTCCGCGACGAAAGCTGCCATATGGAATTCGCCTTCGAGGCCGTGCGCACCATCCGCGAGGAAGAGCCGGAGCTGTTCGACGAGGAAATGAAGCAGCAGGTGTACGCGATGCTGGCCGAAGCCATCGAATGCGAAATGCAGTTCGCTGAGGACGTGCTCTCCGGCGGCGTGGCCGGTATCTCCGAACGCGACATGCGCCAGTACCTGCAACACTGCGCCGACAACCACTTTGCCAAACTCGGCATGGAAAAGGTCTACAACGTGCGTAACCCGCTGCCATTCATGGAGTTGCAGGATGTGCAGGAGCTGACCAACTTCTTCGAGCGCCGCGTCTCCGCCTATCAGGTCGGCGTACAAGGCGAGGTCAGCTTCGACCACGCATTCTGAGCCTGTCCATTGAGATTGGCCTGCCGCGAGCCATGCGCGCGGCAGGCCAGTCTTTTTCCGTTTCCCCCTTCCCCACAGCGAGGCTTTCCTTGACTCCTTCTGCTGCCCGCAACTGCGCCGATGTGCGCATGAGCGAAATCGTCTTTCCCCACCATGCCAACCACCTCGGCACCCTGTTTGGCGGCCAGGCACTGGCCTGGATGGACAAGGCCGCATTCATTGCCGCCACCCGTCACGCCCGCCGCACCGTGGTCACCGCGCGCTCGGAAGAAATCAACTTCAGCGCCCCGGTACCGGTCGGCTCACTGGTGGAAGTCATCGCCCGCGTGGTACAGACCGGACGCACCTCGATGCAGGTGGAAGTGGAGCTGCACTGCGAAGACCTGTTGAGCGGCGAAACCTCTCTTGCCACCCGCGGCCATTTCAGCATGGTGGCCTTAGATGAAAATGGCCGTCCCACTGAGGTTCCGAAGCTGCCTGCCTGAACGTCATACAACCTCAAGTACTGAAACACCATCCATCAGCTGGTTGGAGGCGCTTGTTGCTCAAGTGCCTCCAGTATCCTGGTGGCTGCAAGCTGTTCGGCTGCCCGTCGTGAAGTGCCGAGCCCCCTTTCCTGAAGCGCAGGCTCGGCCAAGCTACAGCTGACCTCAAACTGGCGGGCATGCTCCTCGCCGCTTTCTGCCAGAAGCGCATAAACTGGCAGTGGCTTGCCGCGAGCCTGTAGCCATTCCTGCAAGCGGGTTTTTGCATCTTTGCCGACCTTATTGGGCGGCGGCAAAGCCGCCATCATCGGCTCGAACCACGGCAATGCCATGCGTCTTGCCGCTTCCAGGCCAGCGTCCAGATAAACCGCGCCAACCAGCGCCTCCAGCGCATCGGCCAGAATCGAATCACGCCTGTGACCACCGGACTTCATCTCGCCAGGCCCGAGGCTGAGATAGCTCCCCAAATCAAGCGCGCGGGCAATCTCCGCCAGTGCCGATTCGCGCACCAATTCTGTGCGCGCCCTGGTCAGCGCGCCTTCATCGGCTTTCGGCCAAGCGGCATACAGTGCCTCAGCGGCCAACAGATTGACCACCGCATCCCCCAAAAACTCCAGCCGCTCGTTATGCGGCTGCCCGGCACTGCGATGACGCAGCGCCTGCTCCAATAGCGCCGGATTGGAAAAATGATGCGTGATGCGCTTATTGGGCACCGGCAGCCTGCTTGGCTTCTTCAACACGGAAGCGGGCAACGATATCAAGGTTGTAAATCAATGGTTTACGGACTTCATATTCCGCAATAATCAGCACGCCACCTGTAGAGCGTTCAACCTTTACATCCCTGCCCCGCAAACTGTCTACATAATTCACTTCAAAACGCTTGTCCAAAGAGTTGCGGATACTTTCCGGAGTCGCAGAAACCGTACTATCGGCAGCTACGCTTTTAACTGCCTTGCTGACGCTCCAGTATTCCTGATACATCGGAAACAGCTTCATGCCGATAAACAGGAAAAAGCCGACTACGGCCAACACCATCAGGAAACTGGTTAGGGTAATTCCACGTTGTTGTTTCATGGCTTCATCCGGATTTAATGAGTTCATTGCGCAAATCTTAGAGCTTGCAGCTCATTTTTACGAGCTTCAGCGGATTCTCTCACCAATACGCGACAAGTCACTGAAGTTCATCCACACCAGGAAAGCCTTGCCGCGCAGGTTTTCTTCCGGCAAAAAGCCCCAGAAACGCCCATCCAGGCTGTTGTCGCGGTTATCACCCATCATCAGGTAATGTCCGGCAGGCACGACGAATTCGCCATCGCCCATGCCGCCACGCTCAAGGCTGATATCAAAATTCTGTACCTGGTGCGCGGCCTGCCCCAGTTGCTCCAGCATCAGCTTGCCGCCCATCAGCGGCCCACTGTCACCGGCGCGGATTTGCACATCACCCTGCGGCTGGTATTCAAGCGCCTCACCATTGATGCTGAGCACGCCACGCTCATAGCGCACGGTATCGCCCGGCAGGCCGACGACGCGCTTGACGAAATCAATCCCGGCATCCGGGTCATCAGGCCCCATGCCCGGATAGCGGAATACCACCACATCGCCACGCGCAGGCTCGCCAAGCGCCAGTACCTTGGTATTGGTCACAGGCAGGCGCAGGCCATAGGCGAACTTGTTGACCAGGATGAAATCGCCGATTTTCAGGGTGGGAATCATCGAGCCGGTAGGAATGCGGAACGGCTCGGCGATGAAGCTGCGCAGGATGAGAATGGCCAGCAGGATCGGAAAAAACGCATTGGAATAGTCGATATACCAGGGCAGGTTTTCCTCACCCAGCAGCCCCGCCTCCTGGCGGCGTTTTTTCAGGTAAAACCTGTCCAGCGCCCAGAACAGGGCGGTGATAAAGGTCAGCGATACCAGAGCGATTTCAAACCAGCGCATGCAAGCCTCCGGGCTTTGGGTTCAGTGGATTTTCTCGCCAATGCGCGAGAAGTCCTTGAAATTCATCCACACCAGGAACGCCTTGCCGCGCAGGTTCGGCTCCGGCAAAAAGCCCCAATAGCGGCTGTCCAGGCTGTTGTCGCGGTTATCGCCCATCACGAAATAATGCCCGGCAGGCACGACGAATTCGCCATCGCCCATGCTGCCGCGCTCAAGGCTGATGTCGAAATTTTGCACCTGATGCGCGCTTTGCCCCAGCTGCTCCAGCATCAGTTGGCCATCCATCAGCTGGCCGTTGTCACCGGCGCGGATTTGCACGGCGCCCTGCGGCTGGTATTCAAGCGCCTCGCCATTGATGCTGAGCACGCCGCGCTCATAGCGCACGCTATCGCCGGGCAGCCCGACCACGCGCTTGACAAAATCAATCCCGGCATCCGGGTCGTCGGCACGCATGCCGGGATAGGTAAATACCACCACATCGCCGCGCGCCGGCTCGCCCAGCGCCAGCACCTTGGTATTGGTCACCGGCAGGCGCAAACCGTAGGCGAATTTGTTGACCACGATGAAATCGCCAATGCGGATGCTGGGAATCATCGAGCCGGTCGGCACCCGGAAGTGGTCGATGATGAAGCTGCGCAGGATGAGAATGGCCAGCAGAATCGGAAAAAACGCGCGCGAATAATCCACATACCAAGGCTCCTCCTCGGCCAGCAGGCCGCCCGCCTCACGGCGTTTTTTCAGCCACAGCCGGTCAGCCAGCCAAATGAGGCCGCTGACAAGAGTGAGGATGACCATGACAAGTTCAAACCAGCGCATATTGTTCAAGGCTCTCAGGATTGGGATGAAGCAAAACGGCGACCATCAGGCGGCAAAGCTGCCCCTGTCTTCCGGCCTCGTCACTTGTTATCCACCTGCAAGACGGCAAGGAAGGCTTCCTGCGGGATTTCCACCCGCCCGACCTGCTTCATGCGTTTTTTGCCCTCTTTCTGCTTTTCCAGAAGCTTCTTCTTGCGGGTGGCATCACCGCCATAGCACTTGGCCAGCACGTTCTTGCGCAACGCCTTGACCGTGGTGCGGGCGATGATCTGGCTGCCGATGGCGGCCTGGATGGCGACATCGAACATCTGCCGCGGAATCAGGTCTTTCATTTTCTCGGTCAGTTCGCGGCCACGGCGGTCGGCGTGCTGGCGGTGACAGATGATCGACAGTGCATCCACCTTGTCGCCGTTGATCAGCGTATCCACGCGCACGAACGGGCCGGCATCAAAGCGCAGGAAGTGGTAGTCGAGCGAGGCATAGCCACGGCTGACTGACTTCAGCTTGTCGAAGAAATCCAGCACCACTTCGGCCATTGGCAGCTCATAGCTGATTTGCACCTGGCTGCCCATATAGGTCATGCCAATCTGGGTGCCGCGCTTTTCTTCGCAGAGCTTGATGACCGCGCCGATGTAATCGGGCGGAGTCAGGATATTGGCGCGGATAATCGGCTCGCGGATTTCTTCCACATGGTTGACCGGCGGCAGTTTGGCCGGGTTATCCAGCGGCATCAGCTCGCCATCAGTCTTCAGCACTTCATAGACCACCGTCGGCGCAGTGGTGATGAGGTTGAGGTTGTACTCGCGCTCCAGACGCTCCTGCACGATTTCCATGTGCAGCATGCCAAGAAAGCCGCAGCGGAAACCAAAACCCATCGCCTCGGAGCTTTCCGGCTCAAAGCGCAGCGCCGCATCGTTGAGGCGCAGCTTTTCCAGCGCTTCGCGCAGATCGGGATAGTCTTCGGCATCCACCGGGAACAGCCCGGCAAACACGCGCGGCTGCATCTCCTGAAAGCCCGGCAGCGGCTCGGGCGCCGGATCGCCCGCCAGGGTCAGGGTGTCACCGACCGGCGCGCCATGCACATCCTTGATGCTGGCGGTCAGCCAGCCGACTTCCCCGGCCTTCAGCGATTTCAGCACCTTGCGCTTGGGCGTGAATACACCGACATTGTCCACTTGGTGGGTACGGCCGGTGGACATCACCAACATCTTGTCGCCGGGCTTGAGCTCGCCCTGCATGATGCGTACCAGCGACACCACGCCCAGATAATTGTCGAACCAGGAGTCAATAATCAGGGCTTGCAGTTTTTCGGTCTCGCGCGGCACCGGCGGCGGGATGCGATGCACGATCGCCTCCAGCACATCGCGTACATTCAGCCCGGTCTTGGCGCTGACCGGCACCGCATCACTGGCGTCGATGCCAATCACTGCCTCGATTTCGCCCTTGGCGCGGTCGATGTCGGCGGTTGGCAGGTCGATCTTGTTGATCACCGGAATCACTTCCAGCCCCTGCTCCACTGCCGTATAGCAGTTGGCCACCGACTGCGCTTCCACGCCTTGCGCCGCGTCCACCACCAGCAGCGCGCCCTCACAGGCGGCCAACGAGCGGCTGACTTCATAGCTGAAATCGACGTGCCCGGGCGTGTCGATGAAGTTCAGCTGATAAGTGGTGCCATCCAGGGCAGTATAGGGCAACGACACCGATTGCGCCTTGATGGTGATGCCACGCTCACGCTCAATGGGATTGGAGTCCAGCACCTGCGCTTCCATCTCGCGATCCTGCAAGCCGCCACAGAGCTGGATGATGCGGTCAGCCAGAGTGGACTTACCGTGGTCAACATGGGCGATGATGGAAAAATTGCGGATTAACCGCATATGTGCTTGGTCTTGGGCGGACATCTGAAAAATCCGGGAGCTGCGGCCCCCATGAAATGAAGCTGCGAATTATCGCATGCGCCTTGGTTACGGGCGCATGCACGGAGGAAAATGGCAGGAGACGCTTAACGGTCGCTGCGCAAATACTGCAGGAACGGGTCATTACGCTCCAGCACTATCATGCCCTGCCCGTCCTTGAAGGATTCACGATAGGCATCGAGGCTGCGCTGGAAGGCATAGAAACCGGGGTCTTTGCGCGCAGCTTCGGCATACAGGCGGGCGGCTTCGGCATCGCCTTCACCGCGCAGTTTTTGCGCATCACGCTCGGCCTCGGACAGGATCACGGCCTGGTCACGCTCGGCCTGGGCGCGGATTTCGCGCGCCTGTTCTTCGCCTTCTGCGCGCAGCCGGCTGGCGACCTGACGACGCTGGGCACGCATGCGGTTATAGACATCGCCAATCACATCGCTGTCGGTGGGCAGCTCAATGCGCTTCAGGCGCAGGTCGATGATGCGGATACCGATGTTCTTGGCACCGACATTGATGACATCAAGTTGCTCTTTCACCACTTCGGCGCGGTTGCCGGACACCACCTGCTGCAAGGTGCGCGAGTTGATTTCGTTGCGCAGCGCGTCCTTGATGATCGGCGCCAGACGCTGCGCGGCGACGTTTTCATCGCCGCCATTGGTAGCCAGATAGAACGCGCGGGCATCTTCAATCATGCCCAGCGCAAAGAAGTCCACGCTCAAATCCTTGCGCTCGGAGTCCAGGTAGCGCTCGGTATCGGCATCCAGCACCCGCAGGCGGCGGTCGAAGACCCGCGCCGATTCAATCAGCGGAATCTTGAAGTGCAGCCCCGGACCCATATCGGTACGGGCGATGCGTCCCAGATTCAACACGATGGCGGTTTGCCCTTCACGCACCACATAGAACGAGCCCATCGACAGGAATACCAGTACCACCAGCAGCGGCAGCAGGCGTGAAAAAATCGAATTCATGACATTGACCCTCAGTTGCCACGCGGCGTACGGCCGCTGCGGGTGTTGACGGGAGCAGCCGGTGCGGTTTCGACCGGTAGCACTACCGGGGCGGCTGGCTGCTGCGGTGCAACCGGGGCTGCGGCTTTTTCCTCAGCGCCCATCGGCACATAAATCAGCTGACGGCCATCGCCGCCGACCACTTTGCGGTTGCCGGCCAGCACTTCCTGCACGGTTTCCAGCCACAGGCGTTTGCGGGTGACTTCCGGCGCCGCCTTGTATTCTTCCACCAGCAGGCTGAAGCGCTCGGCATCACCCGTGGCGCGGGCAATCTTGGCGGTCTTGTAACCTTCGGCCACGGTGCGGATGCTGGCTGCCTGACCGCGCGCCTCCGGCACCACCTTGGCAGCATAGGCGCGCGCCTCGCTGATGACCCGGTCTTTGTCCTGTTGGGCGCTGTTGACATCATCGAAGGCCGGTTTGACTTCATCCGGCGGGCGGGCGTTTTGCAGGTTGAGGTCGGTGACGGTCAGGCCGGTGCGGTAGGCATCCAGCGAGCGCTGCAATTGCTCGCGCGCCGAAACGCGCAGCGCCGCACGCGCCCCCAGCACGGTATCCAGCGATGCCCGGCCAACCTGCTCGCGCACCGTACTGAGCGCCGCCTGTTGCAGGACATCATCAGCATTGCGGGTGCCAAACAGGTACAGCTTCGGGTCGCCGACACGGTACTGCACATTGATTTCCACATTGACGATGTTCTCGTCACTGGTCAGCACCGGCACCGTGGTATCCCAGGTCTCGATGCGGGTGGCATTGACCTTGGTGACTTGCTCCAGCGGCCAGGGCAGCTTGAAGTTCGGGCCTGAAGCCATGGTGCGGTGGTACTTGCCCAGCCGCAGCACCACGCCGCGCTCCTGCGCCGACACCAGCACGAAGCTGGAATAGGCCAGCCACAATGCCAAGCCCAGCAATACCCAACGAACCGGGTTGCCGCCGCCGTCAAACAGGCCGCGCAGCTGCTGCATCAGGCCATCGAATGCGCCGCCACCGTTGCCGGGACGACGTGGCGGTGTGGGAGAAGAATTGTTCGGACTACCGGGCTTGTTCCAGGCCATGCCTGCTCCATCTGGGACCGCTAACGCGGAGAGTGAAACGGGGAATTTTAACGGCGGGCGCAGCGGCCTGCACCGTGCTCAGTACATGGGGTCATCATCGGGTGCGGGCAAGAGGGCGCGAATGGCCTCGGCATCGGGCTCGGACAGCAGCCGCTGGGCATCGCTGCGCGGCAGGTCGATGTGCAGCAGCCAGCCTTGCTCGTCATGGCTTTCGGCACGCACTGCGCCCAAATCGTGCAGCCGTGAGCGCAGCCGTGCCGCATGACTTGGCAGGCGCAAGCTGGCGACCAGACGTTGCAGGCCAAAATGTGCGGCGATGCCTTCGCGCAGCGCGTCCAGCCCCAGCCCATCACGCGCAGAGACATAGGCGCGTGGCCGGGTGTCCTCGCCACGCTCAAAACGCGGCTCGATGTTTTCCAGCCGGTCGATTTTGTTATAGACCAGCATCTGTGGCAGCTCGCCTGCGCCGATTTCTTCCAGCACCGCATCCACTTGCAGGATGCGCTCCTCGCGCAGCGGGTCGGCCGCATCCACCACATGCAGCAGCAGGTCAGCCTCGCGGGCTTCGGAGAGCGTGGAGCGAAACGCGGCCACCAGCTCGTGCGGCAGGTCGCGCACAAAGCCTACGGTATCGGCCAGGAGCGCATGGCCGCCGGGCAGGTCGATGCGGCGCACGGTAGGGTCGAGCGTGGCAAACAACTGGTCGGCGGCATAGGCCGTCGCCCCGGTCAGGGCATTGAACAGCGTCGATTTGCCGGCATTGGTATAGCCCACCAGGGCGATGCGCGGCAGCGCGCTGCGTACCCGGGCGCGACGCATTTGCGTGCGCTGGACTTCGACTTTTTCCAGCTTCTTCTGCAACTGGTCAACGCGCTTTTGCAAAAGCCGCCGGTCGGTTTCCAGCTGGGTTTCCCCAGGCCCGCGCAGGCCAATGGAGCCGCCGCGCTGGCGCTCAAGATGGGTCCAGCCCCGCACCAGGCGGGTTGCCAGATGCTTGAGCTGCGCCAGCTCCACCTGCAATTTGCCCTCGTGCGATTGCGCGCGCTGGGCAAAGATGTCGAGAATCAAGCCGGTGCGATCCACCACCCGGCGCGAGAGCGCTTTTTCCAGATTGCGCTCCTGCACCGGGCTTAGCGGGTGGTTGACCAGAATCAGGTCAGCCTCCAGCGCCTCGGCCATGGCGAGGATTTCTTCCAGCTTGCCGCTGCCAATCAGGGTGGCCGGATTGGGACGGTCGATGCGGGCAGTTACCACCTGCAATACCTTGGCGCCTGCCGAGCGCGCCAGCTCGGCAAATTCTTCCATCAGCTCATCTTCCGGTGTGCTGCCGGTATGGGGCTGAATCAGCAGTGCGTGCTCGCCTTTTTTGGACCGGTCAAACAATTCCACCGGTCAGCATCCCGTATGCTTGCGCATCAGTCCTCGTCACCCAGGTTGCGCTCGCCCTCATGCATGGCAGCCGCATGATGGACATAGGACGCCCCCGGCCCCACGCGCACATTGCGCGCCGGCACCACGGTGGAAATGGCGTGCTTGTACACCATTTGGCTGACGGTATTGCGCAGCAGCACCACGAACTGGTCAAAAGACTCGATAGTGCCCTGCAACTTGATGCCATTGACCAGATAAATGGATACCGGCACGCGCTCGCGGCGCAGGGCATTGAGAAAAGGGTCTTGCAAAGATTGGGCTTTGGACACGATGTTCCTCGTTGTTCTGATTATTTGTTGTGCTCTGCCTTGCGGCAGGGCAGCAAGTGTAACGCCTGGATGTGCAGAGGGCATCATCGCCGCAACAAAAAATCCTCTACCGCTCCATCCAGTGCCTGTTGCTGGGATTGCGGGTCAAACCACAGTGCATCGTGCTGGCTGCGCAACCAGGTGAGCTGTCTTTTCGCCAGTTGCCGGGTGGCGAAAATGGCCTGGTTCCGGAAGCTGGCCGCATCACTATCACCCTGCAGATACGCCCAGGCTTGCCGATAACCGACCGCGCGAATCGCGGGCAAATCGCGCACTGCCGGGTGCTCGGCCAATTCCGGCAGTGCGCGCAAGGCGCGGACTTCCTCCAGGAAACCGGCCGCCAGCATCGCATCAAAACGCGCTTCAATGCGCGCATGCAAAACACTGCGTTCGGCCGGTGCCAGTACCAATTTCAGCACTCTGGCCGGGAAGCGCTGGCTGTGCCTGCCCTCGGCCTGCCAGCTTGAAATCGGCTTGCCGGTCAGTTGCCAGACCTCCAGCGCACGCTGGATACGCTGCGGGTCGCTGGCGTGGATACGCGCCGCGGCCAGCGGGTCAACTTCGGCCAGCTCAGCGTGCAAGGCTGCCCAGCCCTCAGCCGCAGCGCGGGCAGCCAGTTTTGCGCGGATTGCCGCATCAGCCTCAGGCATCGCTGCCAGCCCGCGCAGCAGTGCCTGAAAATACAAACCTGTGCCGCCTGCCAGAATCGGCAGCTTGCCGCGCGCCAGAATGTCCTCTACCGCGCTGTGGGCATCAGCGGCAAAATCCGCTGCCGAATACGGCTGCCAGGGCTCGCGCAAGTCTAGGAGATGATGCCGTACCCACGCCTGCTCGGCAGCATCGGGCTTGGCTGAGCCAATATCCAGCCGCTTGTAAACCAGCGCCGAATCCACGCTGACAATCTCGCCGCCATAACGCTCGGCCAGTGCCAAAGCAGCCGCGGTCTTGCCCGAGGCCGTCGGCCCCATCAGCGCCAGCGCCAGTGGCCGGGTATCGGCCTTCATCAATAACCGGCCTGCTGCAATTCGCTGCGAACTGCATCATGGCGTGCCGCAATTTCCGGCGGCGGCGCCTGGCTGACAAGGCTGGCAAGCACGGCGCCGATGCTGGCGATGATGAAGCCCGGCACGATTTCATACACCGGCCATAGCTCATGCAGCGCACCAAACAGCCCGCGTCCGATACCGGCAATGGCGCGTGCCAGCGGCGACATTTCGGCAAGCGCTGCCGCCTCCACCGGCTTGGCATTGGCCCAGAGAATCACCACCAGGGCACCCAGCACGATGCCGGCCAAAGCACCCCAGGCGTTCATCCGCCGCCAGAACAGCGACAGCAATACCACCGGACCAAATGCCGCACCAAAGCCTGCCCAGGCATACCCCACCAGCCCCAATACACGGCTTTCCGGGTCGCGGGCGATGAAAATCGCCACCAGCGCAACCACTGCCACCATCGCCCGGCCAAACCAGACCAGCTCTTTTTGACCGGCATTGGGGCGGATGAAGCCGTGATAGAAATCCTCGGTCAGGGAGCTGGCACAGACCAGCAACTGCGCCGATAGCGTGCTCATCACCGCCGCCAGGATGGCGGAGAGCAAAATCCCGGCAATCCACGGGTTGAACAGCAAGTCGGAGAGCACGATGAAAACCCGCTCGGGGTTTTCCATGACGGCTCCGGCCTGCTGCGGATGGCTTGCGAAATAGCTGATGCCAAAAAAGCCGACCAGTACCGCGCCCCCCAGGCACAGCACCATCCAGGTCATGCCGATGCGGCGCGCACTGGGGATAGTGGCCAAGCTTTCAGCCGCCATGAATCGCGCCAGGATATGCGGCTGGCCAAAATAGCCCAGCCCCCAAGCCGCGGCAGAAATCACCGCAATCACCCCGCCGCTGCCAAGCCAGGTGAGCTTTTCCGGGCTGGCGCTCTCGATGTGGGCAAGACTTGACGCCACCCCGCCCTGACTCAGGATGACGATCACCGGGGTCAGAATCAGCGCAAAAATCATCAGCGTGGCCTGCACCGTATCCGTCCAGCTCACCGCCAAAAAGCCGCCAATCAAGGTATAGGCGATGGTCGCAGCCGCGCCCCACCACAGCGCATGTTCATACGACATGCCAAATACGCTTTCAAAAAGCCGCGCCCCGGCAACCACCCCGGCTGCGGCATACAGCGCAAAAAACACCAAAATCACCAGCGATGACACCACCCGCAACAACTTGCCGTTGCGCCCGAAACGGTGAGTGAAATAGTCCGGCAAGGTCAGCGCATTGCCGCTGCGCTCGGTATATACCCGCAACGGCCCTGCCACCAGCCGCCAATTGAGATAAGCACCGATGATGAGCCCGACCGCCATCCAGGCTTCGGACAGCCCGGTCAGGAAAATCGCCCCGGGCAAGCCCATCAGCAGCCAACCACTCATGTCCGAAGCGCCCGCCGCCATCGCCGTGACATAACCGCCCAGCGAGCGCCCACCGAGGATGTAATCGTCAAAATTGCGGGTACGCCACCAGGCAAAAAAGCCGATGGCAATCATCGCCAACAGATACAGGCCGAAAGTGATAAGAAGCTGCGGGCTGGCAGTCATGACAGGGAACCGTTTGCAAAGCGCGCAGCTTAACCTGTGATGAGCAAGGAGCGATAGCTGGTGAGGCTGCCCGCTTGCCCGGAAGGCAGCCACGCAAGCCCAACACGAGCCTCAGAGCCTGTTCAAAATCTTCGTGCTAATTTGGTTATGCTCTTTGCATGAGAACGAAATACCCAAGCGACATCAGCCCAGAGCAATTTGAGCATGTGCGCCCTTTACTGGAGCGCGCGCGCAAAAGCACCCGCCCACGCACGGTTGATCTGTATGAGGTGTTCTGCGCAGTGCTGTACTTGCTGCGCACAGGTTGCCAATGGCGGACGCTGCCCAGCGACTTTCCCAAATGGCGCACTGTCCATTCGTATTTCCAGATTTGGAGCGAAGTGGATGATCAAGGGGTGAGCCTGCTGGAGCGGGCACTCAAAAAATCAGGTTGGCGTGGCCCGCGAGAGACAGAGGGCGCAACGCATGCAGCGCGCGCTTGTCGTGGACGCACAGAGCGTCAAGGGCAGTGACAGCGCCCGCCACAAGGGCTATGACGCAGGCAAGAAGGTTTCAGGCATCAAACGTCAGATCGCAGTCGATACCCAAGGCCTGCCCCACGCCATTGCTGTGACCACAGCCAATGTGACGGATCGCCAAGGCGCGCTACAGGCGCTCATGCGTTGTAGCCCCGCACTCAAGCGCGTACAAAGTTTGCTGTGTGACAGTGGCTACGTGGGTAAACCTTTTGTACAGGGCGTGCAAACCATTTTGGGAGAGCGCGTCAACGTGCAGATCGCCAAGCGCAGTCAGCTGCACACCTTCAAGGTGATGCCCAAGCGCTGGGTGGTGGAGCGCAGCTTTGCCTGGCTGGACAAGAACAGACGCTTGTGGAAGAACTGTGAGCGCCTGCTCAATACCAGCTTGCAGTTCATCCACTTGGCTTTCTTGGCGCTTGTCCTCAAAAGATTTTGAACAGGCTCTGGGGACCCGAAAAAAGCCGCCTTGTGACCCAAGACGGCTTTTGCGGCCGCCTGATTTTTCAGGCAAAGCGCGTCGGTGAGAATGGCGCCGGATTCACCGCCGGCTCGCGCCCGGTCATCATGTCGGCCAAAAGCTGCCCGGTGCCGGCGCTCATGCCGATCCCCATCATACCGTGACCTGCTGCCATCCAGCTGCGCGCACGCCCCGGAATCCGGCCAATCAATGGCATATCGTCCAGCGACATCGGCCGCCAGCCAAACCAGCGCTCGCGCACCCGCGGCCCCAGCGGTTGATGCAGGAACTCGGCAGCGCCACGCTCAAGCGCAGCCAGACGTCGCTCGTTGAGCGTATCGTCATAGCCGGAAAATTCCATGGTGCTGCCCAACCGGTAGCCACTGCCCCAGGCGGTGACGCAGACCGAACAAGGCCGCAAAATCACCGGCGTGCTCGGCACCAGCGCCGGCGCATCATAGGTAATCGAATAACCTTTGCCAGGCTGGATGACTGAGCGCAGCCAGGGCGCTCCCACTGTCTCGCCCAGCAGCGCCGACCAGGCGCCTGCGGCCAAAACCATTTCGCCAGCACGCATCACGCCGCGCGAGGTATGCAATACACAGTGGTCATTTTCTTCCTGTACGCGCTGCAAGGCGCAATCGCCGATGATCTCCACCCCCTTCTCGCGCGCGACCCGTGCCAGCTCGTGCACATAGGCATCCGGGCGCAGCATGGCATCCCCGGCAAAGCGGATCGCGCCGGCAAGACCGGGCTTGAAAGCCGGCTCACGGCGCTCGTATTCGGCACCATCCACAAGCTCCACGGAAATGTCCAGCTCGCGCAGCAGCGGGATTTCAAACTGCTCCTCCTCAAACACCTTGGCTTCGCGGAATACATAGTCCTGACCGCTTTCCTGAAACTCGCAGGCCAGCTGGTAATGCGCAATCCAGTCCTGGATACGCTGCCTGGAATCGGCCAGCAAGGTGTATTTGCCCTGCGCACTGCGCCGCCAGTCACGCTCGTTGCAGCGCAATGCAAAACGCATCAGCCAACGCCACAGGCGCGGATCCATTTTCGGATGCACATACAGCGGCGCATCGGGTGTAAACATCCAGCGCAATGCCGTCATGATGGTACCCGGCGCAGCCAACGGCGGCGCGTGGCTGGGCGTCAAGGTGCCGCAATTACCGTGCGAAGCGCCTGCCGCAACCCCCTTGGCATCAATCACCTTCACACTGCGGCCGGCTTCGGCCAGCGCCAGTGCGGCGCACAGGCCAACCGCCCCTGCCCCCACCACCACGACATCACTATCTAGTCTCATGAACTTCTACCCGGTAACAAAAACGGCCCGGCATGAACCGGGCCGCATTGATTCAATCCATCAGTGCTGGTGACCACCGTCGCCGTGGACATGACCGTGCTCGATTTCTTCCTTGCTTGCTTCACGCACTTCAACGATTTCGATTTCAAACGACAAGTCCTTGCCCGCCATCGGATGGTTGAGGTCAATATCCACCGCAGTCATGCCAACCTTGACCACCGTCACCGCACGCGGGCCGAAATTGGTGTTCAACACCACCTGCATGCCCGGCTCCAGCTTGACGCCCTGGAAGTGCTTCTTCGGCACGCGCTGGGTCATGCCCTCACGGCGCTCGCCATACGCCTCGGCCGCGGGCACGTCCACGCTGAACTTTTCACCGGCCTCGCGGCCTTCCATGGCTTTTTCCAAGCCTGGAATGATATTGCCGTGACCAATCAGCACTGCCAGCGGCTCGCCCCGCTCATGCGAGTTTTCAACGGGTTCTTGCCCTTTTTCGGCAACGGAATAATGGAAACGAACAGCCCGGTCTTTTTCAATCTTCATGAAGTACTCGCAATAAACACTTGAAATTCAAGGAGGGATAAGGTCAAACTTTGGCTGTCCTAGTTACAGGGAGCAGCCAAATGTCCGGCCATTATCCAGACAGCATGCTTTTCACGCCAGCATGTTTGCAAAACAGCATCATCGCTGCACTGCTCTTTGCGCTCCCCAGCCTCGCCGCACAAGCCAGCGAGCTGGATAGCTGGCTTGCTGAAAAAAAACTTGTCCCTGCCCCACACAGCCCGGTTGAACATAACGCGCTGGCCAATTCCGTACTGATACGTGCACTAAGCCTGGTCGGCACCCCCTATGTATGGGGCGGCAACACCCCGGAAAGCGGCTTTGATTGCAGCGGCCTTGTGAACTATGTCTTCCGCGACATGCTGAACCTGCGCCTGCCGCGCACCTCGCGCGAACTCTCCGCGCTTGCAGCCCCGGCTGTGGCAGAAAGCGCCCTTGCCACCGGAGACCTGGTATTTTTTGCCCACAATGGCACGGTCAGCCACGTCGGCATCTATGTCGGTGATGGCCGTTTCATCCATGCACCACGCAGCGGCGGCACCGTGCGCATGGAGCGGCTGGATGGGCGCTATTGGCAAACCCGTTATGCTGGTGCGAGGCGGGTGCTGGACAGCTTATCCAGAGCGCCTGTCAGGCATTGACTGACAAGCAAAACCGCCCAATATCTGACGCAGATCCAAAAATCGCGAAATCCATCACAAAAATTAACTTTTATTTAACACTTTTAAAACATCTCCTTTGGCCTTCCCCGGCAAAATCGCCGCTGGATTTAGCACAGTGAAGACCGCGTGATGAAAGCAATCCTTCTCCACGGCCACTCCAGCACCCCCAATACATTCCGCTGGTGCAGCCGCACATTGGCGTTTGCACTGCTTGTTCTGATCTCAGTGCCTGCATTTGCAACAAACACCACCGAGACTCACACTTCCCAGTCACCGTCACCAGCACCCAAAACCACAGCAGTAGCCGATGCCACATCGGCGCTCAATCCCAATCTCCTACTTGCAGCTGCTGCTTTGCCGCCGGCGCTGCCTGCAGTTTCCTCCATCCAGGCAAGCAATACACCGCAGGACAACCGGATTCAGCGCCTCCTGAAAAGCGCCTTGTCCCTGCTTGGCACCCCCTATCGCTGGGGTGGCACAACTACCGAAGGCTTTGATTGCAGTGGCCTGGTTGGCTACGTGTTCCGCAATACGCTCGGCATTGAGCTGCCACGTGTTTCACGCGACATGGCCACCCGTGGCGAGCGCATTGCCCGCGACCAGATGGCTGAAGGTGACTTGGTATTCTTCAGCCGCACCGGCAAACGCATTGACCATGTGGGCATTTACCTTGGCAACGGTCAATTCGTACATTCTCCGCGAACCGGCCGCAATGTTTCGGTTTCCCGCCTGGATACCGGCTACTGGGCCGGCAAATTCATGCAGGCACGCCGCGTCGCTGCGGAAAATTGACCCCTATATTGGCTATTGGCGACATGACCATCGCCAGATACCCGACCTGACTCATGCCCTACACCCCAATTATCGGTACACTCGGCTATATCCTGTCTCCTGATGCCGGCAAGGTATTGATGGTGCATCGCAATGCCCGTGCCGATGACGAGCATCTGGGAAAATACAACGGTCTGGGCGGCAAGCTGGAAGCCGACGAAGATGTCATGAGCGGGATGATTCGCGAAATACGCGAAGAAGCCGGTATTGAATGTACCGCGTTGAGCCTGCGTGGCACCATCAGCTGGCCGGGTTTCGGCAAGCATGGTGAAGACTGGCTGGGCTTTGTATTCCTGATTACCGCGTTCGAAGGCGAACCCTATACGGAAAATCCCGAAGGCTCACTCCAGTGGATTGACCTAAGTCGACTACACACTCTCCCGATGTGGGAAGGCGACCGCCATTTCCTGCCACTGGTATTTGATGATGACCCGCGCATTTTCCACGGCGTCATGCCCTACCAGGATGGCAAGCCGCAAAGCTGGTCTTTCAGCCGCTTGTAAGCTGTCTGGCTTCAGTAGCGTGTGCCGTTGCTCATGATAGCAAGGCTTCTTGCCCAGGCAGGCATATCTCCAATGATTGCCACTTCCGATAGAACACTGCATACATTTACTCATGACAGGCCTGCTCTTGGGCAGGTACAATGCCTGCCTGTCATGCAGACTACAAAACGCCTAAAATTCATGCACATCTGGCATCAGATGCAATGAACAAGTTGGCGTTTTGACACCATAGGCTGCCCACTGACTGCACTGTTTCACCCAAAACCCTTGTGCCCCCGTAGCTCAGCTGGATAGAGCGTTCCCCTCCTAAGGGAAAGGTCGTGCGTTCGAATCGCGCCGGGGGCGCCATCTATCGGCCGGTTTTCCGGCCTTTCGCGTACATACCTGGAGAAACTGCCCATGTCGCATCCCGTTCTTGAAAAGCTTGGCCTGTCTGCCGTTGAGTCCGGCACCTATCTTGGCAATGGTGAGTGGTCGAAAACCGCCGATGCCGGTGTGCTGGAGCCGGTCAACCCCACCACGGGCGAAGTGCTGGGCAAGGTGCATGCCTCCAGCCGCGCTGACTACCAGCTCATCATGGAGCGCGCCGAGGCGGCCTTCAAAATCTGGCGCAAGATGCCGGCTCCCAAGCGTGGCGAGGCCATCCGCCTGTGCGCCGATGCGCTGCGCACCCACAAGGATGCACTGGGCTCGCTGGTAGCGCTGGAAATGGGCAAGTCCAAGCCCGAGGGCGATGGTGAAGTGCAGGAAATGATTGACATCGGCGAGTTTGCCGTGGGTCTGTCCCGCCAGCTGTATGGCCTGACCATGCACAGCGAGCGCCCCGGTCACCGCATGTACGAACAATGGCATCCGATTGGCATCGTCGGCGTGATTTCCGCCTTCAATTTCCCCGTAGCAGTCTGGGCCTGGAACAGCTTCATCGCTGCCATCTGCGGCGATATCACCGTGTGGAAGCCCTCGCCCAAGACTCCGCTCTCGGCGATTGCCAGCATGAAAATCTGCAACGAGGCATTGAAGGCCGGCGGCTTCCCGGACATCTTCTTCCTGTTCAACGATGCCGACACCGAGCTGGCGCAGGAATTTGTCGATGACAAGCGTGTGGCGCTGGTGAGCTTCACCGGCTCCACCCGCGTCGGCCGCATCGTCGGTGAGCGCGTCGCCCGCCGCATGGGGCGCAGCCTGCTGGAGCTGGGCGGCAACAATGCCATCATCGTCGATGAGAGCGCCGATCTGAAACTCGCCATCCCGGCGATCGTGTTCGGCGCGGTCGGCACCTGCGGCCAGCGCTGCACCACCACCCGCCGCCTGATTGTGCATGAGTCGATTTATGATACCGTGCTGGAAAAGCTGATCGCCGCCTACCGTCAGGTGGAAGGCAAGATTGGCGACCCGACCGATGCGGCCAATCTCGTCGGCCCGCTCAATTCGCAAGAAGGCGTGGATGCGTTCCTGGATGCCATCGCCAAGGCCAAGGCTGCTGGCGGCAAGGTGGAAGTGGGCGGCGAAAAGATCGACGGCAAGGGCTTCTTCGTCAAACCGGCAATCGTCACCGGCCTTGGCAACGATGCCGAAGTGGTGCAGCACGAAACCTTTGCGCCGATTTTGTACGTGATGAAGTATTCGGACATCGACGAGGCAATCGACATGCAAAATGCCGTGCCGCAGGGTCTGTCTTCGGCGATCTTCACCACCAACCTCAAACGCGCCGAAGCGTTTCTGGCCGCCAGCGGATCGGACTGCGGTATCGCCAATGTCAATATCGGCACCAGCGGTGCGGAAATCGGCGGCGCCTTCGGTGGCGAGAAGGAAACCGGCGGTGGTCGTGAGTCCGGCTCCGATGCCTGGAAGGCCTATATGCGCCGCCAGACCAATACCATCAACTACTCCGACGCGCTGCCGCTGGCACAGGGCATCAAGTTCGACCTGTAAGCCTCTACCCGGCGTGCTCTGCAGCCCATCCGCAACCGACTGCGGGTGGGCTTTTTCATCTTCAAACCAATATGCAGGCCAATCTGGCCGCTTCGGGGTATATTTCTTCCCATCCCCCACAGGAGGTACATCAATGAATACGCCCACCGTCCGCGAGACCAACCCGATGGCGCTCATCAGCCTGATCTGCGGCATCCTAGGCTGGATCATTTTCCCAGTCATCGCCAGCCTGATTGCAGTAATTACCGGGCACAAAGCACGACGTGAAATCCGTGCCCAGCCCGGGCGTTATGAAGGCGATACGATGGCCGTTATCGGCCTGCTGCTTGGCTATGCCAATTTGGTCATCGCACTCCTGGGTATCCTGTTCCTCGCCGTGATTTTCCTGTTCTTTGGCGGGCTAGCCTGGTTCGGCATCAACAACGCTGGCTGATTCTTGATGTATTCCCTACTACGCCCCTATCTGTTCCGCCTTGAGCCAGAGCGCGCCCACAAGCTGGCATTGCGCTGGGCGGATATTGCCGCAGGCAGCGGTATTGCCGGGCTGCTGCTGCCCAAGCCTGCCAAGCCCCTGCCAGTGAACGCCTTTGGCCTGAGATTTCCCAATCCGGTCGGTCTGGCAGCGGGACTTGATAAAAACGGTGACCATATCAAGGGCTTATTTGCGCTCGGCTTTGGCTCGGTGGAAATCGGCACCATCACCCCGCGCCCGCAAGCGGGCAACCCGGCGCCGCGGCTGTTCCGCCTGCCCGAGCATCAGGCCATCATCAACCGCATGGGTTTCAATAACGACGGCGTGGACGCACTGGTGCGCAATGTCGAAGCCTTGCAACACCGACCCGGCATCCTCGGCATCAATATCGGCAAGAACAAGGACACCGAAAACGAAAACGCCGCCAGCGACTATCTGCACTGCATGGAGCGCGTATATCCGCTGGCCGATTACATCACCGTCAATATCTCCTCGCCCAATACCGCAGGACTGCGTGAATTGCAGGAAGAGCAGCAACTGCGCAGCCTGCTGGGCGCGCTGCGCGGAGCGCAGGAGCGGCTGGGCAGCCAACATGGCAAGCGGGTGCCCCTGCTGGTGAAAATCGCCCCCGACCTGAGCGATGAAGACCTGGATGCCGCCGCCCGGGTGCTGGCCGATATGGCCGTGGATGGCGTCATCGCCACCAATACCACCGTATCGCGGCTGGAAGTGCAGCAACATCCACTGGCGCAGCAGGTAGGCGGCCTTTCCGGCGCGCCGCTGCTCTCACGCTCCACCGCAGCCCTGCGCCGCCTGCGTACCCGCCTGCCCGAATCCATCCCGCTGGTCGGTGTGGGCGGCATTCTCTCCGGTGCCGATGCGGTGGCGAAAACCGTCGCCGGGGCGCAACTGGTGCAGGTTTACAGCGGACTTATCTATCGAGGCCCGGTCTTGGTCGGCGAGTGCGTGGAAGCCATCCGCCGCCGCAAGGAAGCCCCCGCCAGCGG
Source organism: Lysobacteraceae bacterium NML95-0200 (assembly GCA_002798255.1). GTDB lineage: Bacteria > Pseudomonadota > Gammaproteobacteria > Xanthomonadales > Xanthomonadaceae > Solilutibacter. The sequence goes on from NWQQ01000009.1 coordinate 45,049, forward strand.
CCGGATGCCGGACTGATGGCCAGCCCCGGTTTCACTATCCTGCCCGATAGCCCGCTCACCAACAGCTTTGCCCTACCCGCACGCGCCCGCCGCCTGTATCAGGTCGATGATGTCGATGCCCTGCCCCAGGCGCTGCGACAGGCAGGCGCAGATGCCCTGCTGCTGGGCGGCGGCAGCAATCTGCTGTTTGTCACCGAGCATATCGACAGCGCCGTGCAAGTGCTCGATGGGCGCATCGAAATGTCTGAAAACGACGGTGAGCGTATCCGTATTACCGCCAGTGCCGGAGTGATTTGGCATACGTTTGTCATGCACTGCCTGGCCGCCGGGGCTTATGGTCTGGAAAACTTGGCGCTGATTCCCGGCACCGTGGGCGCTGCACCCATCCAGAACATCGGTGCCTATGGCGTGGAAGTGATGGACTTGATTGAGCAAGTGCAGGTGCATGACCGCCATAGCGGACAAACCCGCTGGTGGTCGCACGCCGAATGCGGTTTCTCCTACCGCGACAGCGCCTTCAAGGCCGACCCACAGCGCTATGCGGTGATGCGGGTGAAGTTTGCGCTCTGGCGCGGCCCCAGGCTGAAGCTCGACTATGCCGGGCTGGAAGCCGAGCTTGCCCGGGCTTCTGCCACGCCCAGCCCGCAGAGCGTGGCCGAGGCGGTGATTCGCATCCGTCAACGTAAACTGCCCGACCCGCAACGCATCGGCAATGCCGGCAGTTTCTTCAAAAACCCGATTGTGCCGCAGCACCAGGCCGATGCCCTGCGCGCGCAATATCCGAACCTACCGGTATTTCCCGCAGGGCAGTCCGGTTTTGGCAAACTCTCTGCCGCCTGGCTGATTGAGCAATGCGGCTGGAAAGGCAAACGCCAGGGTGATGCCGGAGTTTCGGCCGAACATGCCCTGGTACTGGTCAACCATGGCGCGGCGCGCGGCAGCGAGCTTCTGGCATTGGCCCGCGAAATCGCCGCATCGGTTGCAACGCGCTTTGGCGTCGCCATCGAGCCCGAACCCCGCCTGATTGGAGCACACTGGTGAGCCAGCATCTGCGCGCCGCCCTGTTGATGCTGGCCAGCACTTTGAGCTTTGGGGTGATGGCACTCAGCATCCGCCTAGCCTCGGCCAGCACACCCACCTGGGAAATCGCCTTCTTCCGCAATGCCTTCGGGCTGGTTTTCCTGCTGCCGCTGCTGTTCGCCCCTGCCCTGCGCTCGGCGCAGCCGCTGTCGCAGATGCGCCAGACCATCCACACCCGGCAATTGCCGCGCTATTTTTTCCGCTGCCTGATTGGCCTTGCCGGCATGTTCTGCATGTTCTGGTCACTGGCGCATCTGCCGCTTGGCCAGGCCATCAGCCTGTCCTACTCCTCGCCGATTTTCGTTACCTTGTTTGCGGCCTTGATGCTTGGCGAAGCAGTCCGCATCCGCCGCTGGCTGGCGGTGCTGGCGGGCTTTATCGGCGTGTTGGTCATCGTGCGCCCCTGGTCGGGGACATTCTCCCTCGGCCTTTTGATGGCGGTTGCCGGGGCGGTGATGAGCGCGCTGGTGGCGATTCAAATCAAGCAACTATCACGTCAGGACAGCGCCAATGCCATCGTGTTCTGGACCTATGTGTTCTGGGTACCGATGTCGCTGATTCCGGCGCTTTTCGACTGGCACTGGCCAGACAGCAGCGAAGTCTGGCTATGGCTGCTTTTGACCGGATTTTCCGGCACGCTGGGACAGGTGCTGTGGACGCGCGCACTGAAAATCGGCGATGTCTCGGCGCTGACACCAATCAGCTTCGTGCAACTGCCATTTGTCAGCTTCTGCGGCTGGCTGCTATTCGGCGAGAAAATCGACCGCTGGACGCTGATCGGCGCCGCCATCATCCTCAGCGCCACCACCTATATCGCCCACCGCGAATCACGCTTGCGCCGTGGCGCTTTGGCCACTGCCAATGCCCCCAATACCAAATAAATCGCAAGATTCAGGCAAGCCGGGCGCCATTGGCGACCGGGCGCTCGCAACTGGCAATCACCACGCCGTCCTCGGTATGAAAGCCGGTCAGCAAAAATTCCGACATGAAGCCGGCAATTTGCTTGGGCGGGAAGTTGATAACGCCCAGCACCTGCTTGCCCAGCAAGGCTTCGGCAGAATACAGCGCAGTAATCTGCGCGCTGGTTTTCCTGATGCCGTACTCGCCAAAGTCCACCCAGATTTTCCAGGCAGGTTTGCGCGCTTCGGGGAAAGGCTCGACCCGCACCACCGTGCCCGCATGCAGTGCCACGCGCTGAAAATCGTCCCAGCCAATCAAGCCCGGCTCAGCACTCATGTTTCCACCACCCCCAGCTCGTCCAGTGCAGCCTGCATCATGCGCTTGGCTTCACCGCGCAAGAGTTCATGGTCAAGCGCGTAACGCACCGTAGCTTCAATCAGCCCCAGATGTGTGCCGCAGTCAAAGCGGGTGCCCTGGAAGCGGAAGGCATCCACCCGCTCACACTCAAGCAACTGGGCGATGGCATCGGTCAACTGAATCTCGCCGCCGGCGCCTTCGCCAGTATTTTCAAGCAACTGAAAAATACGCGGTGAAAGCACATAACGCCCGACCACGGCCAGGTCGCTGGGGGCATCATCAGGATGCGGTTTTTCGACAATGCCCTTGATGGCTCCGGCACGACCATCAAAATCAGGGGCATCGACAATGCCATAGCTGCCGGTTTGCTCATGTGCCACATCCTGCACGGCAATCACGCTGGCACCGGTTTTCTGGGCATGGTCGGCCATTTGCCGCAGCGCCCCATCGCCCCGGCTCCAAATCAGGTCATCCGGCAATAGCACGGCGAAAGGCTCATCGCCGACCGCTTCCTTGGCACACAGCACCGCATGTCCAAGACCCAGAGCCTCGGGCTGGGTAACGAAAATCGCCCGCACGCCTTTGGGCAGTACGTTTTGCACGGCATTGAGCTGCTTTTCCTTGCCGGCTTTTTCCAGCCGCTGCTCCAGTTCATAGGCCTTGTCAAAATAATCGGCCACCGCGTGCTTGTAGCGGTTGGTGATGAAAATCAGGGTATCGCAGCCGGCAGCAATCGCCTCATCCACCGCATACTGAATCAGCGGCCTGTCCACAACCGGCAACATTTCCTTGGGAACGGTCTTGGTGGCAGGAAGGAAACGAGTGCCAAGACCCGCCACGGGGAATACAGCTTTGCGGATACGGGGATGATTCATTGCATCAATGTTTGCGATTATGGCGACTAGGGAATGGTACGATGGCTGAAACGCTAGTACCTGTCAAATGACAGCACGGCTCAAATTCCGGCACGGCTTTTTTCAGTGTTCCGGCCAAAGCGGCTTCATCATAACGGGCAGCGGCCTCGGCAAGTACTTTCAGCGAAGCCTGCAATGATTCTGGCTCGACCTGGCGTACCCGGCCTTGCAAAATCTTGGGATGCGCCGTCGGGCGGTAGTTTTCTTCATCATGAAACAGGGTTTCATGCAGTTTTTCGCCGCTGCGCAAGCCGGTATAGGTGATGGCGATATCACGCCCCGGCTGTTTGCCGGCCAGGCGAATCATCTGCTCGGCCAACATGCGAATCGCTACCGGCTCGCCCATATCCAGGGTATAGATGGCATGGTGGGCGCCAATGCTTGCCGCTTGCAAAATCAACTGGCTGGCCTCGGGAATGGTCATGAAGTAGCGCGTCACTTGCGGATGGGTCACGGTGACCGGGCCGCCCAGACGGATTTGCTCGCGGAACAGCGGCACCACACTGCCGGCCGAGTCCAGTACATTGCCAAAGCGCACGGTGACAAAATGCGTGCGGCTTTGCCGGGCATGTAACTGGCAAACCATTTCTGCCAGGCGCTTGCTCGCCCCCAGCACATTGACCGGATTCACCGCCTTGTCGGTAGAAATCAGCACGAATGTGCCGACATTCATCTGCGCCGAAATCCGGGCCACCGTATCAGTGGCGAGCGCATTATTGCGTACCGCCTCGCGCAACTGCCCTTCCAGCACCGGCACCTGCTTGTAGGCCGCCGCATGGAATACCGCGGCCACCTGAGTCTGTTTCAGCGCATGGGTAATGACCGCCGGGTCGCCGCAATCTCCCAGTATCGGTACGCAATTGATATCGGCAAAGTCACGCCGCAGCTCTTGCTCCATCCGCAACAGGGACAACTCGTCCTGCTCCACCAGGATGATGGAGGCTGCGCCATTACGCGCGCATTGCCGGCACAGTTCCGAGCCAATCGAACCACCTGCGCCGGTCACCAGCACATTGCGCCCGCCCAGCCAATTGCGAATCTCCTGCCAGTTGGCCGTTACCGGCTTGCGTCCCAGCAAATCTTCGATGGCGACTTCTTTCAACCCCCCTGCATTGGCGTGATTGTCGAGCAAGTCTTCGGCGCGCGGCACCATGCGAAAGGGCAATCCGGTGGATTCGCATACCACCATCACGCGCTGCATGGCATCACCGCCCAGCGAGGGCATGGCGATGGCCAACATTCCGGCAGCCGTTTCACGGGCAATTTCTCCAGCCTGGTCAATCCGTCCCAAAACCGGCACGCCATGCAAGCGAATCCCTTTCAGGCTGGGCGCATCATCCAGAAAACCTACCGGCACATAGGTTTCAGAACTGCGCAGGTTACGCAGCAGGTTTTCACCTGCCTGACCTGCGCCCAGAATCAATACCCGGGTTGCAGCCTCATGACGATTGGCCTGAAGGATTCCGTCCTTCCAAATCCGGTACAGCCAGCGCGGCATACCCAGCAATATCACCAATGCAAATGGATACAGCGCCAAGGTCGAGCGCGGCACGCCCTCCAGACGCTTGTAAAGGAACAAGGCGCCAACAATCGCCGCCAGCCCCAGCATAGCGGCTTTCACCAGATTGAGCAGGTCAGGCGTGCTGGCAAAGCGCCACAGGCCGCGATACAGGCCTGAGAGCCGGAAGGCCAGCCCTTGCAAGAGCACCACCAGCCCCAGCTCAATCCAGTCAATTGTCGGCATCGTGGCAACAGGATGCATTTCGTAGCGTAGCCATTGCAGCCCCAGCCACACCAGCACCACCATCAACAAGTCATGCAGGATGACCGCAAGCCGCGGCAAGAACAGCCAGAGACGTTTTTTGTGCGATACGTTCATGTTGGATTCCGATTCGGTATCGGCTTGCGCAAGCGCAGCCAGCATACGCACCCCGCCGTGAACCACAAGATACAGGCAAGCGGCAAAAACGCCAGCGAAGCCCCGCGCAAAAACACGGCGGCCAGTATCACGGCAAGCAATGACCATAGCGCATAAGCCAGGGTCACCGGCGCATGCCGTCCCAGCTTGCGTGCCCATATCTGATAGCTGTGTGCAGAATGTGCCTGCCACCATTTCTCGCCCCGCCACATCCGCAGCAACAAGGTCAATGTGCTATCGATGATGCAGGCAGCAAGCGGCAGTGCCAGCAACCAGCCCAAACGCAATCCGTCTGCGGCGGCCATCGCCCAAATGGCTGCCAGCAAATATCCCAATGCGCCGCTGCCGACATCGCCCATGAAAATCCGTGCGCGCGGAAAATTCCAGGGCAAAAAGCCTGCCGTTACGCCCAAAAGCGCCAGTGCCAGAAGCTGCCCTGCCCCGCCCATCAGCCCGGCGGCCAACAGCGCCACCAGCAAGGCCTGCGATGCGGCAATGCCGTTGATCCCGTCAATGAAATTCCAGATATTGGTCAGCGCAAGGGCAGCCACAAAGCTGCACATGCATAGCCAAAGCGGCCAGTCAAAGCCCATGCCCGCCAGCGCCAGTACGCCTGCCGAAGCCAGATGCACGGCAAAACGCAGCCTTGCCGAAAGCGGCCTGTGGTCGTCCCACCAGCCAATACCGGCGACCCCGGCCAAGCCTGCTGCCAGCAGCGCCCAGCCCCATTGTCCGCTGATGAAAGCCAGGGCAAGGCAGGCCAACCACATCAAGAGCGCCATGGCAATGCCGCCGCCACGCGGCGTCACCGTCTGATGATTGCGGCGCGCATCTCCGGGCACGTCCAGTAGCTGTCGATGCAGGGCATAGCGCCGGGCAAGCCCGGTGCCAAAGCCACTGGCAAGCGCCGCCCCGGCAAGCCAGAGCCAGGGGCTTTCATCGCCGTAAGTCATACCAGCGCGTAATTGAGCAATGGCTTGACCGTGCCCCACTGCCGGCAACTGGGGCATTGCCAGTGGTGCGAGCGCGCGCCGAAGCCGCAATGGTTACAGCGATAGCTGGGGTTGCGCACCAGCAGCTGGTCATTGATGCGACCCAGTGCATGGAGCGTGCCGAGAATGTCATCGCCATCACGCAGCGCCAGGTCGATAAGCGCAGCCTCGCCGCGCACTGACGGGCGGTCTTTCAGTTGCTGGGTCAAATACAGCCGTGCCGCATGCACGCCTTCTTCGCGCTCAACCAGATGCGTCAGTGCCAGCACCGGTGCTACACCGGCGTAATGCTCGGCCATTTCGGAAAGAAAGCGCCGCGCCCCCGGGGTATCTGCGGTACGCTCATAGCATTGCAACAGGGTCGGCAAGATATCCGGCAGGTAATCGGCATCATGCCGGGCAGCGCGCTCGAATGCCTTGATGGCCGCCGCATCATTCCCTTCCGCAGCTTCAATCCGGCCTTCCAGCATCCCGGCGCGCACGGCATTGGAGTCGGCCGCATAGGCTCTGGCAATCGCCTCCCGGGCTGCTGTGACATCGCCATTGGCGCGGTGACGCTCGGCCAGCTCACATTCGTACATGGCAATCAGCTTGCCCATCGGCTCGCCAGTGGCGGATTCAAAACGGTGCGCGCTTTCGATGGCACGATTCCAGTCGCGCTCGGACTGGAAAATATCAATCAAGTGCCGCAGCGCCTGGGGTGCACGATGCCCTGTTTCGGCCAGCGCCATAAACACCGTTTCAGCCCGGTCCAGCAGGCCGGACTTCATATAATCCTCGCCCAGCGCCAGCAATGCCTGCACCCGTTGCGCATCACTCAAGTCCTTGCGCTCCACCAGTGCCTGATGCAGCCGGATGGCGCGGTCAACCTCGCCACGACGGCGGAACAGATGCCCCAGAGCCAACTGGGTTTCAAAGGTTTCCTTGTCCAGCTCGGCGATATGCAAGAACAGCTCGATGGCCTTGTCCGGCTGCTCGTTCAAAAGATAGTTGAGGCCACGAAAATAGGTGGTCGAAAGTTTGCTGACCTGGCTGTCACTATGCCGCTCGCCCCCCCGCCGGCCAATCACCCAGCCCATCACTGCCGCTGCGGGCAAAAGCAAAACAAACCAGAACCATTGTTCAATAAAGGCCATGGCAGACATCCATGAAGGAGGAAACAGGCCACGCAGTGCACTGTGAGGCAACTGCCGTGAGCGATACACGCCTGCGCCCGGGCGCAGCGCCGGATTTTTTACTGGTTTTCGGCAATCGGCGTCACTTCGCTGACGCGTTCACGCAACTCCTTGCCCGGTTTGAAATGCGGCACATATTTGGCAGGCAACTCCACCGCCGCACCGGTCTTGGGGTTGCGCCCGGTACGCGGCTCACGGTAATGCAGCGAAAAACTGCCAAAGCCGCGGATTTCAATCCGAGTACCGGTAGCAAGACTTGCACTCATCAATTCGAGCAAGGTACGCACAGCAAACTCAACGTCCTCTACCTTGAGGTGACGCTGGCGCTGGTTGAGGATTTCTATCAATTCCGATTTGGTCATCGCCAACAAAACCATAAGCCCAAACCACCGGGCGGCTCAACTATCCAACCAAAAGAAAACCTGTGCAGACAGGCCTCTTTCCGGCATCAAAAAAGCCGGAGCCAGTACATCGGGAAGCCCCGTGCACTGGACTCCGGCTGCGGGGATTACTCGCCCTTGCCGAGCTGCTCGCGCAGCAGCGCACCCAGCTGGGTGGTGCCGCTGGCAACTTCCGCATTGCTGCGGTTGTATTCGGCCAGGGTTTCGTTCATTTCGTCCTGATCCTTGGCGCGGATGGAGAGCTGCACCACCCGGCTCTTGCGATCGGTGCCGATAATCTTGGCTTCCACTTCGTCACCGGCCTTCAGCACATGCGAGGCATCGTCCACGCGGTCAACCGAGATGTCGCGGGCGGCCAGATAGCCTTCCACGCCATCAGCCAGCTCAACCACGGCGCCCTTGGCATCGACTTCCTTCACCGTGCCCTTGACCACCGAGCCACGGGTATTAGAGGCCTGGAACTGACCCATCGGGTCTTGCTCCAGCTGCTTGACGCCGAGGCTGATGCGCTCGCGTTCGGGGTCAACGGCCAGCACCACGGCCTGCACGGTATCGCCCTTCTTGTAGTTGCGCGCCAAGTCTTCGCCATTGGTATTCCAGCTGAGGTCGGACAGGTGCACCAGACCATCAATGCCGCCTTCCAGGCCGATGAAGATGCCGAAGTCGGTAATCGACTTGATTTGACCTTCCACCTTGTCACCCTTCTTGTGGGTGGCCGCGAAGGTTTCCCACGGATTGCTGGAGACCTGCTTCATGCCCAGCGAGATGCGGCGACGCTCTTCATCCACGTCCAGCACCATCACTTCGACTTCGTCACCGACCTGCACCACCTTGGAGGGGTTGACGTTCTTGTTGGTCCAGTCCATTTCCGAAACGTGCACCAAGCCTTCAACGCCAGCTTCGATTTCAACGAAGGCGCCGTAATCGGTGACGTTGGACACCTTGCCGAAGGCACGGGTATTGGCCGGATAGCGGCGGGAAATATTGTCCCACGGGTCCTCGCCCATCTGTTTGAGGCCGAGGCTGACGCGGTTGCGCTCGCGGTCGTACTTCAGCACGCGTACATCCAGCTCCTGGCCGACTTCGACCACTTCGGAGGGATGACGCACGCGCTTCCAGGCCATGTCGGTGATGTGCAGCAGGCCGTCGATACCACCGAGGTCCACGAATGCGCCGTAATCGGTGAGGTTCTTGACCACACCCTTGAGCTTGGCGCCTTCCACCAGCTTCTCCATCAGCGCCTCGCGCTCTTCGGAATGCTCGGTTTCCACCACGGCACGGCGGCTGACCACCACGTTGTTGCGCTTGCGGTCAAGTTTGATGAGCTTGAATTCCAGCTCCTTGCCTTCCAGGTACACCGGGTCGCGCACCGGGCGCACATCCACCAGCGAACCGGGCAGGAAGGCGCGGACTTCCTTGATATCGACGGTGAAACCACCCTTGACCTTGCCGCTGATGCGGCCGGTGATGATTTCGCCTTTCTCCAGGGCAGCTTCCAGCTCGTCCCAGACCATCGCGCGCTTGGCTTTTTCGCGCGAAAGCACGGTTTCACCAAAGCCGTTTTCAATCGAGTCCAGCGCCACCTTTACTTCGTCGCCGATGCCCACATCGATTTCGCCGGCTTCGTTCCGGAACTGTTCGATCGGCACGATGCCTTCGGACTTCAGCCCGGCATTGATGACCACCACATCATTGGTGACGGCAACGACGGTACCGGTCACGATGGCACCGGGCTTCAGCTTGGCCAGTTGCTGCTGGCTCTGTTCAAACAGTTCGGCAAATGATTCAGTCATTTCTATTCTCTAAGGTTAATCTTCAGAGCAGGTGCCTACCGCTTTGCATCTGCTCCACCCGTTTGTCGGCGCGGGCGGGATTGCCCATTGGCCGTGAGTGTTGAAGTGGATTGACCGCAGGCTTGTCACCTGCGGGGCGGGTTCTGCTGGATGGGCTTGCCGCTCAGGACGCTTCCGGCATCAGGCCGGACTTCTCCACGAGCGCCAGCACTTGCGCCACCACCGTATCAATCGCCACACCGGTGGTGTCGATGGACACCGCATCGGTGGCAGGTTTCAATGGTGAAAGCGACCGACTGGCATCGCGCGCGTCACGGGCAACAATCTCGCCCAGCAGGCTGTCGAGGTTAACCCAAACCCCTTTTTGCATCAACTGTTTATACCGCCTATCCGCGCGCTCCTCGGCACTGGCGGTCAAAAACACCTTGCAAAAGGCATCCGGAAAGATGACGGTGCCCATATCGCGGCCATCAGCGACCAACCCCGGCGCTATCCGGAAATCATGCTGCAGCTGCACCAATGCCGCACGCACCCCCGCCATCGAAGCGATTGCAGAAGCGGCAGCGCCTGTCGTTTCCAGCCGCAATTCATCGGTGACATCCTCGCCATTGACCCATACACGCGCCTCCCCCCTGGCATCATCAGCAAAGCGGATTTGTGTGCGGCGCGCGCAGGCTTCAACGGCTTGCACATCCCCCAGGTCAATTCCCTGCCTCATGGCAGAAACACCGACCGCCCGGTACAGTGCGCCAGAGTCCAGATAATGCCAGCCCAGATGCTGAGCCACACGGCGGCTGATGGTGCCCTTGCCGGAGCCGGAAGGCCCGTCAATGGCTAATACGGGAATGGGATTGCGAAAAAGCGGTACGTCTTGATTCATCTGCCAAGTTTAGCGGCTGCCGCCTCGCATGGGCACTGCATTCGGTCAGAAACATATTGCACTCGATAGGGGGTGTGCAAAGCGGATGAGAAGAGCATCTTTGGGGTATGGAGTCAAAGGGCTCAGGGATGTGAGGCGCTACGCTGAGCGTATGGACTCCATCAGTCAGACAGCGCCACATCGGCCTCGAGTATTGAATTTCTGGGCAGAGCACGGTTTGGTGGCGGCGGTGGATGTCTTTGGTGTCAGCCGCCGCACCTTGTACGGGTGGAAGCAGGCATACGGGGGATGCCGGTAACAACATGGCAGCCTTGAACAACCAAAGCCGTGCGCCGTGAATCGACACGAACCCCGGGACTGGGATAGCCGGGTGCTGGCGCATCTGATCTGGCTGCGGGGCCAGTACCCGGTGCTGGGCTTTGAGAAGCTGCGCTTTTTCTGGCCGACTGGTGCGAGCCGCGCGAGCTGACTTGTCCCAGCGTAGTACCCTACGCCGCCCGGCCAAGAGCGATAACCACCTGAAGCTGGTCAAACATCGCCCCACATCGAGTTCCCGCGTGAGGGCTCAGGGGCAACGCAAACCCAAGGGCTACAGCCCCAAGGCACCCGGTGAGTGCGTTGGCGTGGACACCATCGAAATCCACGACAGTGACATCTACAGCGGCCTGCGCCGTTACGTCGTGACTTTCAAGGACATGCACAGCCACTTTGCCCTGAGTGTAGCCGTGCCCAGCAAGCGCGCCAAGCATACTGCCAAACTCTGGCACATCACCCGCGCCTGCCATCCCTTCAAGCCCCAGTGCGTGCTCTCGGAAAATGGCAGCGAGTTCAAGGCCGAGCTCCTCCAGATTGTACTCGATGACGGCGCCGTGCGCTGGCTGACATACCCCAAGTGTCCCAAGATGAACTCCCATGCCGAGCGATTCAACCGCACCCTCCAGGAGGAATTCATCGAGTTCCACAACGACTTGTTGCTCCAGGACATCAAAGCCTTCAACAATCAAGTTGCTTGATTACCTCATCTGGTTCAACGAATCCAAACCCCGCTACGCCCTCGGATTACGTTCCCCCCATGCAGTTCCTCGCAGACGAGCACCAGTGCGATATGTATTGGCAGGATACAACAACTTGATTGCACTCAAGGTTACTGCTACCATATGCGGCTACATTACTTTTCCACTTTTCGCCATCAGAGGTTTATCATGAAGGTCCTGTCCTCCCTGAAGTCGGCGAAGGCCCGTCACCGCGACTGCAAAGTCGTCCGCCGTCGCGGCAAGGTCTTCGTGATTTGCAAGTCCAATCCACGTTTCAAGGCGCGTCAGCGTTAAGAAGCCTTGGCGCTTGCCTAAGCAACTGGAACGAAAAACCGCCGCAAGGCGGTTTTTTATCGTCAAAAGTGGTGCCCTCACAAAGCGGGCATAGTGGTCTGTCCATGTGCACCAGAGCAGCAGAAGGGTTTCAACACGCGTGCCCGCGCAAGGCGGGCATACACGTGACGGGTGAAGCTGCTTGACGGCGAAGGCTTCAACTCACGTGCCCGCACGAGGCGGGCACGTATAACCACATCACAAAGTGATGCAAAAGAGCAGTTTCAACTCACGTGCCCGCATGAGGCGGGCACCTGGATGCGCGCGCGGCCGAGCGTTTCCGTGGGTTTCAACTCACGTGCCCGCATGAGGCGGGCACAACCGTACCATCACGGAAGTTCACGCCATTGAAGTCGTTTCAACTCACGTGCCCGCATGAGGCGGGCACAACCGTACCATCACGGAAGTTCACGCCATTGAAGTCGTTTCAACTCACGTGCCCGCATGAGGCGGGCACAGCTGGCCGTGGCACACCGACAACGTGCATGGGCGTTTCAACTCACGTGCCCGCATGAGGCGGGCACTCACGCGCCACTGCGGCCAGGTCAATCACCGGCCAGTTTCAACTCACGTGCCCGCATGAGGCGGGCACGCCGGTAATTAATGTTTTAGGTTCAGTGATATATGTTTCAACTCACGTGCCCGCATGAGGCGGGCACTCGGGCTGTCCGGGGCGCGGAGCGAGGATCTAGCCAGTTTCAACTCACGTGCCCGCATGAGGCGGGCACCGCGAGCACCTCGTTTACACGGCTCAAAGCCACCGTTTCAACTCACGTGCCCGCATGAGGCGGGCACTCGACCCGCAAATCGACATCTGGGCGGTGGCAAAACGTTTCAACTCACGTGCCCGCATGAGGCGGGCACGCAATGACCGGCAATCTGCCGCGCAACGCATGGAGTTTCAACTCACGTGCCCGCATGAGGCGGGCACTCCATGTGTCCGCTGCGGTTGCCGCCGTGACGGGTTTCAACTCACGTGCCCGCATGAGGCGGGCACTTGCACGCGTGCAAACTCTGAATGCAGGTTATTAAAGTTTCAACTCACGTGCCCGCACGAGGCGGGCACCTTCAAGGAGCGCCAGCGCCTGTTCAAGGTGCCGCGGTTTCAACTCACGTGCCCGCACGAGGCGGGCACCGGACCGCTGGCAGATTTACCCCGAGTACCGCAAGTTTCAACTCACGTGCCCGCACGAGGCGGGCACCGGGCGGCAGGTCAGCAAGGAGCGCAGGCGGCTTGCGTTTCAACTCACGTGCCCGCACGAGGCGGGCACTCGCTGTCACGCTGGGCAGCGGATGTGCGCGGGGTGTTTCAACTCACGTGCCCGCACGAGGCGGGCACGATGCCTCGGTGGATAGCCTCAGCCCGACCGAGCGTTTCAACTCACGTGCCCGCACGAGGCGGGCACACCTGTCTGCCGTGGAGGTGCTGGGAAATGCCTGGTTTCAACTCACGTGCCCGCACGAGGCGGGCACTTGCCATCCATGCGCCCCGGCGTAATCAGGTCACGTTTCAACTCACGTGCCCGCACGAGGCGGGCACCGCCAGCCAGACCCGCGCTTGTGTTTGCAGATGAGTTTCAACTCACGTGCCCGCACGAGGCGGGCACAATCGGCTGACGGCTTGAACCATTCCGGCACGCCAGTTTCAACTCACGTGCCCGCACGAGGCGGGCACTGGGCGTGGTGGCCGACGTGCCAAAATTTTGTGACGTTTCAACTCACGTGCCCGCACGAGGCGGGCACGCACCGCTGACGGCTGGGGCGAACCCGGCAGCGAGTTTCAACTCACGTGCCCGCACGAGGCGGGCACCCGCAGGTGCGGGGACTATCACAACCGTTTCCCTCGTTTCAACTCACGTGCCCGCACGAGGCGGGCACCCGGGACAAACCCCAGCCCCATGTCCCGGCAGCGTTTCAACTCACGTGCCCGCACGAGGCGGGCACGCATGGCGCACGAGGCGTACAAGTTTTGGACGGGTGTTTCAACTCACGTGCCCGCACGAGGCGGGCACCTTCGCCGTCAAGCAGTTTCACGCGCCAGCTATAGTTTCAACTCACGTGCCCGCACGAGGCGGGCACTGCGCGGCAAAGCCATCGAGGAGTCGCTCTATGCCTGTTTCAACTCACGTGCCCGCACGAGGCGGGCACTCGATCCACTCCTGCATCTCTGGATCGGTCTTGGCGTTTCAACTCACGTGCCCGCACGAGGCGGGCACTGTTGCGGCGGGAACAGCCCCTTGACCTGCACAACGTTTCAACTCACGTGCCCGCACGAGGCGGGCACACAAACTCGTCGAGACTATTACCTACGACGACGTGTTTCAACTCACGTGCCCGCACGAGGCGGGCACTCCACGGGCGGCAATGGGATATATATCTCGCCATTGTTTCAACTCACGTGCCCGCACGAGGCGGGCACTCGCACGATTTTTGTCCTATCGTGCGAGAGGTGTGTGTTTCAACTCACGTGCCCGCACGAGGCGGGCACGCCTTCCTGGCCAAGCACTACACTGGCGTGATCGGTTTCAACTCACGTGCCCGCACGAGGCGGGCACGCCTTCCTGGCCAAGCACTACACTGGCGTGATCGGTTTCAACTCACGTGCCCGCACGAGGCGGGCACGCTGCTGATACGCGAGGGACGGCACACGCTGGATGTTTCAACTCACGTGCCCGCACGAGGCGGGCACTCGACAACATCTCACGGCAGTTATTTACCATGTCGTTTCAACTCACGTGCCCGCACGAGGCGGGCACTCATTCCCGGCGACCAGGCGCTTGCGCATCTGGAAGTTTCAACTCACGTGCCCGCACGAGGCGGGCACCCCCTGGTTTTACAGCAGTAAAAAGCGCACTGCGTTTCAACTCACGTGCCCGCACGAGGCGGGCACCAGGCCGCCTTGTTCATCATCGGCGGCTTGAGCGGTTTCAACTCACGTGCCCGCACGAGGCGGGCACCCAACTCGGCATCAGGGAGGACTTCAGGTGGCCGGGTTTCAACTCACGTGCCCGCACGAGGCGGGCACGCCATCCGGCAAAACGTCAGGAAATGCCCGGCCAGTTTCAACTCACGTGCCCGCACGAGGCGGGCACGGGTTGCCGATGATATAGCGGCCCGTGGTGTCCTTCAGTTTCAACTCACGTGCCCGCACGAGGCGGGCACCTGTCCTCAAGCTCCCGAACCTCGTCCCGAGTCAGTTTCAACTCACGTGCCCGCACGAGGCGGGCACTTGAGCTGCTAAAGCTGTTGTAGCTTTTGGGCGGTTTCAACTCACGTGCCCGCACGAGGCGGGCACCTTTTGAGTCTTGGAGCTTGACCCGCCATTTGTAGTTTCAACTCACGTGCCCGCACGAGGCGGGCACGTTTGCGGCCTATCGACACAATGGTCAAACTCAAGTTTCAACTCACGTGCCCGCACGAGGCGGGCACAGCGTTTGCAGCTCAATCATGATTTTTGCCCACAAAGTTTCAACTCACGTGCCCGCACGAGGCGGGCACTAGTTGACCGTGTCATTTCTGCCGTTGGCACACAGTTTCAACTCACGTGCCCGCACGAGGCGGGCACTGCTCACGGTTGCGGAAAAGGTAGGCAGCCATCGGTTTCAACTCACGTGCCCGCACGAGGCGGGCACTGATGACTGCGCCGCAGCTCTCCGAGTATCTGGGTTTCAACTCACGTGCCCGCACGAGGCGGGCACGCATTGTGAAAGTGAGTCTCGGCGATAGCCTTGGCGTTTCAACTCACGTGCCCGCACGAGGCGGGCACATGCCTCGTAACGGGTGATTTCGCCAATCAGCGAGTTTCAACTCACGTGCCCGCACGAGGCGGGCACGCTCAAATTGCGCCTAATATCCAGTGGCTGGACAGTTTCAACTCACGTGCCCGCACGAGGCGGGCACTGATGGTGATGGTGCGTCCTGCGCCCGAGCCACTGTTTCAACTCACGTGCCCGCACGAGGCGGGCACTCACGCCAATGGCTGTTGCGCGGGCAGCATCCGGTTTCAACTCACGTGCCCGCACGAGGCGGGCACGCTGGTTATCTACGCAGCCAGCGCCGCGACACTGGTTTCAACTCACGTGCCCGCACGAGGCGGGCACCGCTCCACACCTTGGCTTTCTTCACGCACGATACAGTTTCAACTCACGTGCCCGCACGAGGCGGGCACGGCTTCTTCCCGGTGCGTATGGCAGGCGTTCTCGAAGTTTCAACTCACGTGCCCGCACGAGGCGGGCACGGGCCGCATTTCCCAGCGTTTGCCGGTTTTGCGGGTTTCAACTCACGTGCCCGCACGAGGCGGGCACGCCTGGAGGAGCTGGCTCGCGCCGCCGAGAGGAGTTTCAACTCACGTGCCCGCACGAGGCGGGCACATACACAACAATCAAGCCTTGACCCGCTCATCACGTTTCAACTCACGTGCCCGCACGAGGCGGGCACGATGAGGTGCGGCAGGCGATGATGGCCGCTATCCAGTTTCAACTCACGTGCCCGCACGAGGCGGGCACCGAGGCCGTATCTGCCAGCATTGCCCAGGCCATCGTTTCAACTCACGTGCCCGCACGAGGCGGGCACCTCGTGCCCAAGGTGCTCAGCGCGGTGATGCAGCGTTTCAACTCACGTGCCCGCACGAGGCGGGCACGCGGTTTTACTACCTGCAAAAATTGGCATTCGGTGGTTTCAACTCACGTGCCCGCACGAGGCGGGCACCATTAGGTTACCCAGCGTTCAGGATATTTAGTGTCGGTTTCAACTCACGTGCCCGCACGAGGCGGGCACGCTGTGGATGTGAGGCCAGCAGTCGCATGAGACGTTTCAACTCACGTGCCCGCACGAGGCGGGCACTTGGCGTGGGTGGTAGCGGCTTCTTCGGTCAAGTGTTTCAACTCACGTGCCCGCACGAGGCGGGCACTCAACGTGTACATGCTCTTCAATGAGGCCACGCAGGTTTCAACTCACGTGCCCGCACGAGGCGGGCACTGACCGTGTTTACATAGTCCGATGCGTTTTTGTTGTTTCAACTCACGTGCCCGCACGAGGCGGGCACGCGGCAGCGGATGTGCTGGCGCCAGTAGTCGTGGGTTTCAACTCACGTGCCCGCACGAGGCGGGCACCCACCGGGTCAGCAGCCGTTGCATCGGACTGCCGGTTTCAACTCACGTGCCCGCACGAGGCGGGCACTCGGCAATTGCAGCGGCCTGACGCTGACCCCGCAAGTTTCAACTCACGTGCCCGCACGAGGCGGGCACGCGTCAGCATGACCAACGGTGGCGGCATGTTTACGTTTCAACTCACGTGCCCGCACGAGGCGGGCACTCGCCTAGCTGGCGGCCTTTCTCATAGATGCGCAGTTTCAACTCACGTGCCCGCACGAGGCGGGCACTTTGTCACCTTCTGTTTTTTGCACGTAGGAAACAGTTTCAACTCACGTGCCCGCACGAGGCGGGCACGTGCCAGCGCCACGGTGTTTTTCAACTTGGGCGATGTTTCAACTCACGTGCCCGCACGAGGCGGGCACCGAGACAGACAGCCATGCCTACGCCGCGCGGGCAGTTTCAACTCACGTGCCCGCACGAGGCGGGCACATGATGTCAGCCATGCGCTCGTACTCGGCCCACGGTTTCAACTCACGTGCCCGCACGAGGCGGGCACTCGGCACCTCATCGGTGTTTTTCGGGCGATTGGCGTTTCAACTCACGTGCCCGCACGAGGCGGGCACGCTCCAAATATTTAACCGCATCCATTGTCACGTCAGTTTCAACTCACGTGCCCGCACGAGGCGGGCACGTATCGTTTTGCCCGATTACAGTTTCAATCGTGCGTTTCAACTCACGTGCCCGCACGAGGCGGGCACCGGATGCTCTCGCTTATCCGGGAAGACCTGAAGCGTTTCAACTCACGTGCCCGCACGAGGCGGGCACACATCCATTTGCCAGACAACGGTTAAACCACGAGCGTTTCAACTCACGTGCCCGCACGAGGCGGGCACGTGTGTGACGACGTGTTGGTGTGTCGAGCATCGACCGTTTCAACTCACGTGCCCGCACGAGGCGGGCACTGCCCAACATCATGCGTGGCCGTTTTGCGGTGCTGGTTTCAACTCACGTGCCCGCACGAGGCGGGCACTCCGTGTGCTGGTCGGCGTATTTGCCACCGTTAAGTTTCAACTCACGTGCCCGCACGAGGCGGGCACGGCGGTGGGGTCTGCCCGCCGGTGCCGCCGGGCGAGTTTCAACTCACGTGCCCGCACGAGGCGGGCACGGCCTCTTGTATAACCCAAGCAACACAAGGCCTAAAGCATCCTGGTTCGCTAACAGCATCACAAAAGACATTCCGCAAGTGTAAGGCAACTTCTTCAGCCACACTTATCTCCTCCAACCATCTGTTTTCAAAGAGCTTGAAGAAATCGCTAAGCTGCCCATATTTTCATGAGAACCACAGATTAGCGATTCATACAATCAACGTATTCTGAAACACATCCACCGCTGCCTTCGCACCGTGATGCCCCACCTTCCCCCGCCATTTACTATCCAGATGGTGACCTACCACCTTTAGCCCCACCAATTAAATCTAGATGTAGTTTCTCAACACGTTGTACCCCACAAAGCCCAGCCGGGTCGCTGGTGGCAAGTTCTCCATGGCCGAGTGAGGTCGATGGAAGTTGTAATGATGCATCCAAGGTGCCAGCTCCTGGGCGCGATGCGCTGAGCTGGGATACCGATACGCATAGAGCGTGTTATGAACTTTGTGCCAATCGAATCAAGGGCATGGCATTGGGTAACATGAGAATGGCGAAGACCACAAAGTGCAATCCCCCCAGTACGTCCGGCAATCGTTCGTAATCACGGGACAGGCGCCTGAAGCGGGCAAGCCAGCCAAAGCTGCGTTCCACTACCCAGCGCCTTGGCAGCAGAACAAACCCCTTTTTCGCTTCGCGCAACTTCACCACCTCCAGGGCAATGCCGTTTTGCGCCGCCGCATCCCGGGCTTTTTGCCCCGTGTAGCCTTGATCTGCCCAAGCCTTGCGCACGCGCTTTCCCGTTGCCTGTTGCACCGCCTGGCACAGCGCATCGACATCGCGCTCCTGGGTGTTGGCGGGCGTGACATGCAAGGCCAGCAAATGCCCCAGCGTGTCCACAGCCATGTGTACCTTGGAGCCTTTGCGGCGCTTGTAGCCGTCATAGTCAGCCCGAGCTCCACTCTCGCAACTGGATTGCAGGGTGCGGCCATCGATGGCTATAGCGCTTGGCTGCCCCTGCCGACTTTGGGCGACCTGGATGATGGAGCGCAGATCCGAGACGATGGCTTCGAAACAACCTGCATCCAGCCAGCGCCTGCTTTGCTGATACACAGCCTCCCACGGTGGCAGGTCATTGGGCAGCATGCGCCAGGGGGCGCCTGCACGTACCAACCAGCGCAGCGCATTGAACACTTCACGCAGATCGTGCTGACGCTGCGGCGCATCTTGAGCCATCAAGATGAGGTAGGGGGCGACAAAGCTCCATTCTTCGTCGCTGACATCACTGGGGTAAGGTTTACGAGACATGCTGATACTGTATCCAAGATCAACACAACCTCTCGGAAAAGTGCATAACACGCTCTAGACCCCAGTTTAAGTTCTAACATTTTTTCAACCTTTAGTCCGGTAGCAGCCATTACCATCGGCACTCCCTTAACCAAAAACCGGAGCTTTCGATGAAAACTCGCAATTCTCTCCCCCTTGGCGTACTGGCCGGTTCTCTGATGCTCTCCGGTAGCGCCTTTGCTATCACTTCGCTTGAAAGCGGCTATATGCAGGACGGCCAGCAAGCACAGCAAACCCAGCACCAGCAGGGTGAAGGCAAATGCGGTGGTGAGGGCAAGTGTGGTGGCGGCAAATGCGGCTTTACGCAAATGGACAGCGACAATGACGGCAAAGTCTCGCGTCAGGAATTTGCCGCTGCCCACCAGGGCAAGGATGAACGTTTTGCCGCACACGACCTGGATGGCGACGGCTTTGTCACCCAGGCTGAAATGGAACAGCACCACGCCCAAAAACGCGAAGCCGCAGCCCAGGATGGCGAACAAAAGGCCAGCGAAGGCAAATGCGGTGAAGGCAAGTGTGGCGGTGGCAAATGCGGCGGCAACCGCTGATTCATTCCTGATTTTCAACACGGCCCGGGCAATTGCTGCCCGGGCTGTTTCAAGCTTGGCTGACACATTTCAACATGCTTGCCGATTACAGCATTGGGCTTGGCCTCAGGCGCGGGCTATTGGACGACATCGAGGCCGCAGCACCAGGCGATTTCGATTTTCTTGAGTGCGCCCCGGAAAACTGGATTCATGTCGGAGGCGCGCTGGGAGCGCGTTTCCAGGCACTGGCCGCGCGCTATCCCATCACCCTGCACGGGCTGTCGCTTTCATTGGGAGGCAGTGCTCCGCTGGATGAAACCTTGCTCGGGGATATTGCCGGTTTCATGCAGCGATTTGGCATTCAGCATTACAGCGAGCACCTGAGCTACAGCGCCGATGACGGTCATTTGTATGACCTGATGCCGCTGTCGTTTGACAAAGAAACCATTGCCCATGTGGCGCACCGCATCGACCAAGTGCAACAGCGCCTGGGGCAGCGTATCGCGGTGGAAAACATCAGCTATTACGCCGCGCCCTGGCAGCAAATGCCGGAGATTGAGTTCATCCAGGCCGTGCTGGATGCGGCCGATTGCGAGTTGTTGCTTGATGTCAACAATGTTTTCGTCAACGCCATCAATCACGGCTATGAAGCGCATGATTTTCTCACCGCCCTGCCCGCTTCCCGCATCGCCGGATACCATATCGCCGGGCATTTCGATGAAGCCGACGACCTGAAAATCGATACCCATGGCAGCCCGGTCAAGGATGCCGTCTGGCAATTGCTGGCCGATGCCTATGCCCTGCATGGCGTAAAGCCGACCCTGCTGGAGCGCGACTTCAACTACCCGCCCTATGCCGAGCTGCAAACGGAACTTGCCCACATCCGGCAGATTCAGGCGCAGCACAAGGCCATGACCATGACGGGTATCGCCGCATGAGTACGCTCAAAGCCCGGCAGTTCGCCTTTGCCGCCCATTTGCGCGATGAAACTGTAGCGCCGCCCCCCGGTATCGAAGCGCGACGCCTGGCGGTGTATCGCGAGCTGTTTTTCAATACTATCGAAAACCTTTTGGCGAGCAATTTTCCCGTCATCAAAAAGACCCTGGGACAAGAAGCATGGCTGCAAAAGGTGCGCGATTTTCACCGCGAATATCGCGCCCAAACGCCACTGTTTACCCGTATTGGCTGCGAGTTCATCGATTTTCTTCAGCAGCAACCGCAAGACCCGGCCGCGCCCTGGCTTGCCGAACTTGCCCATTACGAGTGGATGGAACTGAAAGCAGAAATCGACAACAGCCCGATACCACCCCACGATACCGAGGGCGACCTGTTGCAAGGCATTCCGCTGCTTGCGCCCCAGGTCTGGCCGCTGGCTTATCAATGGCCAGTGGAAAAAATCAGCCCCAGCTTCAAGCCCACTGCCACACCGGAATCTCCCAGCTTGCTGCTGGTATATCGGGATGCCCGAATGCAGGTACGCTTCTCAAGCCTTGCGCCACTGGCCTACCGGCTATTGCAGCTTGTGGCAGAAAACCACGAACAAACCGGGCACACACTGCTGCAACAACTCGCCCACGAGGCCGGTCAAGAGCAGGCTTCCGCCTTCTTTGCCCAGGCCATGCAAATGCTGCTCTCACTCAAAAGCCAGGGCTTGTTACTCGGCACCCGTGCATGAAACCTTGAACAAGTTCTTACGGCGAAGCGGCTCCAGCCTCGCCACCGCCACTGTCACGGCGTGCCGCATAATGGGTACCCGGTGGCGGCATCCGGGTGAAGTGGGTGTGGATGCCATCCAGTACCGCCCGTGCCAGTTGCCGCTGGAAGCTTGCGCTCTTTAGCCTGGCTTCCTCCTCCGGGTTGCTGATAAATGCGGTTTCCACCAGCATCGAAGGCACGTCCGGGGAGCGCAACACCACAAAATTAGCGCGCTCAACTTGGTTTTTGTGGGTCTTGCCAAGCCGCTTCAAGCCCTCCAGCACTTCATTGGCCATCCGCTCCGAGGCGCGCTGGGTGGCGCTTTGCGACAAGTCCAGCAGCACTGAAGCCAGGGTGCCCTCCTTGCCCTGCAAACGCACGCCGCCCACCAGGTCGGCCGCATTTTCACGGTCGGCCAGCCAGCGTGCCGCCTGTGAGGTCGCGCCACGGGTGGAAAGCACATAGACCGATGAGCCGCGTGCATTACGGTTTTCCGCCGCATCGGCGTGAATGGAGATGAACACATCGGCATTGGCACGGCGGGCACGCTGATAGCGTTCAGCCAGCGGAATGAAGAAATCGGCATTGCGAATGAGATGCGCCTTCAGCCCTGGCGTGGCATCCACTTGCCGGGCAAGTTCACGGGCAATGGCCAGGGTGATGTCTTTCTCCCGCACTCCGGTCGGACCAATTGCTCCGGGATCCTGTCCGCCATGACCGGCATCAATCGCAACAATCACCGGCCGCAAGGCCGCACGGCGGCTCATATCCTGTACGCTGCGCACCGGAGCCGGGCTGCTGGTTTGCGGCGGGACGCTGACCGATGCTGCCGGGTTCGTCGCTGGCATGGGCGTCGCTGCCACAGGTGCCTGTGGCTGGGTAGCTGCCGGGCTTGCTTGCGTCACCGGCTGGGGGTTTGACGCCGTTTGCGTACTTGCTGGCGGTGACGAAATCGCTTGCGGGGGCGCCGCCGGGAGACTGCCCGGCAAGCTGGAATCTGCCGCTACCGATACCGCTTCGGCAGGGGCGGCAGGCTGTGCCACTGCCGTGCCTGTAGCTGCCCCGGTTTGTGTCGCCGCTGCAATCGCGGCAATACCATCGCCATCCCCCGGCCATTCGAAAATCAAAACCGCCTTGCCATCGCGCCATTCCATGTTCGGGCCGATAGCCACCACGGGCGCGCCCAAATCAAACACGATTCTGGTCGTGCCTGCCACTGGCTGGCCACTGCGCACCGATTTGATGATGCCTTTGGCTGCGGGCAATTTGACGTTAGTGGCAAGCCCGGTCTGGCTCATGTCCAGTACCAGCCTTTCCGGCGCCGATAACCGCAAGACGCGATATTCCACCCGGCTCTCCAGGGTGATTTCCGCCCGGGTACCACTGGGCGTTTCATGCAGGGCAATGCCCCTGACTTCACGCGCCTCGGCCAAATTCCAGACAAGCGCAAGCAGGAGCGCAAGCCCCAGCAAAATTTGTTCGATTCTCATTCCTTTGACACGCATGTGTGAATTCAAACATTGCTGCCATAAAGGTTCAATGTTTTCTTTATCCAGCGCGAAACTTGGTTAACTGCTTCTCAGCTTCACACGCAGATATGGCTATTCATGCCTGCGCGCAAAACAAAGGCGCAGCTTGATGCTGCGCCTTTGCCAAGGTTTGCCGTGGAGTTATCAGAAACGGCGGCGGTATTGCAGGCTGGCGGTATCGGCATCCCCCAGCGGGCTGTTGCGGCGGCTGTAGTCCAGTCGCAGCAGATGCTTGCGCCAAGCAGCATTCAGCCCCAGGCCAAACAGGCTGCTGCGTGCTGCCAGACCCACGCCATACATGGCCTGCCAGTCTTCCATGCCGACGAAGCTGGCCTGGAAGATTTCACCCTGGCCGTGCAAGCGTTGCTGCCACTCGCCGCGGGCATCCACGCCCAGGCGCAGGCCATTATCGAACAGCCAGTTGCGCTCCGCACGCAGCCCCGCATAGGCCTGGGTACGACGGCTATCCCAGTCCAGCGCCCGCAACCCCAAACCGCTGAGGCTGGTTTCGTGGAACCCCCGGTTGGTCAAATCCACATACTGGATGCCGGCATATGGGGTGAGCCTAGTATCGGCAATATCAAAGCGGCGTCCGGCCTCGGCATTCAGGCTGAAATAGTGCCCAGACAGGCGGCTGTTGGCACCCTCCAACTGTGTCCCCAGCAACAAGTGACGCTGCATTTCACGGTCAAACTGGCCAAAGCCCAGCCGCCCTTGCGCATACCAGCCATCGCGCAGCCAACCGGCATAAAGCTGGCCTTCATTCTGGCGGCCGCGCACCTGGTCGCCCAGTACCGGCAGCCAGCTTTGCTGCTGCTGGCGACTCAGCATCAGCCCGGCTACGGCGTTCTGGCCGATGCGCACGTCATGACCAATCATCTCGCCATTGCTGCTATAGCCCACGCCATCCATGCCTGCTTGCGCCAGGCTGCCATTGCGGCTCAAGTCGCTATACCAGGAACCGGCTTCAATCGCACCCGAGCGCAGCGCATCAAAGCGACCCGATGCCGCACGGCGGGTAGCATCAATGCTGTCATAGGTCAGCGCCGAAGAGGCGCCATGCAACTGCCCGGACAGGCTGCGCAACGACAGGTTCACGCCTTCAATGCCCTGGGCACGCTGGAAAGCGCCCAGACCATTGGCGAGCGCCACACTGGCCGGGCCGCCCAGCGGATTCTTGGTTTGCGCATCAATGCGCTGCATGATCGCTTCCACCCGCTTGGCAGTTTCCAATGCCGCGCCGCTAAATTGCCACGCCTGTGCAGCTTGATGAACATCAATACGGTCAGTCAACAGATAAACGTTGAGGTGGTCATAATCCAGGCGTGCATTGAACAACACCAATTTCGGATTCCAGCTAAGCTCGGTAAAGTGCCCGTTTACACCTTGCTTGGTGTAAATCAGCAATTCCCTTTCCGTGCCGGTTTTCGGGATATAGCCCTCACGTACCCCAGCAATATGCAGATGCGATTCCACAGCGCGGGTACGATTGTTCAGGTTGAGCTGCCCATCCACGCCCAGCGGATGCCCCAGCCACAGCGCCAGCACGGCAGCAGAGTCAGCACCCGCAGGATTGTGTTTGGATTCGCCATTATTGAGATTTCCGGTAATTTCCATCGGCTCATCCGAGCCCTTGGGGCCACCAGCTATCAGTACCCCCTGATTTACCACATTGCCACCAAAACCCTTGTGACCCCAAAGCACACCAGAAGGACCAATATTGACATTGGAGTAGTCCAGTCCCTTCTTGACAAGAAGCGTGCTCACGCAAGCCGGATCACCGGCAGTACACTGCGCATACAAATGCCCCTGCCTGAAAGAATTGATTTCAAAATCGGCAATCAGGTTGACATGAGTATCACCTTTGTACTCACTGCGCTCGGTCAAGCTCAAAACACCCTGACCCAGCTTGTAGAGGCCACCATCACCCGAAATACGGTTGCCCCAGGTTGAACTCATCCCGCTAGCAGCGTGCGCAAGATTGGGCAGCTCAACCTTGACATCGCCCCAGTCAAAACGCGCCGGCCCCTTGACCGCCTTGGCGACATTCAAAAGGCCATAGCCAAAGATACTATCTGGCCCCTCTTCGCCGATATCCGTCGCCGTACCCAGGATAGTCTGGCGCACCAGGTCATTATTGAAGTAAGGGAAAGCCCCCCATACCAAGGCCGCAGCACCGGAAACCAAGGGTGCGGCATAGGAGGTTCCGCCCCCCCATTGGACTTCCGTGCCCTTGGGGTCGATATAGGTCACATTACCCGGCGCGGTCAGGCAGTAATTCATTGCCACACCACAGGCCTGGGAATAGCTCGTCAATGTGGGGGTAGCTTCGGTCGGATTCAGCGCCGCCACCGTCAGCCAGCCGCGCTGCAAGAAAGCTGCAGCATCGGATTTGCTTGGCAGCGCCGCATTATCGGAAGGATTCCCCCGGTAACGGGCGTCATCGCCATTATTGCCGTTGGCAAACACCACCAGGCCATCACGGTTGAGGATAAAGTCGCTATAGGCGTTGACGAACTCAGAAGTTACTGCGTCATTGTTCCAGTACAGCCCGCCCCAGGAGTTGTTGATGATGCGCGCCCCGGCATCGGCCAGCTCCAGATTGATTCCGCGGAAAAACGCACCATAACCTTGCCCAGGACGCACTTCATTGCCCTGCCCGCTGCCATCGTCATCGGGTTTTTTATCGGCAATGATGCGCGAGGAAACGATATTGGCATTCTGCGCCACACCGCCTGGCCACTGGCCATAGGCACTGCCTGCCGCCAGCGATGCCACGATGGTGCCATGACCAACCTTGTCATCAACAGTCAAATCGTTTTTGCTGCCGTCCACATGAGTGAAACTCTGGGTTACCCGCCCATTGAGCGTGGGGTGGTCACGACGTACGCCACTGTCAACAATACCAATGGTGACCCCCGTGCCCCGATAACCTGCGGCGATCGCTTGGTCTGCCCCGGTCAGCTTCAGATGCGCATCTATTGCAGGTTGCGCATTGATAGGTCCCGGTTGCGTAGTCGGTGTCGTAGTCGGCGCCGGTGTAGGGACTGGTGTCGGCGTCGTACCACCACCGCCACCACCACCGCCTCCACCAATTTGCAATGGCGGTGCGCTTGAGCTACCACCACCACTACCACATGCGCTAAGCCCCAAGGCAAGCACGGAGACAATTGCCCAAGCCAGCTGGTTACGGTTGTAGTTACTTGCCATGGTTTTCCCCAAGATTTGAGTCCGTAAAGGTAGACGGCAGACTGCCCGCCGCAATTGATGGAACTTTTTAACTCTTTTCTGACGCAAACACAATGGCAAACCTGGCAGTGCCACTATTTCAAGGTCGCCAAGCGGCCGTTAACCGGCGATAATCAGGGCTTATCCCACTCTAACGGAGTCTCCATGTCCGATATTGTCATCACCGCCGCCAAGCGCACTGCCATCGGTTCCATGCTCGGCCAGTTCACCGGCGTGCCTACGCCGACCCTTGGCGCTGCGGCCATTGCTGCTGCTTTGACAGAAGCCGGCCTCAAGGGCGACCAGGTGGATGAGGTCATCATGGGCTGTGTGCTGCCCGCAGGTTTGGGTCAAGCCCCGGCCCGCCAGGCGATGCGCGCGGCCGGGATTGATGATGCTGCCGGTGCGACCACCATCAACAAGGTATGCGGCTCGGGCATGAAGGCGGTGATGCTGGCGTATGACCTGATCAAAGCCGGCTCGGCCAGCACCGTGGTCGCTGGTGGCATGGAGTCAATGACCAATGCACCGCATCTTTTGAATGGCTCGCGCACTGGCATCCGTTATGGCAATGCCCCCTTCATCGACCATATGGCGTTTGACGGCCTGACCAACCCCGATGATGGCCAGGCGATGGGGATATTCGGTGACAGGACTTGCTCCAAATACGGTTATGACCGCGAAAAGTTGGATGCCTATGCCACCGAATCGGTTGTGCGCGCACAGAAAGCCCAGGCAGAAGGTACGTTCAAGGCAGAAATCGCCCCGGTCACGGTCAAGACCCGCAAGGGCGAGGTGGTCATCGACACGGATGAAGAGCCCGGCAAAATTGATACGGCCAAAATCCCCGGCCTGCGCGCCGCCTTTGGCAAGGAAGGCGTGCTGACCGCCGCCTCGTCCTCGAAGATTTCCGATGGCGCTGCGGCGCTTGTGGTGATGTCGGCAGAGGCTGCCCAGGCCGCAGGCGCCAAGCCGCTGGCGCGAATTGTTGCCCATGCCACCCATTCGCAAGCCCCGGAATGGTTCACCACCGCCCCGGTGACCGCCATCAAGAAGGTGCTGGAAAAAGCCGGCTGGAAAATCGCCGATATCGACTTGTTTGAAATCAACGAAGCCTTTGCTTGCGTGGCCATGGCGCCCATCAGCGACCTTGGCATTTCTCATGACAAACTCAATGTCAACGGCGGCGCACTGGCCTTGGGTCACCCGATTGGCGCTTCCGGCGCGCGCTTGATCGTCACTTTGATTCATGCACTCAAAGCGCGCGGTGGCAAGCGCGGCGTGGCCGCCCTGTGTATCGGCGGTGGCGAAGCTACAGCGCTGGCGATTGAGCTGCTATAAGGGCATGTGCAAAGGCAAGGCAGCCCGCTGTCTTGCCTTCACAATGGCTTGACTGTGCAAAACCAGCTGTAAACAGGCGCAACGGAAAACAAAAAAAAACCGGCCACGCCTATTGACATCATTCATCATTTTGTCATGATTGCGACAACGCGCAGTCATATGCGTGTTGCCCTATCACTTAATGAGGACATCAAAATGACCCTGAACAAGACCCTGATCGCTCTGGCCATGGGCCTGGCTCTGACCGCTTGCGCCAACAACGCAGAACAAGCTCAGGAAGCGGCCGTTGACGCTGCTGCTGCTGCTGCTGAAGCTCAGCAGGCTGCCAACGTCAGCGGTGATGCTGCTTCCCAGGCCGGTGCTGACGCTGCTGCTGCTGCTGCTGACGCCGCTGCTACCCAAGCCGATGCCGCTGTTGCCGCCCAGGCTGCCGGTCAGGATGCAGCTGCTGACAATGCTGCTGACGCTGCCGAACAGGCTGCCGATGCTGCCCAGCAAGCGCAGAAGTCGGCTGAAGAAGCCGCTGCCGACAAGAAGTAATCTTGTCCATGCGTATAGAGCCGCTGATTTCAGCGGCTCTGTCGTATGAAGCTATCGATATTCAATTGTCATTTCTTTCCCCACTGTCCCAGAGGCCAACATCATGAACATCAGACTCGCCACCTTGATCGCCGCAGGTGCCTTGGCACTCACCGCTTGCAACAACGCCACTACCGAACAAAAGATGGACGAAGCCCAGGCTTCTGCCGAACAGGCTGCTGCGGCTGCCGGCAATGCTGCCCATGCTGCAGGTGAAGCCGCCACTGCCAGCGCAGAATCAGCCGGCGCTGCCGTTGATGCAGCTGCCAACGATGCTGCCGTTGCGACCGAAAAAGCCGCTGGTGACCTGAAGGATGCCGTCCAGCAAGCCGGTGCCGACATCAAACAGGCCGCCCAGGAAGCAGGCGCAGAAATGAAAGCTGCCAGCAATGAAGCGGCTGCCGAAGCGCGCGTGGCTACCGAGAACATGAAGGCCAATGCCGCAGGCGCTATCGCCAACGCTGCCCAGAATGTCGCTGACAAGATGGGCGAAGAAAAGAAAGAAGCTGAAGCAGCTGCTGGCAAGAAGTAATTCTTAAGACCAATCGCTTCGCTCCCCAAAGCCCTGGTCAAAGACCAGGGCTTTGGCTTTGTGGCCAGCCGATAGTGGCTCATCCCAATACTAAGTCCAGCTTTACAATATTGGCATCCCATTATGGGGAGGCGGCCTTCAGCGAGGGCTCCATTGACGCGAAGCATCTCATGCCCAAAGCACAAAGCCGATACACAGTGAGCCTTATCGCCCGTCCAAAGCGATACGTACACATATTGTTTCGCTTTACTCTTGCACAATAGGCACTGAACTCAACGCCCCCAAACACTCAAGCCTTCCTTTAATCACAACCTCTACATGCAGGTTTTTCTTTCTTTGCCTTGTATCTCCCATGCCGCACCACGACTTCACCCTGGAACCTGACGATAGCGAACAGTTGGCCAACTTCGCCGGCCCCTTCGATGCCCATCTGCGCCAGCTTGAATTGCGGCTGGGTGTGGAAATCGCCAATCGCGGCAATGTGTTCCGCATCAAGGCTGAAGATACACAAAGCCTTGCACGGGCAGAAAAAGTGCTACGTGCGCTGTATGCCGAGGCCGCCGATACGGTTTTCGATGGTCATGCCCTCAACCTGCGTCTGGCCGGTCTGATTGGCGATGCCGCGAGCGATACCGGCCAACACGGGCAGAACGATTACGTCCCGCAAGAAGTGGCTGTGCGCGTCAAGCGCGGCACTATCAAGGGGCGCGGCGGCAACCAGAAGAAATACCTGCATGCCATCGCCACCCATGACATCAATTTCGGCATTGGCCCGGCAGGTACCGGCAAGACCTTTCTGGCCGTGGCGATGGCGGTGGAAGCCCTCAACCAGTCACGCATCCAGCGTCTGGTACTGGTGCGTCCGGCAGTGGAGGCCGGTGAAAAGCTCGGCTTTTTGCCCGGCGATTTGAGCCAGAAGGTGGACCCTTATCTGCGGCCGCTGTATGACGCGCTGTATGAAATGCTGGGCGTGGAGAAAGTCGCCCGCCTGCTTGAGAAAAACGTGATTGAAATCGCGCCGCTGGCCTATATGCGCGGGCGCACACTGAACGATGCTTTCGTAATTCTGGACGAGGCGCAGAACACCACCATCGAGCAGATGAAAATGTTTCTGACCCGCCTGGGCTTTGGCTCGACGGCGGTCGTTACCGGCGACATGACCCAGATTGACCTGCCACGGCATATCAAGTCCGGGCTGAAAGATGCCATCGAAGTACTGCGCGATGTTGAAGGCGTCAGCTTCACCTTTTTTGAATCGCGCGATGTGGTGCGTCACCCGCTGGTAGCGCGTATCGTCAATGCCTATGAGGCGCGCGAGAAAACCGCACAAAGCGCCCCTGAGAATCAACTTGAGTGAACTGCCATGACCCGTGGACCTCTCAAACTTGAAGTCAGCATCAGCTATGCCGCCCCCCGCAAGGGCGTGCCTGCACCCGGCAGCTTCCGGCGCTGGGTGGCTGCCACGCTTGAAGGGCGCATCCGTGATGCCGACCTTGCCATCCGCATTGTTGACAGCGAAGAAGGCCAGGCACTGAACCGTCATTATCGCGGCAAGGACTATGCCACCAATGTGCTCAGTTTCCCCGCCGAACGTCCACCGGGGCTACCCAAAAGTGCCCGTTTCCCGTTGCTGGGCGACTTGGTGATTTGCGCCCCGGTGGTGGCACGCGAGGCCGCCGAGCAAGGCAAGCCGGTCAATGCCCACTATGCACATATGACCGTGCATGGCGTACTGCATTTGCTGGGCTGGGACCATGAAAACGATGCCGACGCTCAAGCCATGGAGCAGCTTGAGCGCGAAATCCTGGCCGGGCTTGGCATCGCCGACCCATATCTCAACGGCTAAGTGTTTCAGCCCTCGCCTGGCCTGGATTGCAATACGCCATTGCGCCATTCCATCTGCCCGGCATCAAGACCGCTGCTGCCCATATAGCGGAATATCGAGCGCACCGTCACCACCGGATAATCGCCCTTCAGGCGGGTACTGACGGGGTGGTCGGTAAAGTCGGTATTGGCACTGAACATCCCGCCCAGAATGCGCTTGCCATAAGCCACATGGATGCTGTCGGGCACAAAGCCACGCTGCCGGACTTCGGCAAACGTGCGGGCGCGGGTGATTTCTGCGTCCGCCGGCAATTGCGTCACTGCCAGCGTTTCCAGCACCCAGGCGGTAGAGTTCTGGGTCTTTTCACTACCCGGCCTTGCCAGCAGGTTGTAATTGCGATTCAAAAGACTATTGCTGGGCAGTGCACGCAAATAATCGGCAAGACGCTCGGCCTCGGCCTGTGGCAACCAGACAATGCGCGCATCCTGATTCACCAGGTCATCGGCAAAAAAGTTCACCAGCCCCTGCACATGCAAGCCGGCGCTGTCGGTGCCGCAGCGATTCAAGAGATGCACCACGCTCCAGCGCCCGCTGGCGTGATCGCGCACGGCAAACCCGGCATGACTGTAAACCAGCCCGTAGCGGGAAAGGTCCGTCCCGACCCGCGCCACCAGAGCCACCGGCGCATTGCGTGCCTCCAGTGCATCGGCCACGGTGATTGCAGTCCGTGCGGCGGCGGCCACTTGCTGCGGTGTGGTTTCACGCTCTTCGCAGCCCTGTCCGGCCAGTAGCGGTAGCGGTAACAGCAGCGCCACTGCCAGCGTGGCTGCGACAAATCCCGGCATTTTCATCAGCCAATCTCCTGACTGTGAATCATTTTGCGCACACGCGGCTCCGGCACAAATGCGAACACCTTGCCCTCATGGCTCAACAAATAGCCGCCAAGCACGACTGAAACCACAACCGTCCCGGAAACTGCCAGGCCAGTACCAACCACGGCGCGACTGGAAACCCTGACCGCATGGGAGACGCCGGTTCCGACTTTTTCCAGCACCAGCACCACGGTCTCGCCACTGGCTTCCAGCGACTTCACCACAAACCTGCCGCCTGCCGACAAGGCCAGTGCGGTCGCTTCCGAAGCCTCACCGGAAAGCTCAAGGCTCAAGGCTGAGGCCTCACTGGCCTGGTTCGACTGCGGCGCGGCAAATGCCGAGAACGGGGCTGCCAGCAACAAGGCCATCAGGATTTTGTGATGCATCTGTGTTTCTCCGTTTTGGGTAGCTTCAGCTTAACCATGCCTGCTAAACACTTGCAATAAAAATCAACGAAGTGGATGATTCAGTCGCTTTCGGTATAGAGAAACTAGACTTGTCACTCTCCATCGAGCTCGTCGATGCCTTGAAACGCAGTCTGAAGGCACAGGGCATCACTTACAAGGATTTGGCGCAACGCATTGGGCTCAGCGAGGCAGCCATCAAGCGGATGTTTTCGCTAAAGTCCATGCAACTGCAGCGCATCGAACAAATCTGCGATGTGCTTGACCTTGGCCTGCCCGAGCTTGCCGCAGAAGCTGGACGGGCACGCCAGCCGATGTCGGAGCTCAGCCAGGCACAAGAGCAGGCATTGGTGGATGACCCGGCGCTGCTGCTGGCGATGTTTCTGGTACTAAGCCGCTGGCGCTTTGAAGACATGCAGTGCTATTTCCGCTTCAGCGAGCCGGAATGGGTAAGTCTTTTAGCGCGCCTTGACCGCCTCGGGATCATCGAAATGCTGCCCGGCAACCGGGGACGGCCACTGACTGCGCGCAATTTTCGCTGGCGCTGCAATGGCCCGATGGAGCAGCATTTTCGCCGCCAATTGCTGGGCGAATACTTTGCCGAAGCCTTTACCGGCGAGGAAGATGCGCTCTACCTGCTGGCCGGCGAGTTAAGCCACGAGGGCGTACAACTGATGCGCGCGCACTTGCAGGCGCTGGCACGAGAATTTGATGCCCTGCTGCTGCGCGATGCCACCCTGCCCCCACAGCAAAAAACCGGCATTTGCCTGGTACTGGCGCAGAAGCCCTGGATGCTGCCAAGTTTCACCCCCTATTTGCGCAGCGAAAGCGTACAGCCCTGAGCCAGTTTGCTGGCTGCAAAATATCCGCATTCACCCGCAAGGACTACCATGAAAAACCGCGCCCTGCTTTCGGCTCTGTGCCTGGCCTTTTGCGCCCCCATTGCCGCCCAGGAAGTACCGGCCAGCACCGAGCCGCCCCCGCCCAGTGTGCAGCCCGGTGTTGAAAGCCGGCTCATCGACAGTGTGGTGGTCAGTGGCCGGGTACAGGGGCCGGGGCTTTGGAAAGTCAGCCGTGGCGAGCATGTGATGTGGGTGCTGGGGCTGGTATCGCCGATTCCGCACAATATCCAGTGGGACAGCATTGAAGTGGAAGCACGCATGAGCCGCGCGCAGGAGTGGCTGCTGCCCCCCAGCCTGTCGTTCTCGCCACGCGGCGGCATGCTTGGCGGGCTGTTTTTGTTGCCACAGGCCAACCGGCTGCGCAAAAACCCGGACGGCAAAACCCTGCAACAAGTGCTCTCGCCCGCAGATGCCGAACGCTGGCAGCGCCTGCAACAGCGGTATCTCGCCGACAAGCCAGAAGTCAACCAATTGCGTCCCTATTTTGCTGGCGAAGCCCTGTATCGCGCCGTGCTGCGCCAGAACAGCCTGGGGCGCAGTGGCGTGGTGGGGGAAACCCTGGAGCGGCTGCGCAAACAAAAACGCTTAAGAACCCTCTCCACCACCGTGGAGCAGAAATTCTCCGGCCGCCAGGCGCTACGGCAGGTCAATGCCAGTGCCGCCCAGGTGGATGACCGTGCCTGCCTGCGCCGCTACATGGACTGGGCCGAGCGCGAGATTCCGCGCAGCAAACACATCGCCAATGCCTGGGCACTGGGCGATATCGATACACTGCGCAATGCCGGACCCAATCCCGGTGACTGGGAAGTCTGCCGCCAGGTGGTTGCCCGCGCATTTGACAATACCCTTTCTCTGCGCGCCGCTGAAGCCGAGGCCGAGAACCGCTGGCTGGCCGCAGCTGAAGCGGCCATCGCCCGCAATACCAGCACCTTTGCCACCCTGCCGATGCACCAGGTCATCTCCAGCAATGGCCTGCTTGCCCGGCTCAAGGCGCGTGGTTATGAAGTAGAAGCCCCCGCAGCCCCGGCAGCGCCCAAGCCTGATAAGTCATGACAGCAAACACGCGGACGCTGTTAAACTGAGACTTGCTTCCCGTGTTGTCCGCAACATAACTTCATGAACGAAGAGCCTGACAGTCCTGCTCCACAACCCGAACAAAAAAGCTGGCTGCGCCGTTTGGGCGCAGCTTTTTCCGGTGAGCCCACCAGCCGTAGCGATGTGCTGGAGTTCCTGCGAGATGCCCAGGCCGATGGTCTTTTGGATATTGACACCCTGCGGATGATGGAGGGCGCAATCGCCGTTTCCGAGCTGACCGTCGGTGATGTCATGGTTTCGCGCTCGCAAATGGTCACCGTGCCGGTGGATGCGGATATGCGCACCGCATTGAAAACGGCGGTGGAGTCCGGCCATTCGCGTTTTCCCGTGCATGGCGAAGACCGTGACCAGATTCTTGGCATCCTGCTGGCCAAAGACCTGTTGCGCAGTATCAGTGCCGATGGTGAGCTGAACCTGCACGACCTGCTGCGCCCTGCGTTCCTGATTCCCGAATCCAAGCGTCTTGACTTGCTGCTGCGGGAGTTCCGCCAGTCGCGCAACCATATGGCCATCGTCATCGACGAATACGGTGGTGTGGCAGGTTTGGTCACCATCGAGGACGTGCTTGAGCAAATCGTCGGCGATATTGACGATGAGCATGATGAGGCCGAGGACAGCGCGCAGATTTCCGCCCGCCCTGACGGGCAATATGTGGTGGATGCGCTGACCCCGATTGAAGACTTCAACAGCCGTTTCAGTGCCGATTTCAACGACGACGAATACGACACCATCGGCGGCCTGGTTACCGCAGCCATTGGTCATCTGCCCGAGGCTGGCGAAGAACTGACCATGGGTCGCTTCGTATTCCGTGTTGCCAATGCCGATGCGCGCCGGGTGCATGCCTTCCATGTGGGCGTCTTGGGCGATGCCTGAAATCCGGCACTGGCATGCCCGCCTGTTGCTGGCCTGCCTGCTGTGCCTGATGCCGCTGCCGGCACTGGCAGCGCCACGCATTGGCGTGGTGACGATGGCACCGGGCGAGATTTTCTGGGAACGCTTCGGCCACGATGCCATTGTCGTGGATGCTGGCGAGCATGGCCGCATTTCCTACAATTTTGGCTATTTCGACCCCGACGAGCCGGATTTCATCAGCCGCTTTATCCGCGGGCAAATGCGCTACCGGCTGGTGGCGCTGCCGCTTGAGCAAGACCTGCTGCAATACCGCGAGGCAGGCCGTGGCGTGCGCGTGCAGTGGCTGGACCTGCCAGCACAACAGGCCGAAAAATTGGCTGCGGCCCTTGCCGAAAACGCCCGCCCGGAAAACGCCCATTACCACTACGACTATTTCCGCGACAACTGCGCTACCCGGGTGCGGGATGCGCTGAACCTGGCCATGGATGGCGAATTGGCTGTGCAGCTTGCAGCCAGCGCGCAAGGACTGAGTTATCGCAGCGAAGCACTGCGGCTGGCCGCGCCCGAAGCCTGGATGTGGCTGGGCTTTCAACTGGGGCTTGGCCCGCATGCCGACCGGTCGCTTTCACGCTGGGAGGCGGCCTTCATTCCGATGCGGCTGGCCGATAGCCTGCGGCTTGCCAAAAACAGCGAAGGTCGTCCGCTGGTGCTGGTCGAGGAGCAATGGTTGCCGCATGTTTTGCCGCCGGAGCCTGCCGAAAAACCGCTGCCCATCTGGCAATTCGGCGCAGCAGGCATGTTCATCGCCCTGCTGTTGCTGGCACTTGGCCGCCGTGCCCCACGGCTTGCTGCGGGCTTTGCTTTCAGTTTTTGGCTGCTCGGCGGCTTTATCGGCTTGCTGTATCTGTATCTGTGGCTGGGCAGCGCGCACTGGGCGACTTGGCGCAATCACAATCTGCTACTGCTGCATCCGCTGCTCTGGCTGCTGCTGCCCGGCGCCTGGTCGATATTGCGTGGCCGCCTGCCCTCATCGCGCTTCGTCTGGCTGCTGCGCGCCACGACTTGCATCGCCCTGCTGTCGTTACTGGATGTCCTGCTTGGCATCGACCCACAGCGCAACGGCACCTGGATTGCACTGCTGCTGCCGATTCATCTGGCGCTGGCCATGCTTTGCGCGCGCCGCGACGCAGCTTCCCATTCATCGCTTTCACAATGCCCATGACGCTTTCGTTTCTCAACCAACGCCGTTCCACGCCCTCCCGGCAACTGACAGCACCAGGTCCGGACGACAACCAGCTTTTGAGCATGTTACAGGCCGCCAGCCGTGTGCCCGACCACGGCAAGCGGGTGCCATTTCGTTTTTTGCGCATCCAGGGCGATGCCCGGCATGCGCTGGGTGAATTGCTGGCCGCCCGCAAGCAAGTGCTGGAGCCGGAAGCCAGTGCCTCACTGATTCAGAAGGAGCGTGAACGTTTTGACTTTGCACCGCTCATCATCACCGTGATTGCCGCGCAAGGGCCGGATGAAAAAATCCCCGCCAGTGAGCGTTATGCCACCGCCGCCTGCGTGTGTTTTGCGCTATTACAGGCAGCACAGGCGCTGGGTTTTGGCGCGCAGTGGCTGACCGGCTGGGCCGCGACTGACAGCGAAATCTGCGCGCGGCTTGGCCTTGCCGCCGACGAAGCCCTGGTTGGCTTTATCCATATCGGCACCGCCAAACTGCAAGCCCCCGAGCGCGAGCGCCCGGATGCGGCCCAACTGCTGCGCGACTGGCAGCCATGAGCACGCGCCCTTCGCTGTATCTGGTGGATGCCTCGCTGTATGTGTTCCGCGCCTGGCATTCCATGCCGGACGAATGGCACGATGCCGAGGGCTGGCCACTCAATGCCGTACAGGGCTTTGCCCGCTTCCTGCTGGAATTGCTCGAGCGCGAGCGCCCGCAGCATATCGTGGTGGCGTTTGACGAGGCGCTGGAGGGCTGCTTCCGCAACCGCCTGTATCCGGCCTACAAGGCCAACCGCCCGCCGGCGCCGGAAGAATTGAAGCGCCAGTTCGCCTGGTGCAAGACGCTCTGCCAGCGCCTGGGGCTCACCACGCTGGCACACCCCGAATACGAAGCCGATGACCTGATTGGCAGCGCCCTGGCACAAGGCCGCCATCACGGCCTGCGCGGGGTGATTGTTTCGGCCGACAAGGACCTCTCGCAACTGTTGCAGGACGATGACGAGCAATTCGATTTTGCCCGTGCCCAGCGTTGGGGCGTGTCCGGCGTCAAGGCCAGGCACGGCGTGCATCCGCATCAGGTGGCCGACTATCTGGCACTGGCCGGGGACGCGGTGGACAATATTCCCGGCATCAGCGGCATCGGCCAGAAAACCGCCGCCGCGCTGATTTCGCATTTCGGCAGCCTCGATGCGCTGCTTGAGCGCCTGCATGAAGTGCCATTCCTGCGCCTGCGCGGCGCGGCGGGCATTGCCCGGCGGCTCACTGAGCAACGCGAACATGCACGGCTCTGGCAGCAACTCACCCGGATTGCCCAGGATGCGCCACTACCTGTGGCCGCACCGTTTGCACGTCTGCCCAGCGATAGCGCCGCCTTGCAGACGTTTGCCGAACGCGCCCGCTTTGGCCCGCTGACCCGGCGACGCCTGCTCTCGGCCTGACCCCACCCAAGGAAGGTCTGAACAACGCCATCCTGACGTTGCCAGCCCACGCCAAGTCCGGCACAAAGTCCTGACTTGGCTCACACGAATCAATCACTGGCATGATTGATTCGTGGCGGGTCTCTAGACCCGCGAGGAGCCTCTGACATATTCGAAAGGCTCCTCAACTCAATGCGCGGACTTGTCCGGCGGGGTTTTGGCCTCGCCCTCTGCGGTGGATTTTTCTTCCGCCCTCATCGGCGGCAGGAAAAACTCCCACGGCGCCACCATCAGCTTGCCCAGCAACGCCCGCAAAATGCCCAGCGGGTCAGGCACTTTCAGCCCACGGGCGCGCAAACCCACCAGCAGCGCCAGCGAAAAACTCACCAGCAGGTTGACCCCGCCAATCATCAGCGCAAACGCCAGATATACGAGGAAATCGGCCCAGTCCAGACCGCCCACCAGCCCCAGATTGGCCGCAGAAAACGCCACATGGCGGATATCAATGGGAAGGCCAGTCAAAAGCCCGGCAAACGCACTCATGCCAAGCAGCATGCCGAACAGGAAATTGCCCCATAGCGCGCCATAGTGCTCGGCAAGATAGTCGGCGGTCTTTTCCCGCCAGCGCTGCGGCATCACCCAGCGCAACAGCGGGTGATGAATGATGCGCTCGCGCAGCGCCAAAAGGTCGAAGCGGTTGTCGAAATAACCTGCAATCAAGCCGGAACAGAACAACCACACCCCGGCGATGGCGGCATAAAACAATGCGCCGCCTGCCAGCGGATGCAGCGATTCCAGCAAATACGTCGCCTTGGTACTGGAAATCAATGCCTCGCCACTGAAGTATTGCCAGGCAAAAACGATGGCAAACGCCACGCTCAGCGCCACGCTGACATTGCCGACAATCGCCACGAACTGGGTACGCACCACCTGTGCAATCAGCTCAATCAGTGCCGCCGGTTTGGCTCGGGATTTGCTGTCGCGCTCCATGGTATTGGCGATATGCGCTGCGGTCATCGCCGGCTGCTTGGTGGCAACGGTAAAGCCGAGCATGTGAATCAGCACAAAGCCCAGGCCGTAATTCATGCCCACCAAAAGCGCATTCATCAGTGGCGGAAAACCCGCTGCCTCAATCTGGATTTTCAAAATCGCCATCAGCGGAATGATGAGCCCGGCACCGGCGGCGCTGCCCAGCATGGCGAAATATCCGCGCCGATCGTCGGTGACATAGTGCTCACCATGCGCACTGGCATTATTGGACACCTTGCGGGC
This sequence comes from Lysobacteraceae bacterium NML95-0200, assembly GCA_002798255.1. Classification (GTDB taxonomy): domain Bacteria; phylum Pseudomonadota; class Gammaproteobacteria; order Xanthomonadales; family Xanthomonadaceae; genus Solilutibacter. The sequence goes on from NWQQ01000009.1 coordinate 83,703, forward strand.
AAGCAGCCCCATGTTCTGCTTCCACAGCGCGCGGATACTGTTGCGCTGCACGGCAGCAATGGCGAGCTGGCGAAACAGCGCCAGCGCCGCTGCGCCCTTGTCCAGCGACTGCTCCGGGTTTTGGTCCACCAAATCCAGCAAGGTCTGGATGCGCTGCAAGGTCTGCTCAAGACGCTCCAGAAGATAAGTCAGGCGTACACTGGCGCCCATGCTCAGGCTGCGCTTGCGGTAGTACACCAGTGCATCATGTGACTGCTCAAGCAACACCCGCAAATGCGCATCGTCGTAGTATTCGGCGCGCTCCCCGGCCAGCCACTGCTGATAATGCGCCACATAGCGCATCATCTCGCGCTGCAAGGCACTGAACGGCGATTGCCGCTCAAGAATCTTCGGCTCCAGGCGAACCAGCTCGCCTTCCATTTCCTCGGCTGCCACCCACACCGAAAGCTTTTCAAGCGCATCCAGCGCCTGCCTTTGCCACTCTTTGGGCATCTTCGGAATCTGCGCCTTGTCGCCCGCCAAAAGCGACAGCAGCGCAAGCCAGGCGGCATCATCCACTTCCGCAATCCAGCCCGCATCCGCTGAGCGATGAAAAATCCAGCGCAGCGTATCGGACAAATCCCGCCCATCACGGGCAGGCGGAATCAGCGTGTCATACACCCGGCGCTGCATCTCGTTCAAAAAACCGTTGCGCGGCAACAAACCCACATGGCTCACCGCTCGCAACAAGTTTTGTCGCCCGAGCCAGGCATTGAAACCGCTAGCCAGACGCTGATGCAGCGCCGGCTCGGCGGCCAGAATCCCGGCCAATGCGTTCAATTTGGCACGAAATGCACCCGCCACCTCATCACTCAGCGCCGGGTGCATATAGTCAATGACCAGTCGCAGCAACGCCGCGCTGTCTTCCGGGGCGATATTGCGCAGCTTGGCAAGGAACTGGTCAGCGGTCACTCGGCTCATACAAAACGGCAAAACTGGGGGGCGCACATGGTGGCGAGCGATACCGCCAAGGTCAACGCCCGCCACAAACAAGGGCCGGCAAGGTAGCATCAGCGCATGAATGAAGCATGTGAAATCCTCCATCAAGGCCAATGGCTGCGGCTGGTGCGGCGCGGGCGCTGGGAGTCATGCGAGCGCTGCCACGGCGGCGAAGGCATGGCCGTTATCATCATTGCGGCCACGCCGAATGACGAAATGCTGTTTGTCGAGCAATACCGGGTGCCCTTGGGCGCGCGTACCATCGAGATGCCGGCAGGTCTTGTGGCCGACGGTCATGACGATGACACCCTGGAAGCAGCCGCCCGCCGTGAACTTCTGGAAGAAACCGGCTGGACGGCTGGCAAGCTGGAGCTTTTGATGACCGGCCCCACATCGGCTGGCCTGACCAATGAGCGCATCGCCTTTGTACGCGCTACCGAGCTTGTAAAAACCGGCGCAGGCGGCGGCGTGGATGGCGAGGAGATTATCGTGCACACCATCCCCAGAGCCAAAGTGCCTGCCTGGCTGATGCAAAAGCATGATGAGGGCTATGCGCTTGACCTCAAACTCTGGGCCGGGCTTTGGATGATGCAATACCAAATGGACGGCAGCCCGCGCCTGCCGGATTGAGCACTATCAATACCGTGCCTGCGGCTTTGTGGCAGGCTTCACCACTTGAACCCAAGGAGCATCGCATGAGCGAAAAAAGCAGCAAAACCGCAAGCAAACGCGGCAAAAAATCCGCCTCTGGCACCCCGGCAACTGCACCTCGCCGCAGCCGTACCCGCCGCCAGAGCACCGTACTCAGCACCGAAGCGGCATCGCGGATTGCCCAGAGCGAAGCCCTGGCGCGCGTAGCCGCGCATCCCGAGCCGCTGCCGCCGCCGCTCGGTGCAAGCCCCGAAGCACTGGGCATCGGCCAGGAAACCGCCACCAAGATGAAACAAATGCCGCCCAGCGCCGAAGAAAGCGGCTCCGCCCCGTTACCGGCCAGCTATCCCTACCGCAGCCGCATGCGCCGCAAGGAATACGAGGCCGAAAAGAAAAAACTGCAAATCGAACTCTTGAAGGTGCAAAACTGGGTCAAGGAAACCGGCCAACGTATCGTGCTGCTGTTTGAAGGCCGCGATGCCGCTGGCAAGGGCGGCACTATCAAGCGTTTCATGGAGCATCTGAACCCGCGCGGCGCGCGCGTGGTGGCGCTGGAAAAGCCCTCCGAGCGCGAACGCGGCCAATGGTATTTCCAACGCTATATCAACCACCTGCCCTCTTACGGCGACATCGTGTTCTTTGACCGCAGCTGGTACAACCGTGCCGGGGTGGAGCGGGTGATGGGCTTTTGCACGCCATCGGAATATCTGGAATTCATGCGCGAAGCCCCGGAAATCGAACGCATGCTGACCCGTAGCGGCATCCGTCTTTACAAATTCTGGTTCTCGGTCAGCCGCGAGGAACAACTGCGCCGCTTCAATTCGCGCCGCAACGACCCGCTCAAGCACTGGAAGCTCTCGCCCATCGACCTGCAATCGCTGGACAAATGGCCGGATTACACCGAAGCCAAGGAGGCCATGTTCTTCCATACCGATACCGCCGACGCGCCGTGGATTGTCATCAAGTCCGACGACAAAAAACGCGCGCGGCTGAACTGCATGCGCTACTTCCTGAGCACCCTGCCCTATCCGGGCAAGGACGAAAGCGTAGTAGGTCGCGCCGACCCGAAAATCGTCGGCACCGCCGCCCAGGTGCTGGCTGGCAGCGACCAATAAGCCATCTGTGGCTCATGACAAAAACCCGCCATATGGCGGGTCAGACTGCTGACAAACCCTGGCCTTGGCCTGGGTTTGTTGTTTTCATAGACAGATGCTGAAAGAGCCCACGCCTGCGCAGCAGCAGCTTGAGATGGTGACGCTTGAGATGCTGGTGCCCCAAGACCACCTGTTGCGCAAGATCGACGCAACGGTGGATTTCTCCTTCATCCGTGACCATGTGGCGCATCTG
>NWQQ01000006.1 GCA_002798255.1 Lysobacteraceae bacterium NML95-0200
ATGGCAAACAGACGCAAAAGACGTCGAAACTTGGCCTTACTGATTTTTGAGTGACGGTAATATCTATTTTTGCTTGGCATTTCAAGAAGTTAGCATGTGGTCAACACATGTTTGCTTCCTAAGCCCCGGAATAAAAAGTACTCTACAAAGGAGAGCCAAGGCCTTCAAAAAGCGCCCCAAGACACCCATAGCTCCGCCCTTGGTGGTCTTGCTTATATACCTCTATAGTCTTGCCTCATGAATATCCGCACTTCCAGCCTGCCCTTGTTGCTCATCCTGACCGCCTGTGCCGGTCAGGGCGATACCCAGCCGCCGTTGCGCGGCAGCGCCGCCACGCCGCGGGTCACCGCCCACGACGCCCACCTGCGCGCGCAGGATGCCGATTTCAGCGCGGCACTGGCCGCTGCCGAAGGCGGGCAATGGCAGGCCGACAAATTTGCCGCGCTCGCCCGCCATCCGGCGCATGGCTGGCTGGAATATGCCGCCCTGCGTCGCAGCATCGACACCCTGGACATCACCCGCGCCGAGGATTTTCTGGCGCGTCACGGGCAAACTGCGGCAGGCGGGCGTTTTCGCAATGAATGGCTCACCGCTCTTGGCAAGCGTGGCGAGTGGGCTGCCATCATCCGCAGCTGGCAGCCCGGTATCGAGCGCCCGGCGCTGCGCTGCATCTGGCTGGAAGCCCGCAGGCAGCAGGGGCAAACCGATAGCGCATGGATGCAGGATGCACACGCATTATGGCTGACCGAAAAGCCGCTGCCTGCCGCCTGCCAAAGCGTCATCGGCCACTGGCAGCAGCAAGGCGGGCTGGATGATGCGCTGCGCTGGCAGCGTATTGACCTGGCCATTGCCGCCAATCAGCCTGCCACCCTCAACGAGGTCGCAGCGGGCTTTACCCCCGCCACGGCCACGCTGGTACGCAGCTATGCAGCGGCGCTCTCCAGCGGCAAGCCCGATGACAGCCAGCGCTGGCCCCAAGATGCGCGCAGCCGTCAGGTCGTTTCCGCCGCACTGGCCGTCATGGCGAAAAAGTCCGCCGATGCCGCTGAAGCCGCCCTGCCCGACTATCAGCGCCGCTTCGATTTGAACGAGGCAGAACGTGGCCGCGTACTGTACGAAATCGCCCTGCAAACAGCCGCTTCTTATCTGCCCGAGTCCGCCCGCCGTCTGGCTGCCGTACCGCCAGCAAGCCGCGATGAGCGCCTCCATCAATTGGCACTGCGCGAAGCATTGGCGCGCCGCGCCTGGGCAGAAGCCTTGCAGATTGTTGAAAACTTTCCGCAGGCATTGCGCGAAAAACCGCAGAATCTTTACTTTCGCGCACGGCTGATGGAAATCACCGGCAAAACCGGCGCCCATGCCCTGTACCAACAGGCCGCCCGCTCCCCGGAATTTCACGGCTTTCTGGCGGCCGACCGCTTGCAGGCGCCCTATCCGCTGTGCCCGTGGACGCTCGAAGCACAGCCCGCGCTTGAAAGCAATCCCGGCCTGCAAAGCGCGTTTGCGCTGTACCGGATTGGCCGCCGCGAATGGGCAAACGCGCAGTGGAACCACACCCTGAAAACCCTGGACGATGCCGAGCGCCATATCGCCGTTGCCCAGGCACAGCAACATGGCTGGTTCGACCGCGCGGTGTTTTCCTTGGCACGCGAAAACCGCGACGAACTGCGCCTGTATGCGCTGCGCTTTCCGCTGGCCTACCGGGAAATCATCGAGGGCGAAGCGAAAAAGCACGCGCTTGACCCGGCCTGGATTGCTGCCGAGATCCGCGCCGAGAGCCTGTTCGACACCCAGGCGCGCTCGCAGGCCAATGCCATCGGCCTGATGCAGGTGCTGCCCGCCACCGGCGAAGCTACCGCCGCACGCGCCGGCATCCCCTGGCAGGGCGTACAAACCCTGTATCAGCCCGAAACCAATATCGCCATCGGCAGTGCCTACCTGCGCGAGATGAAAAACCGCTGGAGCCATCTGCCTGCCGCCATCGCCGCCTACAACGCCGGCCCCACGCCCACCAGCCGCTGGCAACAGCAGCGCCCGGATTTTGATGCCGATTTCTGGATTGAAACCATCAGCTACCGCGAAACCCGCGAATATGTCCCCCGGGTGCTGGCCTTCAGCGTGATTTACGACTGGCGCCTGCGTGGCGATGCCCTGCGCATCAGCGACCGCATCGCCGGAAATACCCAGGGGAAGCGGGTCAGCTTCCATTGTCCCGAATAGACTTGGCCAACCCCAAACGGAGACTTGCACCATGGGCATCATCGACACCTTGCTGGGGCATGCCGGAGAAGCACCGGCGGCGCAGGTCGAGCAAGAGCTACAGGCGCTGCTGGCCGATGGTGAACGCGTGGAATGTGCATTCGCCTTTGTGCGCGATGTCATCGCCTTCACCAACCTGCGCCTGATTCTGGTCAACAAACAGGGCGTGAGCGCCAAAAAAGTGGAATACCGCAGCATCCCCTATCGCAGCATCGTCATGCACAGCCTGGAAACCGCCGGGCATTTCGACCTGGATTCCGACCTCAAGCTCTGGCTTTCCGGCCAGCCCGACCCTATCTGCCTGAAGCTCGGGCGCGGCAAGGCCGCCACCCGACTGGTCGCGCTACTGGCACAGCAGGCGCCGAGGTGAATATGCAGGTTTTTCTGGTCGGCGGTGCCGTGCGTGATGAGCTGCTCGGGCAGCCTGCCGGCGACCGCGATTACGTGGTGGTCGGCGCAACTCCGGCGCAGATGCTGGCCGCAGGTTTTACCCAGGTGGGGCGTGATTTCCCGGTGTTCTTGCATCCGCAAACCCATGAGGAATACGCACTGGCACGTACCGAGCGCAAAACCGGCAGCGGCCATCTGGGCTTTGTGGTGCATGCGGCAGCAGACGTCACCCTGGCCGAAGACCTTGAACGGCGCGATTTCACCATCAATGCCATCGCCCGCGACCTTGAAAGCGGCGCGCTGATTGACCCTTTCAATGGCGTGGCCGACCTCAATGCCCGCCTGCTGCGTCATGTCGGCCCGGCATTTGTGGAAGACCCGCTGCGGGTGCTGCGCGCCGCGCGCTTTCTGGCGCGGCTGGCGCCGCTTGGCTTTCGCCTTGCCGATGAAACCCGGCAACTGATGCAACACATGAGCGCCAGCGGCGAGCTGGCCAGCCTGCCGGCCGAGCGCATCTGGCAGGAAATGGCAAAGGCATTGCGCAGCAGCAAGCCCTCCGCCTTTTTGCGCTGCCTGCATGAATGTGGCGCACTGGCGGCGCTGCTGCCGGAAGTGGATGCGCTCTATGGCGTGCCGCAGCGCGCCGAATATCACCCGGAAATCGACACTGGCCTGCATATCGAAATGGTCTGCGACATGGCCGCCCGCCTTGCCCCTGGAGATGACCTGATTGGTTTTGCCGCCCTCTGCCACGACCTTGGCAAGGCACTCACGCCACCAGAACAACTGCCACGCCATCTCCTGCACGAGCAGCACGGCATCGCACCGCTGGAAAAGCTCGGTGCCCGGCTGAAAGTGCCCAACGAGCATCTGGCCGTGGCGAAACTCGTCTGCCGCCAGCATCTGAATGTGCACCGCATTGCCGAACTCAAACCCGCCACCGTGCTGAAACTCATCGAGTCCGTAGACGGCTTCCGCAAACCCGAGCGCATCCGGCAACTGGTCATGGTCTGCGAGGCCGATGCCCGTGGACGTGGCGGCGCCGCAGAAAAACCCTACCCGCAGACCGGACGCTTGCTCCGCGCCTTCGATGCTGCCCGCAGCGTGAAAGCGGCAGATGTTGCCGCCCATCTGCGCGGCCCCGCCGTGGGCGAAGCCCTGCGCCGTGCCCGTATTCGTGCGATTGCGGCAATACTCGACACTTGAGAGCCTGTTCAAAGGCTCTGAGATAGCCTCAGCCGCAACCCGGCAGGGCAAGCAGCATCAGCTTTGCCTCGCCCTCGCCAAGTGCACTGATTTCAAGCGCGCAGGCTTCATCCTGCCAAGCCAGTGCGTCGCCGCTTTCGAGCCGCTTGCCGCAGACCTCGACCTCGCCCTGCAAGATTTGCAGCCAGTAGCGCCGCGCGTTTTGCAATGCAGCTTTCAGGCTCTGCCCACCGGCCAGTTGCGCCCATTGCAGTTGCCCATCCTGGCGCAGAGCAAGCGGCAAAGAAGTCCATCCCGTGACAGATGCAGGCAACTGCGTCAGGCTGATGTGCGGTGCGGCATTCACTTGATTGGGCTGTATCCAGAGCTGCCAGAAGTGCGCATCGTCTGCGGCGCGCTGCGCATATTCCACACCCCGCCCGGCCGACAGGCATTGCACTTGCCCCGCCTCAAGACGGCTTTCCGTGCCATCGGCATGACGCTGCAACAGGCTGCCTTTCAGCAGCAGGGTGACGATGTCCATATTCGCGCGGCGCAACGGCTGCCATTCCCCGCCTGCCACAAGGCGGGTTTCATTCAGTACCCGCAGTGCGCCAAAGCCGAGCTTGTCCGGGGCGAAGTAGTCGCCAAAACAAAAAGCATGACGGCTTTTTTCGCCGCCATGCTCGGTTTGTCCCCAGGTGTTGGCCGGGTATGCCAACATCATGGCTTGTCTGCGTGCGCTTCCACGGTGATGCGCAACTGGATTTCATCGCCCACCACCGGCACGAACTTGTCGATGCCAAAATCGCTGCGCTTGAAGCTGCCGACGGCATCAAAGCCAATAGCCGGGACTTTCTTCATCGGATGCTCGCCCTGCCCGTTCAGCACGACATTCAGCGTGACCGGACGGGTCACACCACGCAGCTGCAGATTGCCTTGCACTTGCAGACGGTTTTCGCCCAGCGCCTTGACTTGGGTGCTGGTAAAGACCGCCTTTGGAAACTGCGCCACATCGAAATAATCCTTGCCCTTCAGCTCCGTATCCAGCGCCGGCACAAAGCTTTGCAGCGACTGCATCGGGATTTCCACGCGCACCGTGGAAGCGGCCGGATTGGCGCTGTCATACACCAACTTGCCGCTGGCATCGGCAAAGTTCGCCATCGGGTTGGAAAAACCCATGTGATTCCAGCTGGCGATAATCATGGTGTGGGTAGGGTCGATGTTGTATTCGGTTTTTTCGGCAAACGCATTGCCGCTGGCAACGGCCAGCAGTGCGGCAAACAGGCTGTGTTTGATGGGTTTCATGATTTTCCTCTCACTCAAAGAATTTGGCAGGCTTCGGCAAACGGCAGGCGCGGGCTGCGCGGGAAGATGGTGGCGGCATCGCCCTTGCCGAGGTTGACCAGCATGCTGGACTTCCACTGTGTGCCGGCAAAGAATTCAGCATCCACCTTGGCGCTGTCAAAGCCGGTCATCGGCCCGGTATCCAGTCCCAGTGCGCGCGCGGCCAAAATCAGATAAGCCGCTTGCAGGCTGCTGTTCAATACCGCAGGCTGCACCCGGCCTTCGCGCGGGCCATCGAACCAGCTTTTGGCATCGGTATGCGGAAACAGCACCGGCAGCTTTTCATGAAAATCCAGGTCATAGGCCACAATGACCGTGACCGGCGCAGACATCGTTTTGGCAAGATTGCCTTCGGCCAGCGCCGGTGCAAGGCGCGCCTTGGCCTCACTCGAGCGCAGGAACACAAACCGCGCCGGGCTGCTGTTGGCGCCGGTCGGGCCAAACTTCACAAGCTCGTACAGGCGCTGCAAGGTGGCATCGTCAATTTCACCGGAAAACCCGTTGTAAGTCCGCGCACTGCGGAACAACTGGTCAAGGGCGACATCATCAACTGCGGCAAACATGGTTATCCTTCTTGGCTATCAGAATGCACAGTGTAAAGTGCCGCCATGCCTGAGCACGCCCCATCTTTGCAACAGTCTGTCGCAACGCCCCTGCTGCTCAGTGACGGCCATGCCGGAAACAAGCGCCAGGCCGAGGCGCTGGCGCGCGCGCTGGGACATGCCGATGCCCCGCATCTCACCGTAACCGCCAATGCGCTTGCCAAACTTTTCGCGCCCAGGTCTTTTCCCTCGGCAAGCCGAGCACTTGGGCAGGACTTTGCGCAATGCCTGCAACAGCCGCCGCCGCTGGCGATTGGCTGCGGCAGGCAGGCAGCACTGGCCACCCGGCTGTTACGCGCACGCGGCAGCTTTACGGTGCAAATACTCGACCCGCGCCTTGCCCCGCAACACTGGGATGCGGTGATTGCCCCGCGCCATGATGGCCTTGCTGGCACCAATGTCATTCAAGTCGATGGCAGCCTGCACAGCGTGGATGATGCCTGGCTGGCCGCTGCACGCAATGATTTTGCAGAACTCGCCATACTGCCCGCCCCGCGCGTGGCACTGCTGCTGGGCGGGGTCAGCAAGCATTGGCCGATGCCGACCGAAGCCCTGCTGGGCGCGCTGAACCTGCTTTCACAAGCCGTGGCTGCCCAGCAAGGCACACTGCTGATCACGACCTCCCGCCGCACACCGGTGGCCTGGCAGAAGCTCTTGCCGATGCTGCGCCCGGCGCTGCTCTGGCGCGATGAGCGCGATGGCCGCAACCCCTATCCCGGCCTGCTGGCCTGGGCAGATGTCATTGTCTGCAGCGCCGATTCGGTCAATATGCTCTCTGAAGCAGCCGCCACCTGTGCGCCGCTGTACGTACTGGGCAGCGAATACCTGCAAGGCCGCCCGGCACGGTTTCTGCAATATTTGCAGGCGCAAGGCCGTATCCGCGCCTTTGATGGCAGCCTGGCCCCGTTTGCCATCACTCCACTGCGCGAAACCGTGCGCGTTGCTGCGCAGCTATCGGCAATGATGTGAATTAAAGAGCTTCAGGAAAACAGCGTGCGCGGGTATTCGGGTTTTTGCTCGCGGGCAAGCAGTTGCCGCAGCCCTTCCTCGGGCGTTACCTCGCCATGCAGCACTTGCTGTACGGCGCGCGAGATGGGCAGCTCCACGCCGTGTTTTTCTGCCTGGCGCATCACTTCGTCGGCGGTCTGGACGGATTCCACCACCTGGCCGATTTCACGCACCGCCTCGTCAATACTCTGCCCACGGCCAAGCGCCAGCCCCAGCCTGCGATTGCGCGACAAATCGCCGGTGCAGGTCAGTACCAGGTCGCCAAGACCCGCCAGCCCCATCAGGGTTTCCGGTTTGGCGCCAATGGCCTGTGCCAGCCGCAGCACTTCGTTGAGACCCCGGGTAATCAGACCCGCACGGGCATTCAGCCCCAGCTCCATGCCATCGGCGACGCCCGTGGCGACCGCCAGCACGTTCTTCATCGCCCCGCCGAGCTCTGCGCCGGCCATATCGCTGCCGGTATAGGCGCGGAAAGTCGGGCCGTGCATGGCCTCGGCCACGGTCTGTGCAAACGCGACATTGTCCGAGTGCACGGTCAGGGCGGTAGGCAAGCCCAGGGCGACTTCCTTGGCGAATGAGGGGCCGGTGACCACGGCAAGCGGCACATCCGAACCCAGGATTTGGGCTGCCACTTCATGCAGGAAGCGGCCAGAGCCAGGCTCAAAGCCCTTAGTCGCCCAGGCCACCCCGGCTGCCTGCGGGCGCAGGGGCGCCAATTTTTGCAGGGTTTGCGCAAAGGCATGCGATGGCGTCACCACCAGCACCCAGGCGGCGCCTTCCAGGGCGGCGGCCAGGTCAGTGGTGGCGCGCAGGGTGTCCGGCAGGGCAATGCCGGGCAGATAGCGGGGGTTTTCATGGTCACGACCGATGGCAGCGGCGACTTTTTCATCGCGCCCCCACAACGTAACCTCATGACCGTGGCGCGCCAGGAGCGCCGCCAGCGCCGTCCCCCATGAGCCTGCGCCAAGAACGGCTACAGGCTCTTTTTCAGCGGCCGCTTGCCTCAAGCAGATGCTTCCTCTCAGGCGTTGCCAGCGGTTTCGCTGGACTGGCTGAGTTCGCCCTGCTGCTCTTGCTGCTGGGCAAGACGCTGGCGCAGGCCTTCGGCATACAGGGCTTCAAAGTTGATGGGCTGCAACTGGAACGGGGGGAAGCCGCCATTGCTGATGAGTTCGCTGATAGCCGAGCGCGCATAGGGGTACAGAATCGACGGGCAGTGCGCGCCGAGCATGGCATCCAGGCCAGCCGGGTCAAAGCCGGAGAGGCCAAACACGCCAGCCTGCTGCACATCGGCCAGATAAGCGGTCTTATCGCCCAGCTTGCAGGTCAGGGTCACGCCCAGAATGACTTCAAATGCGGTGTCATTGAGCTGGGTGACACGCTGGTTGAGGTTCATCGACAACTCGGGCTGGCCTTGTTCGTTGAACATGGCCGGGGCATTGGGCGATTCAAACGAAACATCGCGGGTATAGATTTTCTCGACCGAGAAGCTGGCGCCCTGCTGTTGGGGCTGTTCGGTAGCGGCGGCGCCGTTGGCGGTATCTTCGGCCATGGTGAACTCCGTATGTTGGGTGAGTGGATTGGGTGGAAATGGGGATTATCGCACGGCCATGCAAGAGCCCTGCCATGTTTTTTTCAATGCTTGCCCTTGACCAGCGGCAGGCTGGCCTGCTCCCAGGCGCTGATGCCGCCATCGAGCACATAGACCTTTTCAAAACCGGCCTTGACCAGACGCTTGGCCGCACCGACCGCGCTCATGCCGGTCTTGCAGACCACCACCACCGGCAATGATTTGGCTGCGGCCAGTTGCTTGTTTTCCGGGTCGAACTGGCTCATCAGCACGTTTTTGGCACCGGCGATATGGCCTTGCTGAAAATCATTGATGGCGCGGATATCCACCAGCAGGGCATTTTCACGGTTCACCAGCGCGGTGAGTTCGGCAGGCTTGAGCGTCTTGAAGCCCTGCCAGAAGCGTGCCAACTCGGTGTAAATCAGTGCCAGGGTAATCCCCGCCAATGCCAGCGAGAGCAGCGGGTGGCGGGAAAAAAAAGCAAACAGCTCGGTCACGGCAGGAATCCGTTAATGCAATGAAAGCGGACGATTTTGACACAGTGCCGGGCAAGACTCACTGCCCGGCCCACAAATCCGGCAGGCCGGAAGTCAAAAACCAGCTCTTGCTGGCCGCATCCCAGCGCCAGATTTCCTGATAGCGCAGCTGGCGCTCGGTCATGGTATGCCGGTTGGCAACACCGATTTCAATCATGCGCACTGCGCCTCCGCCGGGTGCCGCCTCGCTGCTCAATACCCGGTAGCTGGTGATCTGGATCTGCTTCCAGCGATTGCGCTCGATTTCGTTCATTTCGCCCTTGGCGCGCAATTCCGGGGCAAGCTGTGCCCAGGCGCCATCCAGGTCACCCCAGCGTATCGCCGCCGAATAAGCATATTGCGCGCGCTCTAAAGCACTGGCCTGACTGCCATTGCTGGCACAAGCAGCCAGCCCGGCAGACAGCATGGACAGCAATATCAATACAAGGATTTTCTTCATTTTCAGCTTCCCCAGGGCAAGGCTGTTGATTGTGTCATGTCCGCGTGGCGGTTCAAGCGTTGGCCGCCGCTTCGCGCCGCAATGCCACATAACGGGCACTCAAGGTACAGGCCGGCGTGCCATCGGCAAGCACAATCGAAACCTGCAACTGGATGCGTGCCTTGCCGCGCGCCGCAAACGTGTCGATAAAGGCTTGCATCGCCTGTGGCGACTGTGCCGTGGCATGCGCCAGCAAGTCGGTTTTTACCGGGTGCAGATATTTCACCTCACTATCGGCCACATAGACATCGGCCTCGAAACCCGCGCGCAAGAGTTGCGCTGAGGCCAGCGCCCAGCCGGCCAATGTCATCAGCGCCACCAGCGAGCCGCCAAAGGCGCTGTCCTTGTCATTGAGATTGGCCGCCAGCGGCGCAGACAGGCTCAAATCGTCAACGCCGATATCGGCGATGGACATCTGCATCATGGCAACCGGTGGCATGGCCGCCATCTTGCTTTGTAGCCAAGCGTGAATATCGCGCATGAGCACTTCCCCAAAAAGCTGCAGATGGTAATGGCTCTTTCATTTCCTGCCGTCACAGCGTCCAATATCGCCATGAGCGATACCGCCTTTTTGCTGATTTCACTGCGCCCGCGCGGCGAGCACCAGCCGCTGCGAGATGCGGCCAGACGCCGTGGCGGGCAGGTTTTGGCGCTCTCACCCTGGCAGATTGAACAGTTAGCCGATGCGCCTGCGCGCACCGCACTGACCCGGGCAATGGCCTGCCCGCAGGTGATTTTTACAAGTCCTGCCGCCGTCAAGGCCGCTGCGGCGCTGGCGGCGTTCAGCCCGCCCTGCCGGACGCAATGCCTGGCCGTAGGCGAAGGCACACGCCGCGCCCTGCTGCGCGCGGGCCTGCAGGATGCCATCGCCCCGGCACGGATGGACAGCGAAGGTTTACTGGCACTGCCTGCGCTTGCCGGATTGGGCGCAGGCGCGCAGGTTGGGCTGGTCACCGCCCCCGGTGGTCGTGGTGAAATCCTGCGCCAGTTGCAGGCGCGCGGCATCGGCGTGCAGCGTGCCGATATCTACCGGCGCAAACCGCTGCCGCTGTCCGCACGCGATCACGCACGCCTTGCCCAAGGCCTGAACGCAGACAGGCTGCAGTATCTGGCGCTTTCCAGTGGCGAGGCGTTTGAACATATCCTTGCCCTGCTGCCCGATACACTCTTGTCAACATTGCGCGAGAAGGTCGGCATCATCGCTGCCAGCGCACGCCTTGCCGAGCTTGCCCGCCAACAAGGCTTCACTGTCCACGCCATTGCTGCAAGCGCCCGCCCCGGCGATTTGCTTGCTGCGCTCCAACACCCGGAAAATTGATGAAAAAACTGGTTCTGATTGATGGCTCGTCCTATCTGTATCGTGCCTTCCATGCCCTGCCGCCGCTGAGCAATGCCGCAGGCGAACCGACCGGCGCGCTGTTTGGCGTGGTCAACATGCTGCGCAGCCATATCAAAGAGGCGCCCGATTACATCGCCTTTGTGATGGATGCGCCCGGGCCGACCTTCCGCGATGCGCTGGATGCCCAGTACAAGGCCAACCGCCCGCCGATGCCGGAGGATTTGCGCGCGCAGATCGAGCCGCTGATGGCAATCGTCGCCGCACTGGGGTTGCCAATTCTGCGCCAGGGCGGGGTCGAGGCCGATGATGTCATCGGCACCTTGGCGCAGCAGGCCGCCGAAACCGGCGTAGCGGTCATCATCTCCACCGGCGACAAAGACATGGCGCAACTGGTACGCCCCGGCGTGGCGCTGGTCAACACCATGACCGGCAGCCGCATGGACAGCCGCGAGGCGGTGATGGACAAGTTCGGCGTGCCGCCCGAGCGCATCGTCGATTATCTGTCGCTGATGGGCGACAAGGTGGACAACATCCCCGGCGTGGACAAATGCGGGCCGAAAACCGCCGCCAAATGGCTGGCCGAATACGGCTCGCTCGATGGCGTCATCGAAAACGCGGCCAATATCAAGGGCAAGGTCGGCGACAACCTGCGTGCGGTGCTCGCGCGGCTACCCCTGAACCGCAAGCTTGCCACCATCCGCACCGATGTGGAGCTGCCGCAGCGCTTTGATGCGCTTACCCCGGGCGCCGCCGATGAAACGGCGCTGCGCGCGCTGTACAGCCGCTATGGCTTCAATCAGGCGCTGAAAGAGCTGAACGGCGCAAGCTCTGCCCACAGCGGCAAAGCCGCCACTGGCAACATCCGCATGCCGGCAGAAAAGCCAGCCAGCGCCATCGACCCCGCACTCAGCGTCAAAGGCCACTACCAGACCGTGTTGCGCCGGGAGGAGCTGGATGCCTGGCTTGCAAAACTTGAGCTCGCCACGCGCTTTGCCTTCGATACCGAAACCGACAGCCTGGATGCCATGCAGGCCAATCTTGTCGGCATCAGTCTTGCCACCACGGTGGGCGAAGCCTGCTATATCCCGCTGGCGCATCAATATCCCGGTGCACCAGCGCAATTGCCGATGAGCGAAGTACTCGATGCGCTGCGGCCGTTTTTTGCCGATGCCGGCAAACAGAAAATCGCCCAGAATGGCAAATACGACCTGCATGTGCTGCGCCGCCACGGCGTTGAGGTGACAGGTCTTGCCGATGACAGCCTGCTGCAAAGTTTCGTGCTCGATTCCACCCAGCGACACGATATGGACAGCCTGGCCAAGCGCCTGCTGGGCATCGACACCATTGCTTACAGCGATGTCGCCGGCAAGGGTGCCAAGCAAATCTCGTTTGCCGAAGTGCCGTTGGAGGCAGCCACCCAATATGCTGCCGAAGATGCCGACATCACCCTGCGACTTGCACAGGCACAGACGACGCAGCTGGCCGAAGCGCCCGCGCTTGCCCGGGTGTACCGGGAAATCGAAATGCCGCTGCTGCCGGTACTGGCGCGTGTCGAGGCGCATGGCGTACTGATTGACAGCGAGGAGCTGCGCCGCCAATCAGCCGATCTTGGCCGGCGCATGCTTGATGCCCAGCAGCGCGCCACGGACATCGCCGGACGCAGCCTCAACATGGATTCGCCCAAGCAAATCGGCGCCCTGCTGTATGACGAGCTGAAACTGCCAGTATTGGTGAAAACCCCGGGCGGCGCGCCCTCCACCAACGAAGAGGCCCTGGAGGCCATTGCCGATCAACACGAGCTGCCACGCATCATTCTGGAATATCGCGCCCTGACCAAATTGCGCAATACCTATACCGACAAACTGCCGGGCATGATCAACCCGGATACCGGCCGGGTGCATACCAGTTACAACCAGGCCGGCGCCGCCACCGGGCGGCTGGCCTCCTCCGACCCCAACCTGCAAAACATCCCGATTCGCAGCGAGGATGGCCGCCGTATCCGTCGCGCCTTCATCGCTGCCCCCGGCTGCCAGTTGCTGGCCTGCGACTACTCGCAAATCGAGCTGCGCATCATGGCACATCTGTCCGAAGACCCGGCCCTGATTGCCGCCTTTGAAAAAGGCGCGGACATCCACCGCGCCACCGCCGCCGAAGTGTTCGGCAAGCCCATGGATGAAATCAACAGCGATGAACGCCGCGCCGCCAAAGCCATCAACTTCGGCCTGATTTACGGCATGAGCGCCTTTGGCCTGGCGCGCCAGTTGGGCGTTAGCCGCGGCCAGGCACAGGACTATATCGCGCTGTATTTCAGCCGCTATCCCGGCGTGCGCGATTACATGGAGCGAAGCCGCGAGCAAGCCCGCGGCCAGGGCTTTGTGGAGACCGTATTTGGCCGCCGCCTGTATCTGCCGTATATCCACTCACGCAACCAGGCACAGCGCGCCGGTGCCGAACGCGCCGCCATCAACGCACCGATGCAAGGCACGGCAGCGGACATCATCAAGCGCGCGATGATTTCAATTGACGACTGGCTGCAAGGCCAGGCGCAACGCGCACGGATGATCATGCAGGTGCATGACGAACTGGTATTCGAGGTGGAAAATGACTTCCTGCCCGAACTGACCGCCGAGGTCAGCCGCCGCATGAGCGCCGCTGCCGAGCTGCGCGTGCCACTGATTGTGGACTGCGGCAACGGGCAAAACTGGGACGAAGCTCACTAAATGAGAAATTCATGCCGAATCCGGCGTTCAAATTCAGCCTGTATCCATGTCCATCGTGTTTAACTAGCGCCCGTCAGATGCAATGTCTGACGCAGATCACTCCCTCTCCCCTGGAGTCGATCTTGGCGCGGCACCCCTCCCCAAGATGCCGCGTTCTCCTCCGCCCCGCCCGGCTCCCCCTCCGGCGGGGCTTTTTAATGCCCAAACCCATAAAATCACATTTATCTTGATAAAGCGATACAATTGCCGCCTTTCTCAATCAGGCCGCCGCGATGCTCCCCATCAGCTTTGAAATCTATCCCCCCAAAAACGATGCGCAGCACGCCCAACTGCAACGCACCCTGGAAAAGCTCAAGCCCTACCGGCCGCAATTCATCTCCTGCACCTATGGCGCAGGCGGCTCAACCCGCGAACACACTGCCGAAACCGTGCAGCTGCTGAGCAGCGAGCATGGGCTGGAGGGCGTACCGCACCTGACCTGCATCGGCAGCACCCGCGAGGAAATCATCGCGCTGCTGGCGCACTATCAGCAACAAGGCGTGCGCCGTATCGTCGCGCTACGCGGCGACATGCCTTCGGGCATGCTCGCCCCGGGCGAGCTGCGCCATGCCAGTGACCTGGTGGCGCTTATCCGCGACGCATTTGGCCAGCACTTCCATATCGAAGTCGCCGCCTATCCGGAAACCCACCCGCAGGCCCGCGATGCTCTGGCTGATATCGAAAACTTCAAGCGCAAGGTCGATGCCGGTGCCGACAGCGCCATCACCCAATACTTTTACAATGCCGATGCCTATTTCCGCTTTGTCGATGATGTACGCGCCCTCGGCGTGAAAGTGCCGGTAGTGCCCGGCATCATGCCGATTTCCAACTTCAGCCAGCTGCAACGCTTTTCCGAAAGCTGCGGCGCGGAAATCCCGCGCTGGGTGGTGCAGCGGATGCGCGCCTTCGGGGATGATGGCAGCGCAATCCGCGAGTTCGCCGCTGACCTGGTCGCCTCACTCTGCCAGCGTCTGCTTGCCGGTGGCGCACCGGCATTACACTTCTACACACTGAACCTTGCCCGCCCGGTGAGCAATATTTTGAAGCGTTTGCAGTAAATTGCCGGGGTGATGACTCGCCTTGCCACCGTCTTGCTACTCGCCCTGGCCTTCAATGCCAATGCGCAAACCATCCGTCGCTGCACCGCAGCCGATGGCACGCTGGTATTGACTGACAAACATTGCCAATCCATTGGCGCCACCGAGCGTATTCCGCGCCCCCTGCCCAGCACCCGTCCCTCCGGACGCACCGGCACGGCGCTGCGCCCGGGCAGGCCAGCACCGCTGCGTGATAGCTGTATCCGCCATCTGGAGGAACTGCGCGGTGAAGTCGCTGCCGCCATTGACCTGAAGGATGCCAATCGTCTGTCCGGGGTTTATCACTGGCCGGGGCAAACCCACCGCAGTGGCGAAGCCATCCTGCAACGGCTGGAAACCATCGTGCAGCGTCCGCTGATTGATATTGTTGCCGTTGGCGGCGGCGAATCAGAACCGCAATGGCAGGAAAACGCCGAGGGCGAGCTGGTTCCGGTACCTGGCAAGCGTCGTACACCCACTGGACTGCGCGTATTGCAGTCCAATGGCTTTGGCAGCTCTGCGGTGACTTTCGGCCTGCGCCGCCATATGGGCTGCCTGTGGATCAGCCTGTAAATTTGCTGCCCTGACGATTGCAGGCGAAAATGCGCCTCCACTCACAGGAGCCGCATATGAACTACCCCGATTGGATCTGGCACAACGGACAAATCAAACCCTGGGCCGAAGCCACCACGCATGTCATGGCACATGCCCTGCATTACGGCTCGTCGGTGTTTGAAGGCGTGCGCAGTTATGACACGCCCAATGGCCCGGCCATTTTCCGCCTGACCGATCACAACAAGCGACTGTTTGCCTCGGCACGCATTTACGACATGCCGATGCCGTACTCACTGGAGGAAATAAACGCCGCCTGCCGTGAGGTGTTGAAGAAGAACGGCTTTACCGCTGCCTATCTGCGTCCCTTCGCGTTCCGCGGGCTGGGCGGCTTTGGCCTGTCGGCCGACACCCCTGTGGACATGTCGGTGGCAGCCTGGAAGATGGGCGCCTATCTGGGCGAGGGCGTGCTGGAAAACGGTATTGATGCCTGCGTTTCCAGCTGGCAGCGTTTTGCCCCGAACACCATCCCCGCAGGCGCCAAGGCTGGCGGCAACTATCTTTCCGGTCAGCTGGTCGCGCGCGAAGCCCGCCGCCTCGGTTTTGGCGAAGGCATTGCGCTGGCCGCCACCGGCCTGCTCAGTGAAGGCGCAGGTGAAAACCTGTTCTTGGTGTTCAATGGCGAGCTGCATACCACCCCGGTCAGCGCCGCGCTTTTGAACGGCATCACCCGCAATACCATCATCACCCTGGCGCAGAAAGCAGGCATCAAGGTGGTGGAGCGCGATCTGCCGCGTGAATACCTGTATCTGTGCGATGAGCTGTTCATGTGCGGCACGGCAGCGGAAATCACGCCGATCCGCTCGGTCGATGGCCGCGTGATTGGCGAGGGCGTGGCCGGCCCCATCACCCGGCAGATGCAAAAACTGTTCTTTGGCCTGTTCGACGGCACCACGCCAGACGAGCACGGCTGGCTGGAATACGTCTGAATCCAGAACATTACAGGCCACTTCTTTGCCAAGAATGAAAACAACCGGCGGGCTTTTGCCCGCCGGTTGGCCATCACTATGTCAATATTGCTGTACTGACACGAGGCTTCTGCCTGTCTGTATCCGTTAGCGTCCTCCACCCTGACCCAGGGCATACCAGTCCACTTTGCGGGTGACGGTCATGATGGCGGCAAGAATCAGGAACAAAAGACCCGAGCCCACCACCAGCGCATTGTCTTCCAGAATCAAAAGCCCATACAGCGCGCCATAAAGCGTGGCGAGCATCGCGGCAAAGCCCATGCCGCCGGTGACGCTTTTCAGCACTGCGCTCAAATAGAAGCCTATCAGGCCGGTACAGGCCAGCGCAGCCAGCAGATAGGCAAGACCGAAGGCAATATGCTCGGAGAGGCTGAGCAGCAACAGGAAGAAAATCGCGATCGCAAGCCCCACCAAGCCATACTGAATGGGATGAACGCGAATCTGGCGGATCAGTTCAAACATGAAGAACCCGGCAAAGGTCAGCACCACGAACAACACCCCATATTTGGTGGCACGCTCGGCCAGCAGATAAGGATTGACCGGATCCAGCAGCGCCACTCGCGCCACATCCTGATCCATATAACTGCCACTTTGCCAATGCTTGCGCGCATCGGTCGCCAGCGCATCAATCTGCCAGTGCGCCTCGAAACCCTGCTGGGTGACATCGTGCTGCGGCAGGATGCCGGAGAAGCTCGGATGCGGCCAGTTGGACTTGAGCCGGATGTCATTGCTGTCTGCAAGCGGCAGGATGCCGAAACCTTCCGTACCGGCCAGGGTCATGACGATACGGGTTTCCAGCTGCAGCCTTTGCCGCCCCTCAATCTCCGGCAGCAATACATGCAAACCCGTCTTGCCGGACAAACCTGCCCCCTGCTGAATCTTCAGCCTGTTGCCGTTGACCTGTACCTGTGGTGTCCCGCGCAAGCCACGCACGTCGCTGATACCAAAGGCGATAAACGGCTGCCCAAATGTGTATTGCCCATCCGCTTGTTTTGGCGAAATTTCCGCATCGAAGCTGGCACTGAGCTCACCCTGCCAGTCATACACCCGCACCTCGTGCATCCCGCGCTTGCGCACCGATGGGCTCAAAATGCCTTCGGCCTTGAAGCTATCGGGATAGAAATACCAATGCCCGGTTTCTCTCTGCAGACCACGGCGAATTTCGCCATTTCCATCGGCCACATCCTTTTCCACGATACGGGTATAGGGCAGCACCAGCACCGGCGCCTGCACTTGCTGCTCTGCCCCCACATGGCTGGCGATATCGCGGATCGCTTCTTGTCGGTAACTCTTGCGCCCCTGGATCACGCCAAAAATCATCATCAGCGGCACCAAAATGGCGATGGTCATGGCCATCACCACGATGGCCTTCACCCATAGTTTCATTGCACACCTCGCATCTGTTTTGCAATGCGTGCATATTCACACCGGCATGTGCAGGGACGATGTGTTGAATATGAAGTGAGGGTGAAGTGCGCAAAGCCCGCCAGACAGTCGAAACTTCAGAATACGGGCTCAACTGCGCCCGTAAACATCCTCCAGCCGCTCAATATCGTCTTCGCCAAGATAACTGCCGGACTGCACTTCAATCAGCTCCACCGGGGTATCCGTGGCATTGCGCAGGCGATGGATGCTGCCCTGCGGGATGTAAGTGCTCTGGTTCTCGCGCAGCTCGAATACGCGCTCGTCGCAAGTGACCTCGGCCACGCCGGACACCACAATCCAGTGCTCGGCACGGTGCTGGTGACGTTGCAAGCTGAGCGAAGCACCCGGCTTGACCACGATACGCTTGACCTGGAAACACTCGCCCATTGCCAATGAGTCATAGCTGCCCCAGGGGCGATACACCTTGCGATGATGCAGATGCTCGGTGCGGCCTTCGGCTTTGAGCGTGTCCACCAGTTTCTTGACATCCTGCACGCGCTCGCGATGCGCCACCAGCACCGCATCGGCAGTATCGACCACAATCAAGTCTTCCACCCCCAGTGCCGCCAGCAAACGCTCATCGGCCGCTTGCAGATAGGTATTGCGGCTGTCGATGGCGATGGTATCACCCAGCTGCACATTACCCATCGAGTCACGCGCGGCGACGCTCCATAGCGATGACCAGGAGCCGACATCACTCCAGCCGCAATCCACCGGCACCACGGCGGCCTGTTGCACGCGCTCCATCACCGCATAGTCGATGGAGTCATCCGGGCTTTGCGCAAAGGCATCCTTGTCCACACGGATGAAGTCCAGATCGCGCCGGGCAAGCTGCCATGCCTTGCGCGCAGCGGCGGCAATCGCCGGGGCATGCGTCTGCAATGCCGCAAGATAGCTATCGGCACGGAACAGGAACATGCCGGAATTCCAGAGATATTCGCCGCTTTCAAGATATTGGCGGGCGCGCTCGGCATCGGGCTTTTCCACAAACGCGGCGATGCGCTGCACGCTGTCACCCAGTGACTCGCCACTGCGGATATAGCCATAGCCGGTTTCCGGGTATTCCGGCCGGATGCCGAAGGTCACCAGCAGCCCTTGCTGCGCCTTCGGCAAACCTGTTGCCACCGCTGCATGAAAAGCCGCCTGGTTGCGAATCAGATGGTCGGCAGGCAATACCAACAGAATCCCTTCTGCATCCTGTGCCAGCACCTGCAAGGCGGCCAGGGCAATGGCCGGTGCGGTATTACGTGCCACCGGCTCCAGCACGATACCACCGCTTTCAAGGCCGATTTGCTGCAATTGCTCGCCCACCATGAAGCGATGGTCATCGGCACAGATGGTCAGCACGGGACGGGCACCGGGCAGGCTCGCCACGCGCCGGGCGGTGGCCTGGAACAAGGTGTCATCGCCCGTCAGCGGCAAGAACTGCTTGGGGGTATTGCTGCGCGAGCGCGGCCACAGCCGGGTACCGCTGCCACCGCTCAAAATCACCGGATGAATCATGCGTAATGATGCGTGGTGCAAGATACTGGCAAGATTACCTCAAGGAGCCCGCATCCGACGGACTATCTGCCTCAATATTCGCCAACAAGTCCAGCACCACTTGAGCTGCTTCTGAGGGCGAAAGCCGATCTGTGGCAATCCTCAGCTCAGGGGACTCCGGAGCTTCATAGGGTGAATCAATACCGGTGAAATTCGGCAGCTGACCAGCACGCGCCTTGGCATACAACCCTTTGACATCACGCGCTTCCGCTATCGCAAGTGGTACATCCACATAAACTTCCAGAAAGTCACCCGGTGCAAACAACTCACGCGCCATCTGCCGGTCGGCGCGAAATGGCGAAATAAAGCTCACCAATACCACCAAGCCGGCATCCACCATCAATTTTGCCACCTCAGCTACTCGACGGATGTTCTCCACCCGGTCGGCATCAGTAAATCCCAGGTCGCGGTTCAGACCATGCCGGATATTGTCCCCATCCAGCAAAATCGTATGCATGCCGCGCGCATTGAGCTGAACCTCGACCTGATCGGCAATGGTCGATTTACCCGCACCGGACAAGCCAGTAAACCAGATGCAGCGTGGCGCATGTCCTTTTATTCGGCTACGCGCAGTGCGGCTTACCTGTAAAGGCTGCCGGTGCAAATTACCCGCACGACGCAATGGATAATCAATCACGCCTGCAGCCACTGTGGCATTGGTGAAGCGATCGATCAGAATGAACGCCCCCAGCTCACGGCTATCGGCAAATGCCGTAAAAGCCAGCGCGCGATCCAGTTGCAGATTGCATATGCCAATCTCGTTGAGCTCAAGCTGCCTGGCGGCCAACGGCTCCAATGTCTCCGAGTCCAGCCGGTGCTTGAGTGCAGTCACACGTGCCAGCGTACTGGCCGTCGCCAACTGCAGTTGGTAGCTACGACCGGGTATCAAGGCATCTTCATGCATCCACAACAGGTGTGCAGCAAACTGGTCTGCCACTTCAACCGCCACACCTTCGCCGGCTGCGAGCACATCCCCACGCGCCACATCGCACTCACGATCAAGCAATACCGTCACTGCTTCCCCCGCTTGCGCGGCCATTGCCTCACCACGCGCACTCAGGATTTGACGCACTTGTGCCTGCTGCCCTCCCGGGAAAATCCGAACACTATCACCACAGGCAAGACGGCCAGAAGCCAGATTGCCGCAATACCCACGAAAATCCTGATGCGGACGATTGACCCACTGCACCGGCAAAATCATGGCCGCAGAGTTGAGCTGTGCATCTTTGCCTTGTGCGCTCTCCAGAAGCTGCAACAAACTCGGCCCCTGATACCAAGGCATTCGCAGCGAAGGCTCGACTACGTTATCGCCATGCAGTGCTGATAACGGAACCGCCTGCACCGAGGCAATCCCAAGCCGCTGTGCAAGCTGTGCATATGCTCCGGCAATGTCATCAAAGACTTCCTGCGCATGAGCCACGCAGTCCATCTTGTTGACTGCCAATATCAGCTGACGCACGCCAAACAACGACACAATCAGGCTATGCCGGCGAGTTTGCGGCAGTAAACCCTTGCGGGCGTCAACCAACACTACCGCCAAATCTGCGGTGGATGCCCCCGTTGCCATATTGCGGGTGTACTGCACATGCCCCGGACAATCAGCAACGATAAAGCGACGCGCAGGCGTGGCAAAGTATCGATAGGCCACATCAATGGTGATGCCTTGGCTACGCTCATCTTCCAGCCCATCAAGCAGCAAAGCGTAATCCAGCGCCGCCCCCTGCGTCCCCATACGTGCACTGTCACGACGCAATACCAACATCTGG
This sequence comes from Lysobacteraceae bacterium NML95-0200, assembly GCA_002798255.1. Lineage (GTDB taxonomy): Bacteria > Pseudomonadota > Gammaproteobacteria > Xanthomonadales > Xanthomonadaceae > Solilutibacter. The sequence goes on from NWQQ01000006.1 coordinate 20,863, forward strand.
TCGTCCTTGAGTGCACCACAGTCATACAGCAAGCGACCAATCAGGGTACTTTTGCCATCATCGACGCTACCACAAGTAATGAAGCGCAACAGTCCAGCCACCTGCCGGGTACCTGACTCAGCTTGGGCGGCCATCAGAAATACCCCTCTCGTTTTTTCTTTTCCATCGATGCTGACGGGTCATGGTCAATCACACGCCCTTGGCGCTCGGAGTTTCGCGCCATGCGCATTTCCTCAATCACTTCATCAAGCGTGGCTGCCGTGGAATCAACCGCACCCGTCAACGGATAGCAACCCAAGGTGCTGAAACGAACTTGCCGTTGCTGCCAGTATTCTCCCGGACGCAGCTGCAAGCGCTCATCATCACGCAAGATCAAATGACCATCTCGCTCCACCACTTCACGCCAGCGAGCAAAATACAGCTCGGGCACTTCAATTGATTCCCGCCGGATGTACTCCCACACATCCAGCTCCGTCCAGTTGGACAACGGAAACACGCGCACACTTTCACCGGCATGAATGCGGGTATTGAACAGATGCCAGAACTCCAGACGCTGTCGGCGCGGATCCCAGTGATGCTGATGATTACGGAAGGAAAAGATCCGCTCCTTGGCACGAGAAGCCTCTTCATCACGCCGCGCCCCACCGATGACCGCATCAAAGCCATGCGCATCCAAGGCCTGACGCAATGCCTGGGTTTTCATGACATCGGTATGGACGGTTGCGCCATGGGTCAGCGGCCCAATACCGGCTGCTACACCTTCCGGATTGCGGTATATGTGTAAAGTCAAGCCGGTCTGTGCTGCACGCCGGTCGCGCAAGGCAATCATTTCCCGGAACTTCCAGCCAGTATCCACATGCAACAACGGGATTGTCGGACGTGCAGGCGCAAAAGCCTTGAGCAAAAGGTGTAGCAACACCGCACTGTCTTTACCGATGGAGTACAGCAGTACCGGATTGCGGAAGCAGGCCGCCACCTCCCGCAAGATAAACAGGCTTTCGTCTTCCAGCGCGTCCAGATAGTGGCGGCTCAACCTACCCTGCTCCGTGCCGTATCGCAGCCAATCGCTCCAGCGTGGCGGCAAGCCCGCTGCGCCAATCCGGCAGAGTCAGCGCAAAGTCATGCTCAAGGCAAGTCACATCCAGCACCGAATAGGCCGGGCGCCTGGCCGGGGTCGGAAAATCTGCCGTAGTGATGGGGCGCACCGGCGTTTTCTTGGCAAGCAAGCCTTGTGCATGCGCGCCTTCGACAATGGCCTCGGCAAAACCATGCCATGTGGTGCTGCCAGTCGGGGTCAGATGCCAGGTGCCGCTGGGGCGTTCGGTTTTTGCAAGGATGTGGGCAGTGACATCGGCAATCAGAGCCGCCGGGGTGGGCGTGCCGTATTGATCGGCGACCACGCGCAATTCATCGCGCTCGGCAGCCAGCCGCAGCATGGTGAGCAGGAAGTTCTTGCCGTGATGCGCATACACCCAGGCAGTGCGCAAGATGGCGTGCTCGCAGCCACTGGCTCGAATCGCCTCTTCGCCAGCCAGCTTGCTTTGGCCGTAAACGCCCAATGGCGCGGTGGCATCTTCTGGCCGGTACGGACGTTGCCCCTGCCCATCAAAAACGTAGTCGGTGGAGTAATGCAGCAGATAAGCCCCCTGCGCCTTGCAGGCTTCGGCCAGCACGCGCGGGCCTTCGGCATTGACCAAAAACGCCGCATCAGGCTCGCTTTCAGCCTTGTCCACTGCCGTGTAGGCGGCGGCATTCACCACCACATCCGGGGCAGTCTCCTGCACCAGCGTGCGCAGGGTTTCCGGGGTGCTGAAGTCCGCCGCTACGCCATGCTCACCGGCACGGGTGGCGACAATCAATTCCCCAAGGCCAGCCAGTGCACGGCGGCATTCCGTACCGACCTGACCATTGCCGCCCAAGAGCAGAATCTTCATGGTTGATACACCGGCAGGCGCTCGGCGGGGATATCGGCCAGGAATGGCGCAGCACTATCCTTGGGTGAGAGCTGCGGCGCCGACACCGGCCAGTCAATCGCAAGCTGGCCATCGTTCCAGGCGATATTGGCATCGGCGGCAGCATCGTAGGTTTCCGTGCACAAATAAGTAAACAGCGCACGTTCGCTCAGCACCACAAAGCCATGCGCCAAGCCCTCGGGTATCCAGAAGTGCCGCTTGTTTTCTGCACTCAATAGCGCCGCGACCCATCGCCCGAAGGTCGGCGAGCCACGACGGATATCTACGGCCACATCCCACACTTCGCCTTCAAGCACCGAAACCAGCTTGCCCTGCGGCTTGGGCCACTGGTAATGCAGGCCGCGCAGCACGCCTTTGGCCGAGCACGAAACATTACCCTGCTTGAAATTCAGCGGCAGATCATGCCCGGTCAGCTTGTCGGCATTGAAGGATTCGTAGAAAAAGCCACGCTCATCGGCAAATACCCGTGGCTCAAAAATCAAACAGCCGGGCAGATCTGTTTCAATGATTTTCACGGCACATAACCTCGCTCAGGCAAGCTCATCAGATAGCGTCCATAACCGTTCTTGAGCAGCGGTTTGGCAAGTTTTTCCAGCTGCACTGCATCAATCCAGTCGTTCATAAAGGCAATTTCTTCCGGGCAACATACCCGCAACCCCTGACGCGCCTCAATGGTTTCGATGTAGTTCGCCGCTTCCAGCAAGGACTGGTGCGTACCGGTATCCAGCCAGGCATAGCCGCGCCCCAGTCGCTCCAGATGCAGCGCGCCTTCCTGCAAATAGATTTTATTAAGATCGGTGATTTCCAGCTCGCCACGCGGTGAAGGTTTGAGATTGGCAGCCAATTCCGGCGCGCGGCCATCATAGAAATACAGGCCGGTCACCGCGTAATTGGAGCGCGGATTCTGCGGCTTTTCTTCCAGGCCAATCACCCGGCCATCGGCATCGAATTCGGCCACGCCATAACGCTCCGGGTTCTGCACCCAGTAGCCGAACACCGTCGCCCCCTCACTGCGGGCATCGGCACGCTTCAGCATCGCGGTCAGGCCCGGGCCGTGGAAGATGTTGTCGCCCAGCACCAGACAGCTCGGTGCGCCATCCAGAAACTCCGCACCAATGGTGAACGCCTGCGCCAGGCCATCAGGGCTGGGCTGCACCGCATATTCAAACTTCATCCCCCATTGCGCGCCATCGCCCAGCAGGCTCTTGAACAGCGTCTGCTCGTGCGGGGTGTTGATAATCAGCACTTCACGAATCCCGGCCAGCATCAGCACGCTGAGCGGGTAATAAATCATCGGTTTGTCATATACCGGCAGCAGCTGCTTGCTGATGCCCTGGGTGATGGGATACAGCCGGGTGCCGGAACCGCCGGCGAGAATAATGCCTTTGCGTTGCATATTGTTTTAAGTTCCTCTGCTGTTTCGTGCCATTCATGGCGTGGCTTTATCCAGACTTTGCAAGCCCTGCCCGGCCATCCTTGGGCGGGCGTTGCGTCCCTCAAAAGTTCTGCAACCGGCGGTCATTCACCGCCCATGCGCTCCAGCCGGTAGCTGCCATCCAACACCCGCTGTACCCACGCCTGGTTGTCCAGATACCAGCGCACGGTATCGGCAATGCCCTGTTCAAAGGTATGCGCCGGCTCCCAGTCGAGCTCGCGCTTGAGCTTGGAAGCATCAATCGCATAACGGCGGTCATGGCCGGGACGGTCGCGCACATAGGTGATCTGCGCTTGATATTTCTGGCCGTCGATACGTGGGCGCAATTCATCCAGCAGGGCACAGATGGTAGTCACCACTTCGATGTTCTGACGCTCGGCATTGCCACCGACGTTATAGGTCTCGCCCACCCGGCCCTTGGCAAGCACCGCGCGAATCGCCGCGCAGTGGTCGCCCACATACAGCCAGTCACGCACGTTCTTGCCATCGCCATAAATCGGCAGCGGCTCACCGGCCAGCGCCCGGGCAATGATCAGTGGAATCAGCTTCTCCGGAAACTGGTACGGCCCGTAATTATTGGAGCAATTGGTGGTCAGCACCGGCAGCCCATAGGTATGGTGGAAGGCACGCACCAGATGGTCGGACGCGGCCTTGGAGGCCGAGTACGGCGAATTCGGCGCATAGGCGGTCTCTTCGGTAAACAGGCCGGTGTCGCCCAGCGAGCCGTACACCTCGTCGGTGGACACATGCAGGAAGCGGAATGCCGCCTGACCTGCCTCATCCAGACTGCGCCAGTAATCGCGCGTGGCTTCCAGCAAGCCCAGCGTCCCCACCACATTGGTGTGCACAAACGCTGCCGGGCCATCGATGGAGCGATCCACATGGCTTTCGGCCGCGAAATTGATCACCGCATCCGGGCGGTGCTCGGCAAGCAAGTCTGCCACCAGCGCGCAATCACCGATATCACCCTTGACGAATACATGATTGGTATTCCCGGAAAGCTCGGCCAAAGTGTCGAGATTCCCGGCATAGGTCAGCAGATCCAGGTTCACCACCTTGACCCCGGCCTTGACCGCCTCCAGCACGAAATTGCTGCCAATAAAGCCGGCGCCGCCTGTGACCAACCAAGTTTTCATTGCACGTTTTCCATATTCACAAACAAGTCGAAATTATAAGCACTCAACCAGTCCCATCCCAAGCCCCATCAAAAACGCGGCGGAAATGCGATCATAAACTCCTGCTGCAGCTGCAAGGATAGATTTGGATTGTAGAAAGGATCATAGTTCAGAGAATCTCCATAACGAGCCTTCATAAACTCAATTTCTCCAGCAAATCTAGCTTGCTTTTCAGGATTATCATCACGCCCACGCGAGGCAGACTCATGATGATACAGCTCAGCAAATGGAGTCCATATATTCCTGTAACCTGCATCCCTCAGTCGCAAGCAAAAATCTACATCATTGAAAGCCACTGCCAATCGCTCATCCAGCCCGGAAACAGCTTCAAAAGCGCTGCGACTTACAACGAGACACGCACCCGTAACTATACTCACCACCTGCGTCAATCGCCCCCTACAAAAATAACCATCAAAACCACGCGGCGCACAGCTGTAAATATGACCTGCAACGCCCCCCAACCCACTCACAACCCCTGCATGCTGAATGGTGTCATCTGGATAATAAAGCATCGCTCCAACAGCACCCACACCAGGCTTTAAGGCATGCGAAACCATTTCATCAAGCCACCCCTCAGAAATCACCTCAATATCATTATTAACAAGCCCTAGAACTTCACCTCTCGCAATCGACGCAGCATAATTATTGATTGCTGAATAATTAAATTCAGCATCATAGGAAACCACCCTAACCCTAAAATCATCTTGTATAAATCTAAAATAATCTAACGTCCCAGACTCTACAGAACCATTATCAACAATTATAATATCAAAATTTTCATACTTAGTCTTTTCAATAATGCTGCCAACACAAACCTTGAGCAAATCCACCTTATCACGAGTCGGAACAATAAGACTAACCAAGGGCTTCCGCTCCGGCAGAATTATTTCTGACCTAATATAGCCATCATTTCCACCCACCACATTCGCCATTACACCAATCCTTTCAAAGTGCTGAATAACTGCACTTTCCGCCGCAACAGCTGCGTAGCTCTTTTCATGAACCCCCATTGAAGTCGAACCTGGAATGGTTCTCCAGTGATAAAGAACCTTAGGAATATGAATAATCTGTGACGATTTAATTTTCTCAATACAGCGCAATGCCAAATCCCAATCCTGAGAACCTTCCATCCCCACTCTAAAACCACCGACTTCACGAACCAGGCCAGCCTCATAGACACCTAGATGAGAAATGCAATTCTGACCAAGAAGCAGCTCGTAATTCCAATCCGTCTTGAAGTAAGGGCCAAACCTAACTCCATCCTCGTCAATTTTATCCTCATCACTGTAAATTATTTTTGCATCTGGATTCTTACCCAATGCTTCGGCCACACACAATAAAGCCTCGGGATGTAACTCATCATCGTGATCGAGCAACACCAAAAAATCCCCTCGGGCAATTTCCAGCGCAGAATTTGACGCTTCAGATATATGCCCATTTTTATTTCTGGAAATGTATTTTACCCGTCCATCCTTACTTGAATATTCCTCCAGAACCTTCAACACATGCCTCTCGGTAGAGGCATCATCCGCAACACAAATTTCCCAATTCTCATAAACCTGCGCCAAGACACTATCCAGCGCCCTCCTGAACCATTTTTCCGGAGGATTATAAACAGGCATAATTACAGAAAAAAGAGGCCGCCCTGACAACCCCCTTTTACGCTCCTCCAGCTCCCGAGAGCGCCACTCAACCGGAGGATCATAAATTCTTACCCACCCCTGATAACTTGAGCAAACATTCGAGAATTTACTCAAATAATTTATCCTCAACTCCGCGACTGCCTGCCGTACACCTTGCCGCTTTGCCACAAAAAAGAGACTTCTTATAAAAGCATACCAAACACTACCAGTCTGCCCTCCCCTGCTTTCACAAACAGAGCTTATCATCCCCCAATAAGCAGCCACCCTAGGAATACGACGAACAAAGGCATCCCCAAGCGAGAAAAACGCCTTACGAACAGTAGGATCAAACCTCAATGACTTTGCAGGCTTTATCAAGACAATAATGCAGTCAATCTTATCCTCATCCTGACGATACCAAAGAGGCACTATATTTATTTCACCAAACCCCCCTCCATAGTCAGGGTATATACAAGGACCTACAATCCCCCCAGGCTCCCCGGTCAGCTGAATTTGCAAGTGATACCACCCCTGCTCCCAATCACCCTCTTCTTCTTTGCAAATCAAGAATTGAGGATCATTGTCCACTGATTGCCACCTACTCCACCCATCCTCTCCCCCATCCTCTCGACACAGGCCCAACAAAGGATTAAAACCAATTTTAATTTTTTTCATCATAAATCACATCCAAGATAAATCTTATTAAAGTTTAGTTATATATAAAAATAATTCGACACCTCAACAAAGACCCGTTCTTCCCCATTCAAATAACACCCTACGTCTTAGCAAGCAGATGCAATCCATGTTCAATAACCTCACTCTTCCGGACTTTAGTCTGTAGAATACTACTCCCTACAATCCGCGTTTTCCCAATAAGGTAGCCCTCCAGATGAAGATTCTTGTTGCATACAAGCGGGTCATCGATTCCGATGTCCGCGTACAGGTCAAGCCGGATAACAGCGGTGTCGTCAGTGAAGGCGTCAAACTCTCGGCCAACCCGTTCGACGATATCGCCCTGGAAGAAGCCCTGCGCCTGCGCGACAAAGGCATCGCCAGCGAAGTGGTGGTTGCGACCATCGCCCCGGCCGATGCCCAACCGCATCTGCGCAATGGTTTGGCCATGGGCGCCAACCGCGCCGTGCATGTGGTGTCCGACCAGCCAGTACAGCCACTGACTGCCGCGCGCGTACTGCTGAAGCTGGTCGAAAAAGAACAACCCGACATCGTGCTGATGGGCAAGCAGGCGATTGACGATGACGCCAGCCAGACCGGGCAGATGCTGGCCACCCTATGGCAGCGCCCGCAGGCCACTTTTGCCAGTCAGGTGGCAGTCGCCGATGGCAAGGCCACCGTGGTGCGCGAAGTCGATGCCGGCCTGGAAACCTTGGAAGTCGATCTGCCGGCGGTCATCACCACCGACCTGCGCCTCAACAAGCCGCGCTTCATCAAGCTACCGGACATCATGAAGGCCAAAAGCAAGCCACTGGAAACCATCGCCCTGGCCGACCTTGGCGTGAGCAGCGCCGATACACTGAAGACCACCCACTATGCCGCGCCCGCACAGCGCAGCCGTGGTGTGATGGTCAAAGACGCCGCAGAACTTGTCGCCAAACTCAAAGAAAAGGGGTTGCTGTAATGAGCAAGGTATTGATTATTGCCGAACATCTGGATGGACAACTGAATGCCGCCACCGGTAAATGCGTCAGCGCTGCCAGGGCACTGAACCCCGAAGCCATCGACATCGTGGTACTGGCGGCCGACCCGGCTGTCGTGGCCGCACAAGCTGCGCAAATCGAGGGCGTCAGCCGCGTACTGGCGATTGCCAATCCGGCCAACCAAAACGCCATTGCACAGGTGCTGGCACCACAAGTGGCCGAAGTGGCCAAGAGCTATAGCCATGTGTTTGGCCCCAGCACCACCTTCGGCAAAGACCTGATGCCCTGTGTTGCGGCTCTGCTTGGCGTGGCACAAGTCTCCGACCTGATGGCGGTGGACGGCTCCTACCGCTTCAAGCGCCCGATGTATGCCGGCAACGCCATTGTCAGCGTCGAAGCCCCGGCCGACCAAATTTTGGTCGCCACCGTGCGCACCGCCTCCTGGCCTGCCGCTGCCCAAGGTGGCAGTGCTGCGGTTGAAACCGTCAGCGTGAATACCGCCCTGCCCAGCCACACCCGCTTTGTAAAACTTGAAAGCGGCGCATCCGACCGCCCCGACCTGCAAAGCGCCCGCCGCGTAGTGTCTGGTGGTCGCGGCGTCGGCTCGGAGGAAAACTTCCGCGTCATCTATGCGCTTGCCGACAAACTTGGCGCCGCCGTTGGTGCCTCGCGCGCTGCCGTCGATGCAGGCTATGTCCCCAATGACATGCAGGTCGGCCAAACCGGAAAAATCATCGCCCCTGAACTGTACATCGCCGTGGGCATCTCCGGCGCCATCCAGCATGTCACCGGAATCAAGGATGCAGGCACCATCGTCGCCATCAACAAAGACCCCGACGCGCCCATCTTTGAAATCGCCGATGTTGGTCTGGTAGGGGATTTGTTCCAAATTTTGCAAGAGCTGGAGGTGCAAATCCAAAAAGAACTCAACCCCCAATAAGAAGGGCTCGTCATCAAATCAAGTTAGAGCGTGTTATGCACTTTTCCGAGTGATGGATTGGGTTTTGGGTACAGTACCGACATGTCCCGCAAGCCTTACCCCAGTGATGTCAGCGACGAAGAATGGAGCTTTGTCGCACCCTACCTCATCTTGATGGCTCAAGATGCGCCGCAGCGTCAGCACGATCTGCGTGAAGTGTTCAATGCGCTGCGTTGGTTGGTACGTGCAGGCGCCCCCTGGCGCATGCTGCCCAATGACCTGCCACCGTGGGAAGCTGTGTATCAGCAAAGCAGGCGCTGGCTGGATGCAGGTTGTTTCGAAGCCATCGTCTCGGATCTGCGCTCCATCATTCGAGTCGCCCAAGGTCGGCAGGGGCAGCCAAGCGCTATGGCCATCGATGGCCGCACCCTGCAATCCAGTTGCGAGAGTGGAGCTCGGGCTGGCTATGACGGCTACAAGCGCCGCAAAGGCTCCAAGGTGCACATGGCTGTGGACACGCTGGGGCATTTGCTGGCCTTGCATGTCACGCCCGCCAACGCGCAGGAGCGCGATCAAGTCGATGCGCTGTGCCAGGCGGTGCAACAGGCAACGGGAAAGCGCGTGCGCAAGGCTTGGGCAGATCAAGGCTACACGGGGCAAAAAGCCCGGGATGCGGCGGCGCAAAACGGCATTGCCCTGGAGGTGGTGAAGTTGCGCGAAGCGAAAAAGGGGTTTGTTCTGCTGCCAAGGCGCTGGGTGGTGGAACGCAGCTTTGGCTGGCTTGCCCGCTTCAGGCGCCTGTCCCGTGATTACGAACGATTGCCGGACGTGCTGGGGGGATTGCACTTTGTGGTCTTCGCCATTCTCATGTTACCCAATGCCATGCCCTTGATTCGATTGGCACAAAGTTCATAACACGCTCTAAGGAATCAAGCTCACCGGGGTACCTTGTGAAACGGCACTGGACACTTGCAGTACCGACCAGTTGGTCATGCGGATGCAGCCATTGGAGTGGCTCTTGCTGATGTTACCGGGTTCGGGGGTGCCGTGAATGCCGTAGTGCGGTTTGGACAGTCCCATCCACATCACTCCGACCGGGCTGTTGGGGCCGGGCGGCAGGGTGGCACGCGGGCCGGGGGCGGCGCCTTTGAACAGCGCCGGGTTGTAGTTGTAATGCGGGTTGCGCGCCACGCTGCGCAGTTCCCACTGGCCGATGGGCAGCGGGTCGCGCTCGCTGCCGGTGCTGACCGGGAACTGGGCATAGACCTTGCCCTCGTGGTTGATGAGCATCAGCAGTTTGGCCGCATCCGACACCACAATCCGGGTGGCCTGCGGCAGTGCCGGAATATCCAGCACATTCGGCACGATGATTTGCGCGCCCGCGCGGCTCATGTCCACACCGGGGTTCAATGCTTGCAGGGCGGCGGGGCGGATGTGGAATTTCTCGCCCAGGGCTTCCAGCACGTTGTTATAGGACAGTGCCGGGAGTTTGGCCTTGCCATACATGCTGCCCGGAATCGGGCGGAACGGGCCCTTCACATCCTGCTCAGTCAGCACATAGTGCTGCAAGGCCGGGCCATATTTTTCCAGCGCCGCCCAGGTGTCTTCATCCAGCCGCCCGCTTACCGGCAACCCGGCAAGCCGCTGGAAGCCGCCAATGGCGCGCACGGTATTGGTGCCGCTGCGGCCATCTATTTCGCCGGGCGATACCCAGGCTCTATCCATCAATACCTGCGCCCGCAGCAGGCCGATAAAGCCTTCGCGTTCATTGCGGATGTCTGCCGCCATCGGCACTGGCGGTGGCAGTGGCGGCTCGGCCTGTTGCAGCGATTGCGCATCACGCTCAGGCAGCGGCACCTCGTCCTGGGAGAGCACCTGCGCCTCAGGCTCGGGCGCCACGGCATCTTCGGGCGGCAGCGGCTCGGGCTCTGGCTCCGGTTCGGACGGCAGCGATGGCGGCGGCATTGGCTGCATCGGAACCGGGGTTTGTGCAGCCGCCGGAAGCTGCGGCGAGGCCAGCAGCGCCGCCAGTGCCACGCTGAAAATACGGATGAATGAAAACATCAAGTCCCTCTCCAAGGATAGGCATCCTGCCAGGCAGTTGATGCGAATGATACGGCGAAAACGGATTTGTCGGCCAAGGCCGCGCGCCGTATCCTGTCACGCAGTTTGACTACTGAATCTGAACGCCATGTCCGACACCCCACCCGACCGTCTCAGCAACGACCCGCGCAGCAAGTTTTACGATTCGTCCCTGCTGGAGCGCGGCATTGGCATCCGTTTCAACGGTGAGGAGCGCAACAATGTCGAGGAATACTGCATCAGCGAGGGCTGGATTCGCGTCGCCGCTGGCCGTGCACTGGATCGTCGTGGCCAGCCGATGACCCTCAAGCTCAGGGGTACGGTAGAGGCTTATTTTCGTAGCTGATTCAATCGGCACCTGATTTCTTGCGGCGCGCGCGCGGATGCGCGCCGTCGTAAACCCTGGACAGGTGCTGAAAGTCCAGATGGGTATAAATCTGGGTGGCGGCAATATCCGCATGCCCCAGCAGTTCTTGCACGCCACGCAAATCACCGGAGGACTCCAGCACATGCGTGGCAAAGCTATGCCGCAGCAAATGCGGATGCACGCGCTTGTAAATGCCCTGACGCGGCGCCAGTTGCTTGATGCGCAGCTGCACCGCGCGCTGGCTGATGGGCTTGCCAGCATTGCGCCCTGGAAAAACCGGATTATCCGGCGCGCCTTGCGATTCGGCCTGCCATTGCTGCAAAGCCTTGCAGGCATAAGAGCCGACCGGCACGATGCGCTCACGGCTGCCTTTGCCCAGCACTTGCACAAGACCCTGGGCAAAATCCAGATCACGCCAGCGCAGCGCGCACAATTCCGAAAGGCGCAGGCCGGAGGAATAAAACAGCTCCAGCATCGCCCGGTCTCGCGTGCCCAGCGGCGCATCCTGTGGCACTTCCACCAGCTTCATCGCCTCGTCCACATCCAGCACCTGCGGCAGTTTGCGCGCCGCCTTGGGGGCGCGAATGCCGGCTGCCGGATTGCGCGCCAGATGGCCGTTTTTCAGCATCCATGCAAAAAAGCTGCGACAGGCCGAGAGCCTTCTCTGCACGCTTCTGGCGGAAAGCCCGTGACGATGCTGGTGGGCGATAAAGGCGCGGATATGCTCGCCATCAAGCGCCGCCACATCGCTGATGGATTGCTGCTCGCACCACTGCTGCAAGGCCGCCAGGTCATGGCGATAGGCATCCAGCGTATGTACCGACATGCGCCGCTCGACTTCCAGATGCGCAAGGAAACTGGCGATATTCATGACCCGGGTTGCAAACCCTTATGCCGCCGCCTGCCATCTGCCCAGCGCCGCCGCAAAGGCCTCGCCCATCATCCGCAAGAACAGCGTGCCCATGCCGGGGAAAAAGCGGTTAGGCTCACGGCTGCCAACGGCAATCAGGCCAATCCCCGGCAAGGCCAGCAGGGCGCTGGACTGCACTTCGCCCGCCGCATCGGCATACAGCAGCTTGTTTTTATCCGGGTTCAGCCGTCCGCATAGAGGCTCGCCACTGGCCAGCACATCGCGGAAGGGTTGCAGCGCCTCGTCACTTTCTGGCAGATAGCGCAGCCATTCGCTTTCCTGCAAATCCTCCACTCTGGAGAACAGCACCAAGCGCACCAGGTCGCCCTGAAAATCTTCGGTAAGACTGGCCGCCATCGCCTGCACGGTGTCGGCGGCACTGCGCTGCGCCATCAAGGCCAGCGTGAGCTGATGGGTACGCACCGCCAGGCGCTCGTTTTCTTGCGCATTGGCAAACAGCTCATGCAGACGGCGGTTCAACTCGCGGTTCTTGTCGCGCAGCACATCCAGCTGGTAGCTGGCCAGCGAGGCCGTACCGCCATTTTGCCGCGGCACGGTCAGAATCATGGCAAGGTCAGGAAACTGGCGCAGAAAATCAGGATGGCGGCGCAACCAGGCGGCGACTTCATGACCGCCGGACTTTTCTTCTTGATGACTCATGCAGCAACAGACTCCATAAAACGGGCATCGGTGACACCCTGATAAACAAATGTGGCCGGGCCTTGCATCAAAATCCCGCTGCAAGCATCCGGCCACTCGATATGCAATAGGCCGCCGGGCAAATCCACCTGCACGCGACGCGCAATACGCCCGCGCCGCATCAGGATGGCCGCCGCCGCGCAGGCGCCACTGCCGCAGGCCAGGGTTTCTCCGGCACCGCGCTCGTAAACGCGCAGGGCGATATGCGCCGGGCTCAATACTTCAGCAAAACCGACATTGACCGAATCCGGAAAGTAATCGCTAGCCTGCAAGGCATGTGCAGTGGGCGCGATATCCAGACACGCAAGCCCGGTGACTTCCAGCAAGGCATGCGGGTTGCCCATCGAGGCGGCGCCAATGCGGTAACTTGCGCCGCCGATTTCGAGCGCATATTCATGCGCGGCATTCGCAAAGCCCTGCAGCGGAATATCCGCGGGTGCAAAACGCGGAACGCCCATGTCGATACGCCACTGCCCATCGGCCATGCGCTCAGCCCGATGCAGGCCGGCGGGGGATTCCAGCAGCAACGCTGTAGCGGCCGTGCCGGTTTGCCGTGCATACCACGCGGCCACACAGCGCGCGCCATTGCCGCACTGCCCGGCCAGGCTGCCATCGGCATTCCAGATGCGATAGCGCACATCCGCTTTGGGCGATGTCGGCGGCTCGATGGTCAGAATCTGGTCACAGCCCACGCCACGCTGCCGGTCGGCCAGCATGCGGCAAAACGCAGCACCAGGTTCAGCTTGACCGGCGCGCAAGTCCAGCACGACAAAATCATTGCCCGCGCCGTGCATTTTGCAAAAAGCCTGCATGGCTTAGCGGCCATCCTCATCCTGGCCGGCGGCGCTATCCGGCGCGGGCGCCTGCTCTGCAGGGGCTTCCACCGGCACCGGCTTTTGCGGCAGGGTCAGCGGGCCTTTGTTGCCGCAAGCAGGCAGAACGAAAATCAGGGCGAAAGGTACAAGGCGGAAAATCTTTTTCATATGCAGATGGTACTCAAAGCCGCCTTACTCGGGGCGATGCCAAAGCCAAACCGCCACAACCGCCATCACCGCAATACCGGGCAAAGCGTGCAATGGCTTGGGCAGGAGGAGCAGCATCAGCAGGGCAGAGAGCGACATCATCAACACTGCCAGCCACTTGGCTCGCCGACTGATGCGCCCCCCATCCTGCCAGTCGCGAAGAGCAGGACAAACGGCACGGTGGGCAGGCCGGGCAGGAAGATGCCGATGATGAAGGCCAAGACTCAAATAGGCCAGCAACCACCAAAACGGGCGTGTGATGCAAGGCCGTGGCATGCGACTCCGGGAAATACCAGCAAAGGGATGCCATTTTCACCGATTCCGGGCAGTGCGGATGCGATGAAAGCGCCGGGCGCGTCCCTCACACGGTCATCTTGCGCAAAGTCGCAACCAAAGCCCGTCACCCTGCGCGTAGTCGCTTAGGTCTTTGCGGGCGCCGCAAGAGATTCTGCGACGGCGCTACGCTTGCGCAGAATGACAGGGCGATTTTGCTATTGCTCTTGCTTTTGCTTTCCTCCCTGTTCGGACGCGCCGAGTACCACAGCGACCAATGGAAGAAGGCTGGGCTTTGTTTGAGCAGCGCGAAGCGATGCGAGCTTGCTCTGCCGCCATTGGTCGCGAGGAACGCAGGGCACCTTGCGCAGCAAGGCGCGGGAACCAGGGCTGTTTTCTTTGCTTCATCTTTGCCAACAAAGAAAGTAAGTGCGCCGCCGGGCGCAGTCCCGGCATTGAACAAACAACAGAAGCTCAAAAGATTCTGCGATTACGCTTCGCTTGCGCAGAATGACGGCTGCCTTTGCTCTTGCTTTTGCTTTTGTCTTCCGCCCTGTTCGGACGCGCCGAGTACCGCAGCGGCCAATGGGAGAAGGCTGGGCTTTGTTTGAGCAACGCACAGCGATGCGAGTTTGCCCTGCCGCCATTGGTCGCGAGGAACGCAGGGCACCTTGCGCAGCAAGGCGCGGGAGCCAGGGCTGGTTTCTTTGCCTCCTTTCTTTGCCAGCAAAGAAAGGAGGTGCGCTGCCGGGCGCAGTCCCGGCGTTGAGAAAACATCGAAAACCCCGAAGATTCTGCGATTACGCTTCACTTGCGCAGAATGACAGGGTGATTTTTCAGATTCGACAAGCCCCGTCGCCTTGCGCAAGCCACACCCACAACCCGTCACCCTGCGCGAAGTCGCAGGGTCTATGCAAGCTGCAAGAAAGCTCTGCAATTACTCGGCTTGGGCAGAATGCCCGCCATTTGAAACGCCGGGCATAAAGCCCGGCGTTTGGGTCTTGCAAGGCGGCCTTACTTCACACCCAGCTGATCGAGCATGAAGGCGTACATTTCCGCTTGCTCGCGGTAGCGGCGGAAGCGACCGGATTTGCCGCCGTGGCCGGCTTCCATATTGGTGCGGAACACCACCGGGTGGCTGGAGGTATTCACATCGCGCAGGCGGGCAACGTATTTGGCCGGTTCCCAATACTGCACTTGCGAATCCCAAAGGCCGGTGCCGACAAACATCGCCGGGTAGGCTTTCTTTTCCAGATTGTCATACGGCGAGTAGCTCAGCATGTAGTCGTAGCTCTCGCGGCTCTTTTCCGGGTTGCCCCATTCGTCGTATTCGTTGGTGGTGAGCGGAATCGAGGCATCGAGCATGGTGGTCACCACATCCACGAATGGCACCTGCGAGAGAATCACGCGGTAGTCCTGGGGCGCCATATTGCTGATCGCGCCCATCAACAGGCCACCGGCGCTGCCGCCATAGGCCGCCACGCGGTCTTTGCTGGCATAGCCGTTTGCCACCAGATAGCGGGTGACATCAATGAAGTCGGTGAAGGTGTTCTTCTTGTTGAACATCTTGCCGTCCTCATACCACTGCCGCCCCATCTCCTGACCACCACGGATATGCGCCAGGGCATACACCATGCCGCGGTCAAGCAGGCTGACGGTGGTGGACGAGAAGCCCGGATCCATGGAGGAGCCATAGCTGCCATAGGCGTATTGCAGCATCGCTGCGCTGCCATCGCGCTTGAAGTCGTTGCGGTACACCAGGCTCACCGGGATGCGGGTCTTGCCATCACGCGCCGGCACCCAGACGCGCTCGGTGGTATAGCGCGAGGCGTCATAGCCCGGCACCGGCTGTTGCTTGAGCTGGCGGCGCTCGCCGGTCTTGAGATTGACTTCATAGGTGATGGCCGGGGTGGTCAGCGAGGTATAGCTATAGCGCAGCCAGTCGCTATCGGCCTCGGAATTGACCGAAAGCCCCATCGAATAGGCGCTTTCATCAGCCTTGACGTATTCGCTGCTGCCGTCATTTTTCAGCACGCGGATGCGCTCCAGCCCTTCGGAACGCTCGGCCACGGCCATGAAATCATTGAACACTTCAAAGCCTTCCACAAATACGGCCGGCTCATGCGCCACCAGGTCTTTCCAGTCGGCGCGGCTACGGCTGTTGCTGGCGGCGGTGACAATCTTGAAGTTCTGCGCACCATCGGCATTGGTGCGAATCAGCCAGCGGCCATTGAAATGGTCGGCGCTGTATTCCACATCGCGCTCGCGTGCGGCAAGCACGGTGAACTGCGACGGGTCATTGGCCGGGGCGTAGCGGGTTTCATCCGATACCGTGCTGGACACGCCGATGGTCAGGTATTTGTCATCGCGGGTGCGCCCCAGCCCCATGTAGAAGCTGTCGTCTTTTTCTTCATACACCAGCGCGTCGCGGGCGCTGTCGGTACCGAGCACATGGCGCTTGACGCGCTTGGTGAGCAGGGTTTCGGGGTCGTTTTCCACATACAGGAAGCTGTGGCCGTCATCGACCCATTCGGCATCGGCGCTGGTGCCGGTGATGACATCGGGCAGCAGCTCGCCGGTTTCAAGATTGCTCACCCGCAGTGTGTACTGGCGACGGCCATTGGTATCGAAGGCCCACACCATCAGGCGGCCATCCTGGCTGATGCTCACCGGATAGGCGGCGTAATAGTCATGGCCTTCGGCCAGTTTGTTGACATCCAAGAGCACCACTTCGCCAGCAAAATCACCGCGGGCATTGGCGGCCTGGATGGTCTGGGCATCGACGCCTGCGCCATCCTTGCGGCGGGCATGGATGGGATAGTCCTGGCCGGTGACAAAACGGCTGTAATACCACCAGCCCTTGTCACGGTACGGCACCGAGGCATCATCCTGCTTGATGCGGGCAACGATTTCCTGATACAGCGTATCTTCAACCGGCTTCAGCCCTTTCAGCAAGGCATCGGCATAGGCGTTCTCGGCATTGAGATAGGCCAGCATTTCCGGGTTTTCGCGCTTGTCATCGCGCAGCCAGTAATACTCGTCCTGACGCTCGGCGCCATGCGGGGCTTTCACCGTATGCGGTTTCTTCGCCACATCAGGCGGGGTGGGCAGGTCGGCGGCGTGGCTGGTGGTCACAGTCATGGCAAGTGCAAGGGCTACGGCAAACGGGTTCATTTTCATGGGGTTTTCCTTGGCAAAAGGCAAGCGCCCCGCAAACGTCACGGGGCGCACGCCGGTTTATTTTTTGCTGAGAGCATTCCACAGGAAGGCATACACCAGCGCGGTCATATGCGCGCGCTGCGCATTATTGGCCGCACCGCCGTGGCCGCCTTCGATGTTCTCATAATACAGCACGTTTTTGTTGGCACTCTCCATCAGCGCCGCCATCTTGCGGGCATGCCCCGGATGCACGCGGTCATCGCGGGTCGAGGTGGTAATCAGCACCGGCGGGTAGTTCCTGGACGCATCAAACAGGTGATAGGGCGAGAATTTCTGGATATACGCCCATTCCTCCGGCTTGTCGGGATTGCCGTATTCGGCCATCCACGAAGCGCCAGCGAGCAACTGGTTGTAGCGGCGCATGTCCAGCAGCGGCACCTGAATCACCACCGCGCCAAACAGCTCCGGGTACTGGGTCAGCATATTGCCGGTCAAAAGGCCGCCATTGCTGCCGCCCTGTACGCCCAGATGCGCAGGACGGGTGATATTGCGGGCAACCAAATCCTGTGCCACAGCGGCGAAATCTTCATACGCCTTGTGGCGGTTCTGCTTGAGTGCGGCCTGATGCCAGCGCGGGCCGTATTCACCGCCACCGCGGATATTGGCAACCACATACACGCCGCCCTTCTCCAGCCAGCCCTTGCCGATGGTGCCGGAATAACCGGGGGTGAGCGAGATTTCAAAGCCGCCATAGCCATACAGCAGGGTCGGATTGCGGCCATCGAGCGCCATACCCTGCTTGTGCACGATGAAGTACGGCACGCGGGTACCGTCCTTGCTGGTGGCAAAATGCTGCTCAACCTGCAAGTCATCGGCATTGAAGAAGCGCGGCATGGTTTTCAGGGCTTCGGGCTGCTTGCCGATTTCGGCCAGATACAGCGTGGTCGGTGTGGTATAGCCCGAAGCGGTCATCCACAGCGCGTCGGACTCATCGCTGTCCACCGCGCCGACATTGACCGTGCCGATGTCCGGTGCGCCAACAAAGGCCGAACGCTGCCAGCCATTGGCCGTGGGCGTGAGCACGGTCAGCTTGTTTTTCACATCTTCCAGCACATTCAGCACCAGATGGTTGCGCGTCCATACCGCGCTTGCCAGCGAGCTGTTCTCGCTCGGCTCAAACAGCACCACAGGCTCGCGCTTGCCTGCCATCCAGTCATTGAAATTGGCCACCAGATAGCTGCCCGCCTTGTAAGTCTTGCCGCCGACCGTCCAATCCTGCCGCGGCTCCAGCGTCAGCCACTCACGATGCACGCCTTTTTCCACCGAATTGGGCACATCCACCTTGGTGAGGCTGCCATCCTGACCGCGCAGGTACAGCTCGTTGTTGTAGAAGGCGACGGTATTGCTGACGAAATCACGCTCATAGCCCGGCGTGTCATCGCGGAAGGCGGAGATATACATATCGGTCGGCTTGCCTTCAAACACCAATTCGGCGCTGGCCAACGGCGTGCCGCGCTTCCAGATTTTGGTCTGCCGCGGATAGCCCGAATCGGTCAGGCTGCCGGCGCCAAAATCGGTCTGCACAAAAACCGTGTTTTCGTCAATCCAGCCCAGCGAACCCTTGGCCTCGGGTCGGAAGAAGCCGCCTTCAACAAAGGTCTTGCTGGCCAGGTCAAATTCGCGCGTCACGTCCGCATCCGCGCCGCCGCGCGAGAGCGCAATCAGGCAGCGGGTATAGGCCGGGCGCAGGCAGGAAGCCCCATGCCACACCCAGTTTTCGCCCTCGGCTCTGTTCAGCGCATCCAGATCCAGCACGGTTTCCCACTGCGGGTTGGGCTTGCGGTACTCGGCCAGCGTCGTGCGCCGCCAGATGCCGCGCTCGTGCTGCTTGTCCTGCCAGAAGTTGTAGTAGTAATCGCCCATCTTGTAGACGCCGGGAATCTTGGCGTCGGAATTCAGGATGGCGAGCAGGTCGGCCTCAAGCTGGCGAAACTCGGCATTATCAGCCAGCGCCTTGTTGGATACGGCATTGCGCTCGCGCACCCAGGCCAGCTGCCGCTCGCCTTCCACATCTTCCAGCCACTGATGCGCATCGACAGGGGTGGGGGCAGACATGGCAGGCTCCTTGGCAGATTGGGCAGCGGCAGGCATCAGGGCGCCCATGGCAAGCACGGCAGCCACGGCGGCAGATAGCGGCAAGACTTTCATTTATGACTCCGGTCAGGGGATTGCAGCCGGTCAAACTACCACAGCCACCAGCAACAATCCCGACCCGAAAGTCATGGGTGCATTTCCAAGCCATGCGTGATTCCGATACGCTTGCGGCTTCATTTGCCTTGAGCCCCCGCATGAACACGCCCGCACTTGCCACCCGCCACCGCCTTGCCGAAGTCCGCTACGAAATCCGCGGCGAGCTGGCGCGCCGGGCGCGCGAGCTGGAGACGCAGGGGCACACGCTGGTCAAGCTCAATATCGGCAACCCCGGCGCATTCGGCTTCCGTGCCCCGGCGCATTTGCAACGGGCGATTGCCGACCATATCCACGACACCGATCCCTATACCCATCAGCAAGGGCTGCCCAAGGCGCGCGAGGCGATTGCGCTGTTTCACCGCCAGCGCGGCACCCCTAATGCCGACGCCTCGCGGATTTTCATCGGCAACGGGGTCAGCGAGCTGATCGACATCGCGCTACGGGCGCTGCTCAATCCCGGCGATGAAGTGCTGCTGCCCTCGCCCGACTATCCACTGTGGTCGGCCGCCACCATCCTCAATGATGGCCGCCCGGTGTATTACCCGTGCCGACCGGAAAACGATTTTCTGCCCGACCCGGCAGAAATCGAAAAGCTGATCTCCAGCCGTACCCGCGCACTGGTGCTGATCAACCCCAACAACCCGACCGGTGCCAGCTACCCGCGCGAGCTGCTGGAGCGCATTGTCGCCATCGCCCGCAAATACCGCCTGCTGTTGATGGCCGACGAAATCTACGACCACATCCTGTATGACGATGCCCGCTTCGAGCCGCTGGCGCCGCTGGCTGGCGACCTGCCCTGCCTGTCGTTTGGCGGACTCTCCAAAGTGCATCGCGCCTGTGGCTGGCGCGTGGGCTGGGCGGTGCTCTCCGGCGAGGCGGCACAAGTCACCCCCTATCAGCACGCACTGGATTTGTTGAGCGCGCTACGGCTGTGCGCGAATGTGCCGGGACAATTCGCCATCCACGCCGCACTGCATGGCGGCGATACCATCAGCGCGTTGACGGCACCGGGCGGCCGGCTGCACGAAACCCGGCGCGCCCTGATTGAATGCTGCCAGGCCAGTCCGCATCTGCAGCTCAGCACTCCGGCTGCGGCGCTGTACGGCTTTCCGCGCGTAGTCGGCAAGGCCGTCGAAAATTTTGATGACCACCGCTTTGCACTCGACTTGCTGGAGCAAGAAGGCGTGCTGATCGTGCCCGGCTCCAGCTTCAATGTGCCGTATCGTGACCACTTCCGCGTCACCCTGCTGCCCGAGGCCGAGGTGCTGCGCGAAGTGTTTGCCCGCATCGACCGGGTGCTGGCAGGCTATTGCTGATGACGCTTGCGGAGACTGCCATGACACTTTCTTATCTTGCACTCGGTGACAGCTATACCATCGGCGAAGGCGTCGCCGAGGCCGAGCGCTGGCCCATGCAACTGGCCGCCGCACTACTCGCAGAGGGCTTTGAACTTGAGTCACGCATCATCGCCCGTACCGGCTGGACCACCGACGAGCTGGCGCACGCCATGGACGAGGCTCGACTGACCGATGGCCAATACGATCTGGTCACGCTGCTGATTGGCGTCAATGACCAATATCGCCAGCGCCCGCTCGCGGAGTTTGCCACCGGCTTTGATGCGCTGCTGCATCGCGCCATCGGGCTTGCCAAACGTGGTGTGCAGGGCGTGATGGTGCTCGGCATTCCCGACTGGGGCATGACCCCCTATGCGCAGCGCGAAGGCCGTGATGCGGCTCAGGTGGCGCATCAAATCGACGCCTACAACGCTCATATCCACACCGTTTGCCAAGCACAGCAAGTGGCGCTAGTGGATGTCACCGCCATCAGCCGCACTTGCGGCGCCGGTGAAAACGCACTGGTCGCAGATCGCCTGCACCCTTCCGCTGCGCAGTACCGGCAGTGGACCGTACAGGCGCTGCCCATCGCGCAGCAGCTTTTGAAGCTCGCATAACCCCCACTCTCACTCATTTGGAGTACGCCATGTCCCTTGATCCCGCCCTGCGCCAGCGCATCAGCGAAATTCTTGCCGCCCAACGCGTCGTATTGTTCATGAAAGGCGAGCCTGCCGCTCCGCAATGCGGTTTCTCTGCACAGGCCTCAGGCACCCTGCGCGATTTGGAGGTCGAATTTGCCCATGTCGATGTCCTGACCGACCCGGAAATCCGCGAGGGCATCAAACTCTATGGCGATTGGCCGACCATCCCGCAGCTCTATATCGACGGCGAGCTGGTGGGCGGCAGTGACATCATCACCCAGATGGCCGCCAGCGGCGAGCTGCAAGCGGCACTTGGCCTGCCCGAGCCTGACCGCACGCCGCCTGCCATCACCATCACCCCGGCAGCGCAGGCCATGCTCAAGCAAGCTATTGCCGATGCCGGTGAGGAGATGGTGGTGGAGATTGCCATTGACCGTCAGTTCCGCACCCGCCTGCATCTGGTGCAGCCCAATCCGCACGCGATTGCCGTTACCGTCGATGGCGTACCGCTGCAGTTCCCGCTCAATGATGCCCGCCGCGCCGATGGTCTTAAACTGGATTTTGCCGATGATGCACGTGGCAAGGGTCTGGTGATTGAAAACCCGAATGCGCCCAAGCCGGTACGGGATATTTCCGTGCAAGAGGCGGCCGAGCGTATCGCCGCAGGCAGGCTGACCCTGATTGACGTGCGCCCGCACGCTGAGCGCGCTCTGGCGGCAGCGCCGGTGGCGTATTTGCATTTCGACGACGGCCAGGCAGCGATTGAAGCGCTGGACAAATCCACGCCAATTGCCTTCCTCTGCCACCACGGTGGACGCAGCCGCCAGGCCGCCGAGCACTATCGGCGTTTGGGCTTTAATGATGTTTACAACATTGAAGGCGGCATCGACGCCTGGGCTGCCATCAACCCGGAGATTCCGCGTTATTGATGCTTGATGCCTCCAACAAAAACGGCCTGCCAATGGCAGGCCGTTTGTTTGAGCGCCTGTTGCCGCTCAACTCAAGGCCTCGTGGATGCGTTGCTGTTCGGCCTTCAGTGCTTCAGGCATGCGCGGGCCGTATTCCTCAAGGTATTCGCCGATGCTGGCAAATTCTGCCGCCCAGCCTGCGCGATCGTAGTCGAACAGTTTCTGCATGGCCTCATCACCCAACTCAAGGCCGTCGAGGTTGATGTCGGCGGGATTGGGCAAATGACCAATCGGGGTTTCCTGGCTGCCCACGCTGCCAGCCACGCGCTTTAGCATCCACTCCAGCACGCGCATATTGTCGCCAAAGCCCGGCCACAGGAAGTCGCCGCCATCGCCCTTGCGGAACCAGTTGACGTGGAAGATTTTCGGCAACTTGGCACCGGCCTTGTCGAACGACAGCCAGTGAGTGAAGTAATCGGCAAAGTTGTAGCCGCAGAACGGTTTCATCGCCATCGGGTCGCGGCGCATCACGCCCACGGCGCCGGTGGCCGCTGCGGTGGTTTCCGAGCCCATCGCCGCGCCAATCAGCACGCCATGCGTCCAGTCGCGGGCTTCGAACACCAGCGGCACCAGTGAGGCGCGACGACCGCCAAAGACAATGGCGGAAATCGGCACACCTTGCGGCGCTTCGGCTTCCGGCGAGTAGCTGGGGCATTGTTTGGCGCTGACGGTAAAGCGCGAATTGGGGTGTGCAGCCGGTGTGCCCGCCTCGGCGTTGAACGGGTTGCCCTTCCAATCGGTGACCGGCACGCGCGCATCCAGCCCCTCCCACCACGGCTGGTTGTCGTCAGTCACTGCCACATTGGTGAAGATGGTATTGCGCTGGATGGAAGCCAGGGCATTGGGGTTGGACTTGGCCGAGGTGCCCGGCGCCACGCCGAAGAAGCCGGCCTCGGGATTGATGGCATACAGGCGGCCATCCTTGCCCGGGCGCATCCAGCAAATGTCATCGCCGATGGTGGTGATTTTCCAGCCCTCGCGCACATAGCCTTCGGGCGGAATCAGCATGGCCAGATTGGTCTTGCCGCAGGCGCTGGGGAAGGCGGCAGCGATGTAGTGCTTCTCGCCCTGCGGGTTTTCGATGCCGAGAATCAGCATATGCTCGGCCAGCCAGCCTTCGCTGCGCGCCTGATGGCTGGCGATGCGCAGTGCGTGGCACTTCTTGCCCAGAAGCGCATTGCCACCGTAGCCGGAGCCAAACGACTGGATTTCGAGAGACTCGGGGAAGTGCATGATGAAGCGACGCTCCGGGTTCAAGTCGCCGGTGGAGTGCAGCCCCTTGACGAACTGGCCTTCGCGCTCGATGCGCGCCAGTGCGGCCTGCCCCATGCGGGTCATGATGCGCATGTTCGCCACCACATACGGCGAGTCGGTGATTTCCACCCCGCAGCGCGACAGCGGCGAATCAATCGGCCCCATGCAGTACGGCACCACATACAGGGTGCGACCCTTCATGCAACCGGCAAACAGCGCGCGCATCTTGGCGCGCGCCTCATCCGGCGCCATCCAGTGGTTATTGGGGCCGGCATCTTCACGCTCGGTGGTGCAAACAAAGGTCAGATGCTCCACGCGCGCCACATCGTCCGGGTGCGAGCGATGCAGATAGCTTTCCGGGTGCGTGCTTTCATTGAGTTTCAGCAAAGTGCCATCAGCCAGCATCTGCTCGATGAGTTGGGTATTTTCGGCATCCGAGCCATCGCACCAGTGGATATGGTCGGGCTGGGTGAGCTGGGCGATTTCTGCAACCCACTGGTTCAGGGCGGGCAGTTGGCTGGTCATGACGTGGCACTCCGGGTTGGGTGGAAAATCAGGCATGCTGCGGAATCAGCGTAGCCATCATATGGGCGACATAGTCGTCGAATTCTTCGCGCTGCATATCGCGCTGGCCAAGTTGCAGGTTGAGCTGCAAAAAGCCGACATAGGCCGCATAGGCAAGCCGGGCGCGATGCTGGGCAGCGATGGTATCCAGACCCGCCTGGCGGAAAGCCGCGGTCAAATAATCCATGCGGCGCTTGGAAACCCGGTTCATCACCGGCTGCACGGCGGGGTTGTCCAGCGACTTCAGCAGCTCGCTGTAAATCACATGCGACTGCACTTCGTTGGCCACCAGCCTGAATAGCGCCCCCAGGCGCTCGGCGGGGTTGTCCAGCGCCTCCAGCGGGGCAAACACGACTGCCTGCTCATGGGTTTCCCAGCGTTCCAGCGCCGCTTGCAGCAGCGCATCACGGGAAGGGAAGTGCCAGTAGAAGCTGCCCTTGGTCACGCCCAGGCGACGGGCAAGCGGCTCAACCGCCACCGCAGACACACCCTGCTCGGCAATTTGCTCCAATGCGGCAGTGGCCCAGTCATCGGCACTCAGGCGACCATTGCGCTCGGCTTTTGGCGATGTTTCATTCATGTTTCAATTAAACCATACGCAGGGGTCGCAAACTGCTTGACTCGGGTCTGGTTTTCATTCCCGCAGTGCAGCTTGACAGCCCCCCAAGTCATCCATACCTTCGCGTATGGAAACGCAGTCCTGATTTGCAGCCGCGTTTCCATTCGCTGATAACTGCCCGTGCCGGAGTGCCCCATGAGCATCGCCATCCCCTTTCTCGTGATTCTGCTTGCCGCCGCCCTGTCGGCCTATCACCGCTGGCGTCTGGCGGTGTGGGCGGCACTGACTGCCACGGCCCTGGTGGCCTGCTGGCTGCTGGGGGCGCACCCGGCTGCCACACTCACCGCCAGCCTCCTGACCGCACTCATCGCGCTGCCGCTGTTGATTGCGCCGCTGCGCAAGGCGCTGATTACTTCACCACTTCTGAAGTTCTATACACGCATCCTGCCGCCGCTGTCCGATACCGAGCGCACCGCACTGGAATCGGGCACGGTCGGGTTCGAGGGCGAGCTGTTTTCCGGCATGCCCGACTGGCAGGCGCTGCTGGCGCAGCCCAAGCCCGAGCTGACCGCAGAAGAACAAGCCTTTCTCGACGGCCCCACCGAGACGCTCTGCCAGATGGTCAATAACTGGGAAATCGACCATGTACGCGCCGACCTGCCGCCCGAGCTTTGGGACTACATCAAGCGCAACAAGTTCTTCGGCCTCAACATCCCCAGGGAATACGGCGGCCTGGGCTTTTCTGCGCTGATGAACCACAAGGTGATTCAAAAGCTGGCCTCCATCAGCTCGGTGGTCAGCTCCACGGTGGGCGTGCCCAATTCGCTGGGGCCTGCCGAGCTTTTGATGCACTACGGCACCGAGGCACAAAAACGCTATTACCTGCCGCGCCTGGCCGATGGCCGTGAGGTGCCCTGCTTCGCCCTGACCGGCCCGTTTGCAGGCTCGGATGCAACCTCCATCCCCGACTACGGCATCGTCTGCGAAGGCAACTGGAACGGCGCCAAAGTGGTGGGCATCCGCCTGACCCTCAACAAACGCTATATCACCCTGGCGCCGGTAGCGACGCTGATTGGCGTGGCCTTCCGCATGTATGACCCGGATGGCCTGTTGGGCGATGTCAAGGACATCGGCATCTCGCTGGCACTGGTGCCGCGCGATACCCCGGGGCTGGAAATTGGCCGCCGCCACTTCCCGCTGAATTCACCGTTCCAGAACGGCCCCATCAAGGGGCGCGATGTATTCGTGCCGCTATCGCAATTGATTGGTGGCGAAGACTACGCCGGACAAGGCTGGCGCATGCTGATGGAATGCCTGTCGATTGGTCGCTCCATCACCCTGCCTTCCACCGCCAGCGGCGGCGCCAAGATGGGCGCGGTCACGGTCGGCAGTTATGCACGCATCCGCAAGCAGTTCGGCCTGTCCATCGGCCGCTTTGAAGGCGTGGAAGAAGCCCTCGCCCGCATCGGTGGTCATGCGTTCGCCATCAGCGCCTTGTCCGAGGCCACCGCCGCTGCCGTGGCGCGCGGCGAAAACCCGGCGGTGCCCTCCACCATCTCCAAATACCACTGCACCGAAATGGGGCGGATTGTCGCCAAGGATGTGATGGATATCGTCGGCGGCAAGGGCATTATTCTCGGGCCGCGCAATTTTGCCGGTCGCGCCTGGCAGGCCTCACCGATTGCCATCACCGTGGAAGGCGCCAACATCATGACCCGTTCGCTGATGATTTTCGGCCAGGGCGCCATCCTCTGCCATCCCTGGGTGATGAAGGAAATGCGCGCGGTGCAATTGCAAGACCCCGCCGGGCGACTGGATGCATTCGACAATGCCTTGTTCGGGCATATCGGCTATGCCATTTCCAATGCCGTGCGCAGCTGGTGGTTTGGCCTGACCGGCGCCCGCATCGGTGCTGCACCGGGCGATGCCTATACCCGGCGCTATTTCCGCAAGCTCAACCGCTATTCGGCCAACCTCGCCCTGATGGCCGATGTGTCGATGCTGCTCTTGGGCGGCAAGCTGAAGTTCAAGGAGTCGCTGTCCGGCCGGCTGGGCGATGTGCTCAGCCAGCTGTATATCGTCAGCAGCATGCTGAAGCGCCATCAGGATGCAGGCTACCCGGAAACCGACCAGCCGCTGCTGGCCTGGGCGGTGCATGATGCAGTCAACAAGATTGAAACCGCCCTGTCCACCGCGCTGCGCAACTTCCCGGTGCGTCCGGTGGCCTGGCTGCTGTGGCCGATTATCTTCCCCTGGGGGCGCCGCGCCCAGGCGCCTTCCGACCGTCTGGGTCACAAGGTCGCCAGCATCCTGATGAACCCCGGCGATGCCCGCGAGCGCCTGGCCCAAGGCGTATTCACCACCCCCGGCGAAAACAACCCGGCCGGGCGCATCGTCAGCTATCTGCCGGACTTTGTGGCTGCCGAGCCTATCGAACGCAAGTTCATGAAGGCACTGAAAAACAGCGATATTGAGGCCCTGGAGTTTGAAGACCAGCTTGAAGAAGGCGTGAACGAAGGCTGGATTACCCTGGATGAAGCCCGCCAGCTCTACCAGCTGCGCCAGCTCACCCTCGATACCATCATGGTGGATGACTTCGACCCCGAAGAACTGCGCTCAGCCAGCTTTACCGCACGCCAGGCACCATGACCGCCGATACCGCCGTCCTGCTACCGGAGCCACATGGCTTTGTGACTGCCCTGTTCCACCTGGCATTGTGCAAGCTGCTTGTCTGAGCATGCAGCTTGCAGTGCTGCCGTTCGCACCATCATCCAGATACTTAAAGAATCCCGGTAAAATCCGGCCTCTGCCAGCTGCAGACTTTCATCAGGCAAAACAAAACGGGGGAGCCAAGCTCCCCCGTTTCCGATACAGGCAGCGGTTTATTGCTTCGCCGCCACCGGCTTGCCGTCGGCATCAAGGATGGTGACTTCGCCAAGGTTCAGGGCGCGCACCGGGGCTTCAATCTTGCCCAGGTCGCCGACCACCACCCAGACCAGATTGTCCGGGTTGAAGCTGGCGGCGGCGGTGTTGGCATCGGCCACGCTGAAGGCGCCGACCTCGGCATTGCGCAGCGCCACCCAGTTGTCCGGGCGGCCATAGCGGACGATGCCGTTGATGGTGCCCATCACTGCCCTGCCGGTTTCGTAGGCGCCGGGCTGGCTGCGCAGTTCGTTATTGACCACCTTGGTGACTTCTTCCTGACGCGCCGGTGCCTTGCCGCTGGCGTATTCGGCAAACTCGCGCCGGATTTCGGCCAGTGACTCGGCGGTCTTGTCAATCTGTACCGGGGCGCTGGTCAGCCACGGGCGCTGGCCGAGGGCGCTGACCAGGAAGGTACGGGCACCATACGACCAGTGCTTGTCTTCACGCAGGTTCATGTTGAGCCGCGAGGTGAAGGTGCCGCCGATGATGTCATTGCTCATTTCAAGACGGGTAGCGCCAGCATCGGTGCTGGCAGGCACCAGTTTGCCGACCATGATGTTGGCCTGAATGGCACCGGGCTGGTCAATCAGGTACACCCGTGCCTGTTTTGGCGCGGCCACCTGCGGCAAGGCCACCGGCTGTGCCACGGCGCCTTCGCCCTTCCAGTCGCCCAGGTGCTTGTTCAAAAGCGGCACGATTTCTTCAAGCGTGGTATCGCCGACCACCAGCAGGGTGGCCGCTTCCGGGCGCAGCCAGGTTTGCTGATAGGCCAACAGGTCATCGCGGCTCAAGGCCTTGATGGCATCTTCCGTGCCGCTGCCGGTGAACGGGATGGCATACGGGTGACCCTCGCCGTACAGCAGCGGCGGCAGCACGCGCTGCGCCACACTGCCGGGATTGGCTTTTTCCTGTGCGATTTTGGCCAGCCACTGCGCGCGTACGCGCTCAATATCGGCGACATTGAAGGCCGGGCGGCGCAGCATGTCGGCATACAGCGCCAGCGAAGCATCCAGGTTCGACTTCAGTGCCGAGAGTGAAGCACTGCTGCCATCCAGGCTGGCACTGGCGCCCAGTTGTGCGCCCAGCGATTCAGCCCGCGCCTTGAAGGCCAGCGAGTCCAGTTCGCCCGCGCCCTCGTCCAGCATGCCCATGGCGAAGCTGGCGCGACCCAGCTTGCCACCGGCATCGGACGCATAGCCGCCGTGGAACTGGTAGCTCATCTGCACCACCGGGATGTCATGGCGCTCGGCCAGCACCACGGTGCTGCCATTGGCAAGCGTGGCGCGCTGTAGCGCCGGGAACTTCAGTGCAGGGAAATCATTTACCTGCGGCACGCCCTGGCTGCGATCGACCTGTGTCGCGGTGGTGCGGTATTTGCGATCGGGCGCGGGCAGATTGAACGGAGCCGGCTGCACGCTGGGATCTTCCGTCAATTCAGCGCGCTCGCCCGGTGCGATGACAAAAGTATGGCTGGGGGCGGCCAGCCAACGCTGTGCGCTCTGCCGCACGCTGGCCGGTGTTGCTGCAGCAATGGTGCGCTGGCTCTCATCCAAACAGCCGGGCTTGCCGGTGTAGATGGTGCAGGAGGCCAGAATATCGGCCTTGCCGCCAAATCCGCCGATGCGCTCCATGCCGCGCACCAGCGCCGCATTATGGTCGGTCTTGGCACGTGCCAGTTCTTCGGCCGTGGGGCCTTCGCGCAGCAGCTTTTGCAGCTCCTCATCAATCGCCGCTTCCACTTTGGCGATGTCCACGCCGGGCTTGACCATCGCCTGAATCATGAACAGCCCCGCCAGCTGGCTGCTCATATTGCTGGTGCTGATGCTGTCCACCAGTTGTTCCTGATACACCAGACGGCGATCCAGCCGCGAGGTGCTGCTGCCCCCCAGCACTTCACTGAAAAGGTCGAGCACATCGCTTTCATTGCTGGTGTTCTGCGGCACATGCCAGACCCGCGCCAGCAGCGTCTGCGGCACCTTGTCCTGCATTTCGGTACGGCCGCTGGCCACCATCTGCGGCACATTCACTGCCGGCTGCGCCAGGGTCGGGCCGGCGGGAATATGGCCGAAGTATCTGGCGACTTTTTCCCTGGCAGTGGCGACATCAATATCCCCGGCCAGCACCAGCACGGCGTTGTTCGGGCCATACCAGGCACGGAACCAGTTTTTCACATCCTCCAGGGTGGCGGCATTGAGGTCGTTCATCGAGCCGATGACGGTGTGGTGATACGGATGCCCCTTGGGATACATCTTGCGCAGCATGGTTTCATAGAACTGCCCATAGGGACGGTTCTCGCCCTGACGCTTCTCGTTCTGCACCACGCCGCGCTGCTCGTCCAGGGT
This sequence comes from Lysobacteraceae bacterium NML95-0200, assembly GCA_002798255.1. Lineage (GTDB taxonomy): Bacteria > Pseudomonadota > Gammaproteobacteria > Xanthomonadales > Xanthomonadaceae > Solilutibacter. The sequence goes on from NWQQ01000006.1 coordinate 50,991, forward strand.
TTTCTGGTCAATCGCGCCCAACATATGCCCCATGCGGTCGGATTCCATCCACAGCGCCATGTCCAGCGCGGTGGTCGGCACATTCTGGAAGTAATTGGTGCGGTCGCTGTTGGTGGTGCCGTTCATGTCGGTGGCCCCCACCTGCTCGAACGGCCCGAAGTATTCGTCACGGTGGTTTTCCGAGCCGTTGAACATCAGATGCTCGAACAGATGCGCAAAGCCGGTACGCCCGGCCGGCTCGTCCTTGCTGCCGACGTGATACCAGACATTCACCGCCACAATCGGCGCCTTGCGGTCGGTATGCACCACCACGCGCAGGCCATTGGGCAGGGTGAAGGTTTCATAGGGCAGATTTACCTGCGTCGCCGGCTTGGCCGCCTGTGCAGGCGCAGGCATAAAACTGCCGCCCAGGGCAGTGGCAAGCGCGAGTGCCAATGTGGCCATGCGTGGAGCAGACTTGAACATCATGTTGAGCATCCTGTGGTTTGGGAACGGTTAATGTTAAGCCCTGCCCCTGCCCCCTGCACGGGCCGGAAGTCATGACCAGCATGGCAGGCACGTATCTGCATATCCCTGCACACTTGACCTTGCCCGCTTCTGCGCCAACATAGGCAGCCCTTCCACTGGAGCCTGTCATGGCCAATATCCTCATCACCGGCGCCAATCGCGGCATCGGCCTTGCACTGACCCGGCTATACCGTGAGCGCGGCGATACGGTATATGCCGTCTGCCGTAGCAGCAGCCCGGCGCTGGAGGCCAGTGGCGCCCAAATCATCGACGGCACCGACATGCGCGATGCCGCCAGCATCGCCCGCCTGCCGGAAGTGCTGGCCGGGGTGCGGCTGGATACGGTGATTCTCAATGCCGGAATTTTCAGCAATGAAACGCTGGACAAGCTGGATGATGCCGCACTGGATGCCATCCGCCAGCAGTTTGAAGTCAATACCCTGGGGCCGCTGCTGACCGCCCATGCCATACTTGCGCAACTGGGCGAAGGCAGCAAGCTCGCCATCATCACCAGCCGCATGGGCTCGGTAGCCGACAACGGCTCCGGAGGGTATTACGGCTATCGCGCCTCCAAGGCGGCGGTGAATGCCGTGGGCAAGTCGCTGGCAGTGGACTTGGCGCCGCGCGGCATCGCCGTCTGTCTGCTGCATCCGGGTCTTGTGGCGACCGAGATGGTCGGCGGCCAGGGCGATGTCAGCCCGGAGCAGGCCGCAGAAGGTCTGGCCGCGCGCGTGGATGCGCTGAGCCTTGCCAATACCGGCAGCTTCTGGCACGCCAATGGCAGCCCGCTGCCCTGGTAAACAGCGGCGTGTTCCACATCATCCTGCACCAGCCGGAAATCCCGCCCAATACCGGCAATGTGATTCGTCTTGCCGCCAATACCGGCTGCCAGCTGCATCTGGTCAAGCCCCTGGGGTTTTCACTGGATGACAAGCAACTGCGTCGCGCCGGGCTGGACTATCACGAATACGCCACGCTCTGCCTGCATGAAACCTTGGCCGACGCGCTGGCAGCAGTGGCGCCCGGACGGGTGTTCGCACTTTCCACCCGCGGCACGGTGCGCCATGACCAGGTGGACTACCAGCCCGGCGATGCCTTCCTGTTTGGCAGTGAAACCGCCGGACTGCCACAGGCGGTGCTGGACGCCATCCCGGCTATACAACGCCTGCGGCTGCCGATGCGTCCGGACAACCGCAGCCTGAATCTTTCCAATGCCGTTGCCGTGGTGGTGTTCGAGGCCTGGCGGCAGACGGGGTTTATGGGCGCGGCGGGATAAGCCGGTGTGGGCAGTCAGTCGCCCATCAGGCGCGGCAGCAGGTCTTGCAGCATGGCCTCGACGACGGCCATGTCCATGTCCGGCTCGCGCACCAGCCGTTGTTTCAGGCCGTCCATCAGGGCACGCAGGGCGAGGCTGCGGGCGGCGATTTTGGCCGCTGGTACGGCAAAGCCGCCTTCGGCCTGCGGGCGGCTCAGCCACTGGGCAATCGCGGCATCAATCTGCTGGTTGAAGCGGGTCAGCACTTCGGCAATCAAGGGGTCACGGCGTGACTCGGCGGTGATTTCCAGCATCAGCGTCGGTGCCAACGGCATATCACCATCACACTCTGCTGAATGGCAGGACTGGCCGAGAATTTCCATCACGCATGGCACAGGTGGCCGGGTGTCTTGCTGGCGCGCCTTGATGTCGGCGGCCAGGGCCTGCATCTGCGCCTCGACGATGCCGTGAATCAGCTCGGACTTGCTGCTGAAATAGCGGTAGATGAGGCCGGTGCTGATATCGGCGGTTTCGGCGATTTGCGCCATGCTGGCGGCATGGAAGCCGCGTTCGGCAAAGCATTGCCGGGCGGCATCGAGGATGCGCTGACGTTGTGCCTGGCTATGTGCTGCCCGGCGGCTGCGGGCAGTCTGGCTGGGCCTGTTCATGGGGGGCTGTCTGCTTCCACGCCGCCGCCCAGCACCTGGTACAGAGTGATGCGGTTGGCTTGCTGGGCAAGGCGGACGGTGATGGCTGCCTGCTCGGCGGCATAGCGGGTGCGCTGCGCATCAAGCAAGGTGAGGTAGCTGTCACGACCGGCATCGCGCCGCGCCGTGGAAAGCTGCTCGGCCTGGCGCGCTGCTTGCAGCAGGTTTTCTGCCGCTGCACGGCGCTCGTTCAGCGCTTGCTCCTGCACCAGCGCATCGGCAACTTCGCGGAAACCGCTCTGGATGGCTTTTTCGTAAGCCGCCAGCGCCATATCACGGTTGGCCTCGGCCACTTTCAGGTTGGCGCGCAATGCCCCGCCCTGAAAAATCGGGATATTGATTTGCGGCATGAAGCGCCAGAAGCGGGTTCCGGCATCAAACAGGCCGGAGAGTTCACCGCTCTGCGTCCCGGCACTACCGGTCAGGCGAATGGAGGGGAAAAACGCCGCACGCGCCGCACCGATATGGGCGTTGGCGGCCAGCAGGCTGTGTTCGGCCGCACGGATATCGGGACGGCGCAACAGCACTTCCGAAGCCAGCCCGGCAGGCACGGGGCTAAGGGCGATATCGGTATCGCGCAGCCCCTGTGGCAAGTCGGCTGCGGCCAGCGGCGTGCCTGCCAGCAAGTCCAAGGCATTGCGGTCAAGCTGTACCTGCGCCGCATAGCGCGCCACATCGCCCCGGGCAGTTTCCACCTGCGCGCGCATCTGCGCCAGCTCCAGGCCGCTGACGGCGCCCAGCTCATGACGACGCTCGGTCAGGCGCAGGGTTTCCTGATAGGCATGCAAGGTGTCCTCGGCAATGGCGTGCAGGCTTTGGTCGGCCGCCAGGGTCAGCCAGGCGCGGCTGACTTCGGCCATCAGACTCAGCTGCGCGACGCGGCGGTTTTCTTGCTGTGCAAAAAACTGCTGCACGGCCGCTTGGCTCAAATTGCGCACCCGACCGAACAAATCCAGCTCAAAGCTGGCCAACCCCAGCGATGCACTGTGGCTCTCGGTGACGGGCGCATCGCCGCCGGTACGGGTTTGCTCAAGATTGCCGCCCACTGAAGGCAGGCGCTCGGCGCGGCTGATGCGGTATTGGGCGCGGGCACGCTCGACATTCAGCACTGCCACGCGCAGGTCGCGGTTATGGGCAAGGGCTTGCTCGACCACGCGCTGCAGGCGCGCGTCCTGCAACACGCTGCGCCAGTCAAGGGCGCTGACATCGCCGATCTGCCGGCCTTCGATGCCCTGCCATTGCGCCGGGATGCCTGCTTCAGCGGCCGGCGTAGCCGGTACCAGGGTGGCGCAGCCTGCGCTGGCAAGCGCGGCCATAAGCGCCAGTGTCAGGCCATGAGGCTTAAACATGGGAAATATCTCCTTGGTCGGCGGCCGGTTTTTTATTGCGGGCAAACAGCCGCACCACCACCAGATAGAACAGCGGGATAAAGAAAATGCCGAGTACCGTGCCGACAATCATGCCGCCGAGCACGCCGGTGCCAATGGCGCGCTGCGCCGCCGAGCCAGCGCCGCTGGCCAGCGCCAGTGGCAGCACGCCAAAGCCGAATGCCAGCGAGGTCATGACGATGGGGCGCAGGCGGTCACGCACTGCCATCATGATGGCTTTGACCAGCTCGGTGCCCGATTCGTAATACTGCTTGGCAAACTCGATAATCAGCACGGCGTTCTTGCTGGTCAGCCCCACGGTGGTGAGCAAGCCCACCTGGAAGTACACATCGCGGTCGAGGCCGCGCAGGCCGGTAAACAGCGCCGCGCCCAGCACCCCCAGCGGTACCACCAGCAATACTGCGGTCGGTACCGACCAGCTTTCATACAGCGCCGCCAGACACAGGAACACGATCAGGAGCGACAGCGAGTACAGCAGCACGATTTGGCCGCCTGCTTCGCGCTCCTGATAGGAGGCCGCCGTCCATTCCAGCCCGACGCCTTCGGGCAGCTGTGCAACCAGCCGCTCGACCTCGGCCATCGCCTCGCCAGAGCTGACGCCGGGCTTGGCCGTGCCTTCCAGCGACATGGCGCCGGCACCGTTGTAGCGTTGCAGGCTGGGCGAGCCAAATTCCCAGTGCGAACTGGCAAATGCCGAGAACGGCACCATCTGCCCCTGGTTATTGCGTACCGACCAGCGCAGGAAGTCATCCGGCGTCATGCGGAACGGCGCATCGGCCTGCACATACACGCGCTTGACCCGGCCGCGGTCGATGAAGTCGTCGATATAACTGCCGCCCCAGGCGGTGGCCAGGGTGCTGTTGATGGTGGCGGGGGAAAGCCCCAGCGCCTGCGCCTTGGCCTGATCCACCACCACGCGCAGCTGCGGGGCATCTTCCATGCCATTGGGGCGCAGGCTGCCGATATAGCCTTGCTCCTTGGCCGCAGCCATGCCCAGCAACTGGTTGCGCGCTGCCAGCAGCCCTTCATGCCCCAGCCCGCCGTTGTCGGTGAGATAGAACGAAAAGCCCGAGCCGGTACCCAGCCCCATGATGGCGGGCGGCGCAATCGGAATCATGAAGGCATCGCGGATTTGACCAAGCCCTGCCCAGGCGCGCCCAACAATAGCCGGGACTTTGTCTTTCTCGTCAGTGCGCTCGCTCCAGTCTTTCAGGCGCACAAAGCCCATGCCCATGTTCTGCCCCTGGCCGGCAAAGCTGAAGCCGGTGACGGTGAATACCGATTTCACCACGTCCTTCTCGTTTTCAAGGAAGTACTGTTCCAGCTGCTTGATGGACTCAAGCGTGCGCTCCTGGGTAGAACCCACCGGCGCCTGCGCCAGCACCATCACCATGCCCTGATCTTCTTCAGGCAGGAAACTGGTGGGCAGGCGCAGAAACAACCAGCCGCCCAGGGTGCTGATGACCGCAAATACCAGCATGAAGCGCCCCGGACGCTTCAGTATCCCGGCCACGCCGCGCTGGTATTTTTCGCTGCCCTTGTTGAACAAGCGGTCAAACCAGGCAAGGAAGCGCTCCACCGGGCCGTTGCCATGATGGTGCGCCTCGCCCTGCTGGACGGGTTTGAGCATGGTGGCGCACAGCGCCGGGGTCAGCACCATCGCCACCAGCACCGAGAACGCCATGGCGGTGACGATGGTGGCGGTAAATTGCAGATAGATGGTGCCGGTGGAACCGCCCATGAAAGCCATCGGCACGAACACCGCCGAGAGCACCACGCCGATGCCGACCAGCGCGCCGGTAATCTGCGACATCGACTTTTTCGCCGCCTCCTTGGGCGGCAGGCCCTCCTCGCGCATCAGCCGCTCGACGTTTTCCACCACCACGATGGCATCGTCCACCAAAAGGCCAATGGCCAGCACCATGGCAAACATGGTCAGCATGTTGATGGTGAAGCCCAGCGCATACAGCACGGCAAAGGTGCCAAGCAGCACCACTGGCACGGCGATGGTCGGAATCAGCGTGGCGCGGAAATTGCCAAGAAACAGATACATCACCAGGAACACCAGCAGTACCGCTTCAAGCAGGGTCTTGATGACGCCATTGATGGACACGCGCACAAACGGCGAGGAATCAAACGGCACTTCCCACTTCAGCCCTGCCGGGAAGCTGGCTTCCATCCTGGCAAGCTCGGCGCGTACCGCATCCACGGTATCCAGTGCATTGGCGCCGGTGGCGAGGTTCACCGCCATGCCGCTGGCCGGCTGGCCGTTGTAACGGCTGATGCTGTCATAGCTTTGCGCACCCATTTCCACCCGCGCCACATCGCCCAGGGTCAGGCGCGAGCCATCCATGCCACTGCGCAGGATGATGGCGCGGAACTCCTCCGGGGTACTGAGCCTTGACTGCGCAGTGATGGTGGCATTGAGCTGCTGCCCCGGCACCGCCGGCGCCGCACCGAGCTGCCCCAGTGCGACCTGGGCATTTTGCGCACGCACCGCTGCCGTGACATCCGCCACCGTCAGGCCATAGGTATCGAGCTTGCCGGGGTCAAGCCAGATACGCATCGCATACTGGGTGCCAAACTGCTGGGTGCCGCCCACCCCCGGCAGGCGAGCGATACGGTCAACCACGTGACTGGAGATGTAATCGCCAATCTCGTCATTGCTCATGCTGCCGTCTTCGGAGATGAAGCCAATCACCATCAGAAAGCCGCTGCGCCCCTTGCCCACGCTCACCCCCTGCTGCTGCACTTCCTGCGGCAGCAGCGGCGTAACCGCCTGCAATTTGTTCTGCACCTGCACCTGGGCAATATCCGGGTCGGTGCCGCTGGCAAAGGTGAGATTGATGCTGGCCGCGCCATTGGCCGAGCTGCTGGAGGTCATGTACAACAGCCCGTCCACGCCACGGATGCCCTGCTCCAGCACCTGGGTGACGGCATCTTCCACCACCTTGGCCGAAGCGCCGGGATAGACCGCACTCACCGAGACTTGCGGCGGCGCGATATCCGGGTATTGCTCGATGGGAAGCTGGCGAATCGCCATGCTGCCGGCCAGCATCAGGATGATGGCAATCACCCAGGCAAAAATCGGCCGGTCAATGAAAAAACGTGCCATCTGCGCGCCTCCCGCTTACTTGGCCGCAGCCTGGGCAGCCGGCTTGTCCGCAGCAGCCGGTGCAGGCGGCTGCACGCCTGCCTCCTGCGGCAGCACTGCGGCGCCCGGGCCAATCTTCTGGAACCCGGCCACAATCAGCTTGTCACCGGCGGCCAGGCCCGATTCCACCAGCCACTTGTCGCCAATGGCGCGGCTGACCTTGACCGGACGCGGCTCGACCTTGTTTTCGGCATTCACCACCAGCGCCGTGGCATTGCCCTTGGCATCACGGCTGATGCCCTGCTGCGGCGCCAACAACGCCCCCTGGCGCTGGGCATTGGTGAGCCGAGCCCTGACATACATGCCCGGCAGCAGCAATTGTTCGGGATTGGGCACCACCACGCGCAGCAAGACGCTGCCGGTGGCCGGATTGACCGTGGCTTCGGCAAAGCGCAACTGCCCGGTATGCGGAAACACGCTGCCGTCTTCCAGCAGGATGTCCACTGGCACACTGCCGCTGGCCTGCGACTGGCCATCTTCGATTTCCCGGCGCAACTGCAACAACTCGCTGCTTGATTGCGTCACATCCACATACATCGGGTCAAGCTGCTGGATAGTGGCAAGCGCCGTGCCCTGCGCCGCGGTCACCAGCGCACCGCGGGTCACCGCCGAATGACTGATGCGGCCACTGATGGGCGCCGTCACACGGCTGAAGCCCAGCGGCACCTCGGCATTACGCAATGCGGCGCGGGCGGCATTGACATCCGCTTCGGCCTGCCGCAAGGCCGCCTGGGTAGTGTCATCCTCCTGCCGGCTGATGGCATCAATCTTGACCAGCTCTGCCGAACGCGCAGCATTTTGCCGCGCCACAGCAAGCCCGGCCTCGGCGCGCACCAGACTGGCGCGGGCACTGTCAGCAGCCGCACGGAAAGCGGTCTGGTCGATTTGATACAGCAGCTGCCCGGCGCGCACCTCACCGCCCTCGACAAACCCCAGCCGCTCAACAATGCCACTGACCTGCGGCCGCACTTCCGCCAGCTGCGAAGCATTGGCGCGCCCGTCCAGCTCGCGGGTCAAGGCCACGTTTTCGGCCTTCAAGGTCACCACCGTGACCGGCACCGGCGGCGGCGCAGCGTGCTGCTGCTCAGGCGCCTTGCCGCAGGCGGCCAAGAAAAGAGAGGATGCAATCAACATAGACAGCGCGGTAGCGCGCAGGGTTTTGGAAGCCATGGTTTGCTTGCTCATCAAATGAAAAGAAGGGGCGCGCCAGCGGCGTGCCCGTCATAAAGGCTAGAAAATAGTGAATGAACATTCACTCATTGTCAATCAGCTTCAATAAGGGCTGCGGCTTTTGGTTCCAAGCCCAAATTTCAGCCACGCTTACCTATCGGCGTAATTCGCATATGCCAGACCCAATAGCAGTCTGGCTTGCTCACGCAATGAAACCGGTGCTGTAATCACGGCATCGGCACCGTAGTGCAATACATCCATCAATAGCTCGCGTCCATTGCTATAGGGCAATTTCAGCTCATAACGCCCATCAGGCAGAAACCGCCCTTGTTGCCTGGAGTGCCAACGCTCATCCGCTACCCAACGCGCCGCCCTGGCACTAAACACAATAGTCGCCCAATTTTTTGGCTCGCCAGCAAAAATGCCGTAGCTGCTCGCAAGATGGCTGTTCAATTGCTCATCCGCCACATCGAGCGCAGCTTCAGCCAGTAATTGTGCTTTCCGGACACGATCTACCGAAAAGCTGCGCAAGGCCTCACGATCATGATCCCAGGCATCCAGGTACCAATTATCGCGATAGTGCGTGATACGCTGCGGCGATACCCAACGCCGCGTGTCCTGCCCTGTTGTGCGGGCACAATACTCAAAGCGCAACTGCCTGCGCTCCAGCACTGCCGTTGCCACCGCCCGGAAAATCAACTCGTCCAGCTTGCGGATACGGTGCTGAATCACACGCACCCGCTCCAGCGGCCATGGCTTGCCTCCCCTTTGCCCATCCAGCAACGCTTCGATGCGCTGTTGCAGCGGTGCCATCACTTCAGAAAGCACGCCATTACCAGCACGCGCCAGCAATTGCTGTGCTGCCAGCAGCGCATGCAATTCGCCGGAGCTCAACCATACCCCCGGCAGCTCAAAACGCTCGGACTCTTGCGGGTCATAACTGAAACCCGTTTCCGAATCTCCCACGACCGGTGCCATCAAGGCATCACGTAGAAAGGCAATCAAGCGATACACCGTGGAGCGCGAGCAATTGAGCTCCTGCATGAGTCTTGGCATGGGTACTGCCGTACGCGCGCTTTTCAGCAGGCGGTGCAACGCCGTAATACGTTCATAACGATCCATGCACGCAATTATGCGCCCCCTACAAAGCTGTGGTACGCGTCACAAAACAATCTCAATGCATGACAGATGAATAACAATTTCTTTACTAATCGCGCATTCAGCTTTATGCAAGCACCATTGCCTGCCCACGCGGCCCAGAGCCGCTTCCATTCCAATAAGAAAGCAAGGAATCCCATGAAAAATCATGTCATTGCCCTGGCTATTGCCTCACTGCTCGGTGCCCCGGCCATCGCCACTGCCGCCAATAACGCTGACGACCACTGGAGTGGTACTGGCGAACTGGGGCTTGCCATCGCCAAAGGCAATACCGACAGCCGCACCCTGGTTGGCAAACTTGCCGCTACCCGTACCCAGGGCGACTGGGCCTATGCTGCCGGTGCAGCCTTTTTGAACGGGAAAAGCAAAGGCGCTGAAACCGCCTACCGCTATGAAGGCCTGCTGAGTGCTGCCCGCAACCTCGGCCCGCGTAGCTATATCGTTGGTGGCATCCGTACCGAACGCGACCACTATGCCAGCTACGAATACCAGAACGTCGCTGCAATCAGCTACGGCTTCCATGCCCTGGATACTGAAGCCACGCAACTGACCTTTGAAATCGGTGCCGGTTACCGCTGGAGCAAACTGCAAGACCTGCGCATCCATGAAAATGGTGCCATTGCCCGTGCCGGCATGAAGTTCAAGCACCAGTTCAATGAGAACGTGGCTGTCTATGACGACCTGTTGGTGGAAGGCAACGGCAACAACACCCTGCTGCGCAACGATCTGGGCGTGCAAGTGAAGATGACCGACGCGCTGGCACTGAAGGCAGGCCTGGAAACCCGCCACAACACAAATGTACTGCCGGGCGTGAAGAAGACCGATACCCTGACCACCGTCAATGTGGTGTACGGTTTCTGATACTCCCCCCTCTCGCAGGACAAAAGACGGCATCGGGCAACCGGTGCCGTTTTCTATTGCCTCGCCCAAACAAAGTGTTATCGTTCAGCCATCTGCTGCTTTGAGACAATCATGGACATTACTCCCTTTCTCAAACTCATGGTCGAGAAGCATGGCTCGGACATGTTTCTTTCCACCGGTGCCCCCATCCATATCAAGGTGGAAGGCAGGCTGCATCCGCTTGGCACCACCAACCTGCCCCCCGGTCTTGTCAAGCGCATCGCCTATTCGATGATGGATAAAGACCAAATCAAAGCCTTCGAGCGCGACATGGAAATGAACATGGCTGTGTTCATTCCGGATATCGGACGCTTCCGCATCAATGTATTTCAGCAGCGTGGTGAAGTTGGCATGGTCATCCGCGCTATTCGCACGGAAATCCCCAGCATTGACGAGTTGCAATTGCCGCCGGTGCTGCGCGATATCATCACCAGGCCGCGCGGCCTGGTACTGGTGGTCGGCTCAACCGGCTCGGGCAAGTCCACCACGCTCGCCTCGATGATTGACCACCGCAACAGCACCATGTCTGGTCACATCCTCACCATCGAGGATCCCATCGAGTTTTTGCACCGCCACAAACGCTCACTGGTCAATCAGCGCGAAGTCGGCATTGATACCCAAAGCTTTCATAGTGCACTGAAAAACGCCATGCGTGAAGCGCCGGACGTGATTCTCATTGGTGAAATCCTGGATGCGGCCACCATGGAGGCGGCCATCGCCTTCTCCGAGACTGGCCACCTGTGCCTTGCCACGCTGCATTCCAACAATGCCGACCAGGCGCTGGAGCGCATCCTGAACTTCTTCCCGGAATCGGCACATAAAAACATATTGATGAATCTGTCACTAAACCTGCATGCGGTAATTTCCCAGCGTCTGGTGAAGGGCAAGGATGGCAAGCGCCTGCCTGCCGTAGAGGTGCTCATCAACACCCCATTCGTGCGCGACCTGATGCGCCGTGGTGAAGCGCACAAAATCAAGCAGGCAATGGAAGAGTCACTGAGCGAGCAAATGCAGACCTTTGACCAGGCGCTATTCAATCTTTACAAACAGGGCAAAATCGAGATGGAGGAGGCACTGGGTGCGGCCGACTCCCGCGATGGGCTGGAGCTGAAGTTCCGTCTCTCTGAAGGCAATCAGGCCGGACATGACCCTTACGCCGATATATTCATCACAAACCCCACACCCGCACCAGCCGTCGCCGCCTCTCCCAGAAGGCCTGATCCGTTCCAGTTCAACGCATTGCCCGACCCGACAGAGAGTCCGGCATTGATGGAGGCATTCAGCAAGCCTATTCCTGGCATTACCCAGGGGTTTGATGAGAGCAATTTCAATGGCTGACTGAATCCAAAACGCCTCGCATCTGCGAGGCGTTTTCAGCATTTGAGCTATGCCGCATCCGGCTGGTTTTCTGGCCGGGCAGCGGCGAAGGCTGGCAAGGCAAGGCAGCGGCTCTCAATCGCGCTGAGCGTAGGATATGCCGCCATATCCAGGCCAAAGCGGTGCGCGTTGTAAAGCTGTGGAATCAGGCAGATATCGGCCAGCGTCGGCGTATCGCCATGGCAGAATTCGCCGGTTTCGGGGCTTTGGACAAGCGCCGCTTCCATCGCGGCAAAACCTTCGCGCATCCAGTGGCGCATCCAGTCTTCTACCGCCGCCTGCTCCAGCGTGTACTCAGCCTTCAGATACTGCCCTACGCGCAGATTATTGAGCGGGTGAATATCACAGGCCACCAGTTGCGCCAGTGCACGCACACGGGCGCGGCCTGCGGCATCAGCCGGCAACAGCGCGGGGGCTGGATGGATTTCGTCGAGGTATTCCAGAATCGCCAGCGATTGGCTCAGCACCACATTCCCATGCTGCAAGGTGGGCACCAGTGCCTGCGGATTCAGCGCGCGATAGGCGGCGCTACGCTGCTCACCGCCATCACGCAGCAAGTGCACGGTGTTTTGCCGATACGGCAGCGATTTCAGATTCAGGCCAATGCGCACACGGTAGGCGGCGCTGGAGCGCCAATAGGAATACAAAATCAGCTCGGACATGGGGTTGGCTCTCAAAGCAAGCAGGCGCCCACCGGGCGCCTGCATCGTGCGTGATTACGGCGCGCTTTGGCGCTCGATGACTTGCTCGATGGCGCCGAAAATATCGCGGCCATCGCGGTCTTTCATTTCAATGCGCACCACATCGCCAAACGACATGAACGGCGTGGACGGCTTGCCATCGCGCAGGGTTTCCACGGTGCGCTGCTCGGCAAAGCAGGACGCGCCCTTGGCGGTATCTTCATTGGCGATGGTGCCGGAGCCAACAATGGTGCCCGCCGACAGCGGCCGGGTCTTGGCGGCATGCGCTACCAATTGCGCGAAATTGAACTGCATGTCCACACCGGCTTCCGGTGCGCCGAACCATTTGCCGTTGATATGGGTCAGAAGCGGCAGATGCACCTTGCTGTCCTGCCAGGCATCGCCCAGCTCGTCTGGAGTGACGAACACCGGCGAGAGCGCCGAACGCGGCTTGGACTGCAAGAAGCCAAAGCCCTTGGCCAGCTCCGGCGGAATCAGATTGCGCAGCGAAACGTCATTCACCAAACCAATCAACTGGATATGCGCGGCGGCCTGCTCCGGGGTCACGGCCATCGGCACATCGTCGGTGATGATGACGATTTCCGCTTCAAGGTCGATGCCGTAGTCTTCGCTCACTACCTTGACCGGATCGCGCGGGCCATAAAAACCGGCGCTGACCGCCTGATACATCAGCGGATCGACATAGAAACTGTCCGGCACTTCCGCACCACGAGCGCGGCGCACACGCTCCACATGCGGCAAATAAGCGCTGCCATCGACAAACTCGTAAGCGCGCGGCAAGGGCGCTGCCAGCGCCTTCATGTCGATATCGAACGCCGCTTCTGCCTTGCCTTCATTCAAGGCTTGATACAGGGCATTCAGACGCGGCGCGGCATTGCTCCAGTCTTCCAGTGCAGCCTGCAAGGTAGCGGCGATGCCGGTGGCGCGTACACCGCGAGCCAGGTCACGGGAAACGACAATCAGGGTGCCGTCGCGGCCACCTTCTTTGAGAGAACCAAGTTTCATGCAAGCTCCAGAAATGAGTTGACTACATTGTAATGTTCGGGCGCCTAAGCGGCAGCGACTTCATCCTGAAAACCGCCGGCGCGGTAAGTCAGCACCAGCGTGTCGCGGTAGCCCAGTACTCCGGGCGTTTCCGGCTGAATCGGCGTAGATTCATGAATCACTCTTGCATCATCCATCAGCAGCAGGCTCCAGGGCGCCTCCAAAGTGAAGCGCCGTCCGGCCGGGCCATCGGCCTCGAATACCCGGGTTTCACCGCCCTTGATGCCCTGCCTTGCCAACAAGAAGACCGCGACAAAGTCCACGCCATCACGATGAGCGCCTTCAGGCGTGGGGCGACCTATGCCATCGCCGGTATCAATGCGGAACTGATGCGCCTCCACCGACCAGCGCTGGCTGCCGGCAAGCGCATCGCAAACCTTGCCAATACCGACAATCAATTTTTCCCAGGCAGGCAGGTTGCGCGTGGCCTCGGTCACCGGCGCAAACCAGCGCTGCATGCCGCCATGCAGGGCGTTGTACTCCAGTGATTGCCAATGCGCGCGATGCGGCACATCTTGCAGCGCCCCCGCCTGATAGTGATAGCTGGCATGACGACGCGCGCGATAACGACCGCCATCGCGCAGGTATTCGTCCGGAGGCAAGTCATCCCAGGCAGCCTGCAAGACCTGTAGCTGCGCGGCCGTGACCCCCGTCAAACTTGCAACATCCTGCGGGGTCAGCAGCGCATAGCCCTGCGCGCGAATATCGGCCAGCAAGGATGCGGGCGTTGAAAACGGCGGCTGGAACATCGCTATGGGAGACTCCTGCTAAGCAACGAAAAAAGCCCACCGAGAGGCGGGCTTTTTGACCGGAGTTCTCGCCCAAGGCGAGTATTCGGATTTGGCAGCCCCGGATGGATTCGAACCACCGAATGCCTGAGTCAGAGTCAGGTGCCTTACCGCTTGGCGACGGGGCTAGAGGCTGTGCATTGTACTGCTTTTGTCCAGCAAACGAAAGTGTTTGCGTGACATCAGTGCATACACCAGTGTCTGCCGGCAAGGCATGGCAGCACCGCGTGTACTTGGGTACATGCAGGCTGCCACAACACTGCCAGCGGGCGCTGGAATTAACGCTTGGAGAACTGGGTGGCGCGGCGTGCCTTGTGCAGGCCGACCTTCTTGCGTTCCACTTCGCGTGCATCGCGGGTCATGAAACCGGCCTTGCGCAGCTCGGCCTTCAGGGTTTCATCATATTCCACCAGCGCGCGGGCAATGCCCAGACGCACTGCACCGGCCTGGCCCGTGGTGCCGCCGCCGCTGGCGGTTGCCACCACGTCGAACTTGTCCAGCGACTGGGTCAGCTCCAGCGGCTGGCGCACGATCATGCGCGCGGTTTCGCGGCCAAAGAACTCGTCCAGCGGACGGCCATTGATGGTGATATTGCCCGAACCCTTGCGCAGGAACACGCGGGCGGTGGAGGACTTGCGACGGCCAGTGCCGTAATTCTGTTGAAGTGCCATTATCGTCAGACCTTAGATATCCAGAACCTGCGGCTGCTGGGCAGCGTGCGGATGCTCGGGGCCAGCATAGACCTTGAGCTTCTTGTACATGGCGCGGCCGAGCGGGTTCTTCGGCAGCATGCCCTTGACGGCGATTTCAATCACGCGCTCGGGGTGGCGCTCCAGCGCCTCGGCCAGGGTTTCGGTCTTGAGGTTGCCGACATAGCCGGTGAAACGGTGATACTTCTTGTCCGAAAGCTTCTTGCCGGTGACGGCAATCTTTTCGGCATTGATGACGACCATGTAATCGCCGGTATCAACATGCGGGGTGTAAACCGGCTTGTGCTTGCCGCGCAGGCGGTAGGCCAGTTCTGCGGCGAGACGACCGAGGGTCTTGCCTTCGGCATCGACCACGTACCAGTCGCGCTGGACGGTCTCGTTCTTGGCGGTAAAAGTTTTCATTAGAAACTCAACTTGTGGAAATAGTCGGGCTGATTGCGCACCTTGGGGCGCGGAACTTTGCCATCGCGTTGTGGATTGGGTACAACAAAGAGGCGGGACTATACCCGCCCCCAGGCAGAAATGCAAGATGGCTGTCAGTCAGCCAGATTGCGGCCCTGATACAGCTCCTCGATTTCGCGGCGCAGGCGCGCTTCAATCTTCATGCGCTCCTTGAAGGACAGGTTGCGCGCCTTTTCTTCGAACAAGTAGTTGTCCAGGTCAAAATCCTTGAGGTGCATCTTGGTGTGGAACAGGTTTTCCTGATACACGTTCACATCCAGCATTTCGTAGCGGGATTTGATGCTCTTGTGCAGATAATCCTGGATGGAATTGATCTTGTGGTCGATGTAATGCTTCTTGCCCTTCACATCACGGGTAAAGCCGCGCACGCGGTAATCCATCACCACGATGTCCGATTCCAGCGACTCAATCAGGTAGTTGAGCGCCTTCAACGGTGAAATCACCCCGCAGGTGGAGACATCAATATCGGCGCGGAAGGTGGCAATACCGTTGTCCGGGTGGGTTTCTGGATAGGTGTGCACGGTGATGTGCGACTTGTCCAGATGCGCGACCACCGCATCGGAAATCACGCCCTTGGCATCGGCCTTGTCGATGACCGGCTCTTCGGAAATCAAGATGGTGACCGAAGCGCCCTGCGGCTCGTAGTCCTGGCGGGCAATATTGAGGATATTGGCGCCGATGATTTCAGCCACATCGGTCAGAATCTGGGTCAGGCGGTCAGCATCGTACTGCTCGTCGATGTATTCGATATAGCGACGACGCTCTTCTTCCGATGCGGCATAGCAGACATCGTAAATATTGAACGACAGCGATTTGGTGAGGTTGTTGAAACCTTGCAGCTTGAGGCGCGGCAGCGGCTTGACCACAGGCGGGACTCCATGAACATAAGAATTGCAGACCGCCATTATGGGGCATCTTCTTGTTTCATGGGGCAATTGCGGCGCATCCGCCGCCCCTCGGATTTGCCCAAGCTCTCGCTCTCCACTAATCTTGCCGTTTGGCTCATGGGCATGGTTATGACAATTTCCGCTTCTCTACAGACTGCGCTACGCCGTATAGACAGCCCACTGGCGCCTGATGGCGCAACCATCGAGCGTTTCCTGTCCCACGCCCAGCAGCGGCGCTACCCTTCGCGCACCTATATTTTCCGCCCGGGCGACCCTGCCAACACCATGTACTACCTGATCGAAGGCTCGGTCAGCGTATTGGTGGAAGAGGACGATGGCCGCGAGCTGATTCTGGGCTATTTCGGCCCGGGCGAGTTCATTGGCGAAATGGGGCTGTTTATCGAATCACAGCAGCGCGAAGTGATATTGCGCACGCGCACGCCCTGCGAAATGGCCGAAATCGGCTATCGCGAATTCATGCAGCTTTTGACTGGCTCTCTGGCTGCCGATGCCCCCAGGCTTTTGTATGGCATCGGCAACCAGCTAAGCCGTCGCCTGCGCGATACCAGCCGCAAAGCCGGTCGCCTGGCGTTCCTGGATGTCAGCGACCGCATCAGCCGCACCCTGAATGACCTGGCCGAGGAGCCCGATGCCATGAGCCACCCCGAGGGCGTGCAAATCCGCGTGTCGCGTCAGGAGCTGGCACGCCTTGTCGGCTGCTCGCGGGAGATGGCCGGGCGGGTGCTGAAAAAATTGCAGGCCGACGGCAAACTGCGCGCACGCGGCAAAACCATTGTCATCTACCGGCAACAAGATTGAGGACAGACCCCATGCAGGGTGAACTTGAAAATGTCGATTTGCGCTGCGCCACCTTGATGGACGCGGACGATGTTGCCCTGCTGCTTTCCGAGCTGGGCTATCCCTGCGACCGCGAGGATGCCAGCGAGCGCATCCACAACATCATCGCCAATGACCGTCAGGCACTGGTGCTGGCGCGCCATCAGGGCGTGGTCTGCGGGCTGATTGCACTGGATTTCATGTACTACCTGCCGCTTGGCACCACGACCTGCCGGATTACCGCGATGGTGGTCACTCCCGAAGCGCAGGGCAAGGGACTGGGGCGGCAGCTGCTGCGCGAAGCCGAGCGCCGCGCCCGGGTGGGCGGCGCGGCCCGCCTTGAAATCACCAGTGGCTCGCAGCGCGTGGATGCACAGGCGTTCTATCGCGCCTGTGGCTATAGCGACGGCACCTTGCGCTTTGTCAAATATCTGGGTGCCTGAGCGCCCGCGCAAAGGCGTTCAGCCCACCGGCTCGCCCGCCCGCCCCGGACACCCCCAATTGAGCATCGGCGTGCCAGCGGGCAGTTTCCGCCGGAACAAGGCCAGCGCGGCGGGCTTGGGATTGACCACCACCGGCTTTTGCGCGGCCATCAGCAATGGCAGGTCGGCGCTGCTATCGCTATAGGCATGGGCGATGGCCTGGGTAAAACCGGCCTGGCGTATCATCCTGACCTTCATCTCATGATGGCAGTGCCGCAGTGCCCCCACCGCCCCGAATTTGGGGCCGACCTCGGTACCAATCACCGGCACATCCTGATGGGCAACAAAGGCCAGAATGGCGCGTGCCAGCGCCGGTGGCGCGCCGGTGGCGACAATCACGGCGTGCCCCGCCTGACGATGCTGATGGAATACCTCCAGCGCGACGGACAGCAGTCTCTTGCGGATTTCATCCTGGTTGCGGCGCACATAGGCTTCAATCAGGTCATTCAGGTCACGGCGACGATGCTGACCCACTGTCCCTACCCAGACAAAGGCGGAAATGCCGCGCCGGCGGGTGGGCAAAAAGGCAATCATCGGCGCGGCTAGCGGCGCAATCAGGGCTGCCAGCAGCCACCGCCAGGGGCTGCGCACAATTCGCCATTTCAGAAAATCGGTAAAGGAGTCGCCATCGTACAAAGTGTGGTCGAAGTCAAAGACCACCAGCTCGCCACTGGCCTTGGCTGTACTGTTCATCATGGCGCGGAGAATATCGCAGCCAGTGCCTGACCCGGGTCGTCGGCGCGCATGAAAGCCTCGCCCACCAAAAATGCCTGAACATTGGCACTGCGCAGGCGCTGCACGTCTTCGCGGCTGTGGATGCCGCTTTCGGTCACCAGCAGGCGCTGTGGCGGTATGCGATGCAGCAGACCCAGGGTGGTGTCGAGGCTGACATGGAAGCTGCGCAGGTCGCGGTTATTGATGCCAATCAGCGGCACGCGCCCGTCCTGCCCCGGCACCGCCAGCGCGCGCAGCAGCTCGGCCTCATCATGGGCTTCAATCAACACATCCATGCCCAGCCTGAGCGCCTGCTGCGCCAATGCTTGCATGTCCTCATCGCTGAGCGCGGCAACAATCAGCAGGATGCAATCCGCACCCAGTACGCGCGCCTCGGCCACCTGCCAGGGGTCGATGACAAAATCCTTGCGCAATACCGGAAGCGCGCAGGCAGCACGCGCCTGCTGCAAATAGGCATCACTGCCTTGAAAAAAATCCACATCGGTCAGCACCGACAGGCAGGCAGCGCCCCCGGCCTGATAGCTGCGCGCGATTTGGGCGGGGTTGAAGTCGGCACGAATCACGCCTTTGGAAGGACTGGCCTTTTTGACTTCGGCAATCACCGCAGGCTGCCCGGCGGCGATTTTGGTCTTCAGCGCCGCGGCAAAGCCGCGTGGCGCCGGGGCTGCAGCAAGCTGCGCCTGCAATGCCGGAAGCGGCTGTTTTGCGCTGCGCTCGCGTACTTCTTCGCGCTTGCGCATCAGTATCCGCTGCAATACATCACTCACCGGCAAGCTCCTGTGTGACCTGCACAAATTGCTGCAATTTTTGCATCGCCGCGCCCGAGGCAATCACCGCACGGGCACGGGCAATGCCATCGGCCATACTCTCGGCAACCCCGGCCACGTACAGCGCGGCTCCGGCGTTCATCACCACAATCTCCAGCGGCAGGCCGGGGGTATTGGCCAGCGCGCCGAGCAGCATGTCCCTGGATTCGGCGACATCGGCCACGCGCAGGTTACGGGTATGCGCCATGTGGATGCCGAAGTCTTCAGGATGGACTTCGTACTCGCGCACTACGCCATCGCGCAGCTCACCCACCAGGGTGGACGCGCCCAGCGAGATTTCATCCATGCCATCGCGCCCCCAGACCACCAGCGCACGCTTGGCGCCCAATGCCTGCAATACCCGCACCTGGATGCCGACCAAATCCGGGTGGAATACGCCCATCAGGATGTTTTCCGCAGCCGCCGGGTTGGTCAGCGGCCCGAGAATATTGAACAGCGTGCGCACCCCCATTTCCCGCCGTACCGGCGCGATCTGCTGCATCGCCGGGTGATGCAGCGGCGCATACATGAAGCCGATGCCGCTGCGCTCGATGGACTGCGCCACCTGCTCGGGCGCAAGCTCGATGCACGCCCCCAGCGCCTCCAGCACATCGGCACTGCCGGAGCTGGACGAAACACTGCGCCCGCCATGTTTGGCAACCCGGCCACCGGCAGCGGCAACCACGAACATCGAGGCGGTGGAGATATTGAAGGTCTGCGCGCCATCGCCGCCAGTGCCGACGATATCCACCAGATGACGACGATCTTGCACCTCCACCTTGCGCGAAAACTCGCGCATCACCGTGGCCGCCCCGGCAATTTCGTCCACGGTTTCTTTCTTGACCCGGAGGCCGGTGAGGATGGCGGCGCTCATCAGCGGCGAGACTTCGCCACGCATGATTTGCCGCATCAAGTCGACCATTTCGTCGAAAAAGATTTCACGGTGCTCAATGGCGCGTTGCAGCGCCTGGTGTGGCGTAATCGGCATGTTCAACGCTCCAGAAAATTGCGCAGCAGCGCGTGGCCGTGCTGGGTGAGGATGGATTCGGGATGGAATTGCACGCCTTCCACCGGATATTCACGGTGGCGCAGCCCCATGATTTCCTCCATCGAGCCATCGGTGTTTTCCGTCCAGGCGGTGATTTCAAGGCAGTCCGGCAAGCGCGTCTTGTCCACCACCAGCGAGTGATAGCGGGTGGCCTCGTAGCCATCGGGCAGGCCGGCAAAAACACCCAGACCATGATGATGGATGGCCGAAGTCTTGCCGTGCATGATGCGCCCGGCGCGAATCACATGACCGCCATACACCTGGCCGATAGCCTGATGGCCAAGACAGACCCCCAATATCGGGATGCGCGCGCCCAGTTGCGCAATCACCGCCATCGACACACCCGCTTCATTCGGCGCACCGGGGCCTGGCGAGATGACGATTTTTTCAGGCGCAAGGCGCTCGATTTCAGCCACACTCATCGCGTCATTGCGCTCTACCCTCACCTCGGCGCCCAGGGTTTGCAGGTACTGCACCAGGTTGAAGGTAAAGCTGTCGTAGTTGTCGATCATCAAAATCACGTCACAGCCCCCTGGCAGCGGCGGCCACGGCGCGGAACAAGGCGCGACCTTTGTTCATGGTTTCATCCCATTCTTTTTCCGGGTCGGAGTCGTAAACAATGCCGGCGCCGGCCTGCACATGCAGGTGGCCATCCTGAATGACGGCGGTGCGGATGGCGATGGCGGTATCGGCATCGCCATTCCAGCCCCAATATCCGATCGCGCCGGAATAGACATTGCGCTTGACCGGCTCCAGTGCCTGGATGATTTCCAGCGCGCGAATCTTCGGCGCGCCGCTGACGGTACCGGCCGGAAACGCCGCACGCAGCACATCCATATAGCTCAGGCCATCGCGCAGCTGGCCGGTAACCTCGCTGACGATATGCATCACATGGCTATAGCGCTCAATGCTGAAAGATTCCCCCACTTGCACCGTGCCGGGCTGACTGACCCGTCCCACATCATTGCGCCCCAGGTCAATCAGCATCAAATGCTCGGCTCGCTCTTTGGGGTCGGCAAGAAGCTCGGCCTCAAGCGCGGCATCTTGCTCGGCCGTGGCGCCGCGCGGGCGGGTGCCGGCAATCGGCCGCACGGTGACGCGGCCGCCCTGTTGGCGCACCAGAATCTCCGGCGATGAGCCCACCACTTGGGTGTGGCCGGTATCCAGAAAATACATATACGGCGAAGGATTCATTGCCCGCAGCGCGCGGTACACATCCACCGGGCGGGCATGGAATGGCACTGACAGGCGCTGGCTCAATACCACCTGAAACACATCCCCGGCATGGATATGGCGCTGCGCCTGCTGCACCGCGGCCATGAAGCCTTCGCGGCTGAAACCACTGACAAAGTCGGCCTCATCCAGCACCTTGCCATGCAGGGTTTCCGGGTAGCCGCTGCCTGCCTGACGCAGCCGGTGCGCCAGTGCATCCAGCCGCCGCTCGGCGCGCACCCTGGCATGTGGCTCGGCCGGGTCGGCATGCACGATGAGATACAACCGCCCCTTGAGATTGTCGAATACTGCCAGCTCATCGCTGTGCATCAGCAGGATGTCGGGGGTGCCCAACTCATCACGTTTGTGATGATGCGCAAAGCGCGGCTCGATATAGCCGATGCTCTCAAAGCCGAACCAGCCCACCAATCCGCCGGAGAAGCCCGGCAATCCCGGCACGCCGGGTACGCGCTGCGCTGCATGGATGCGCTCGATTTCTGCCAGCGGGTCATCCACCTGGCGGCGCTCGACTTCCACGCCCTGCTCACTGATGCACAGCGTATTGCCATAAAAGGCATACACCCGCCTTGCCGGCAGGCCAATCATCGACCAGCGCGCAAAGCGCTCGCCGCCTTCGACCGATTCAAACAGATAGCTGTACGGGCCATCGGCCAGCTTCAGATACACCGATAAGGGCGTATCCAAATCGGACAGCACCTCACGCACGACAGGAATCAGGGTATGGCCTTGGGCGGCCAGAGACTCGAAACTGGAAGCAGACATGCACAAAACTCAGGCAAACAACGGGCAGGCAAAACAAGCGCGGGACTGCGTCACCATCGCCAAGTGTTGTTCGAGATTGGCAAGCTCACCTGTTTCATGACGCTACTGTGCCGGAAACCGCTTGCAACAGCAATGCACTGGCAGGCGGCAGGCAAAGAGAGAGAGCGGCGGGCATGCAGTCGATGCGGAAGGCATCGGCCTCGAACGGCTCGCCATCGAGATTCAGGCAAAACACTTCATCGGCACTGACTTCCAGCCATTGTCCACGGCCTTGTAGCGCTGCCTGCGCCAGCGCGGCTTCGCGCCCCTCCGACAATGCCGTGCCCAGCATCGACAGCATCTGCCCGCCATCGGGCATTTCCGGCACCAGGGTGAAATCCAGCAGGCCGTCATTGAGGCTGGCATCGGGGCATAGCACCCGTCCACCGCCTGCCTGCCGGCCATTGCCCACCGCCAAGGCCACAAACTCCCCTTGCCATTCAAAGTTTTCGGCACGCAACTGCGCCTGCATGGCGCCCATCTGCCCCAGCCGGGTCAGGCCGGTCAGGAAGTAGGCCAGACCGCCCAGATGCTTCTTCAGATCCGGATCGGTCTCCAAGGTCACTTGGGTGCCAAAGCCCCCGGTGACCAGATTCAGGCTCCAACGTGTCTCATCGCCCGCACGCACACGCAACAAATCCACTGCTATCGGCATGGCCGTCTGCGCCAACTGCAAGGCCTCCAGTGCGGTCTGCGGTATTTCTGCGGCCACCGCAAAATCATTGGCCGTGCCCAGCGGCAGGATGCCCAGTGCCGGACGCTGTGCCTGGGGCAATGCCATCAGCGCATTCACCGCCTCGTTGAGGCTGCCATCGCCGCCCCCGGCAATCACCCGCCGAGCGCCCAGCGCCACCGCCTCGTCCACAAAGCGCGCGACATCGCCGCCTTCCCAGGTCACCCGCACCGCCAGCGGCGCACCTGATTGGCGCAGCGCCTCAACCGCCGCCCGCACTTCCTCGCGCTGCGCGGCCTTGCCATTGAGAATCAGCAGGCTTGGAGTCAGCGCCACCATCACACCGCTGCCACCTGCGCGCGCATCTGGCTGATGATGGCCCGGTAGTCAGGCTGACCAAAGATGGCCGAGCCCGCCACAAAGGTATCGGCACCGGCGGCGGCGATTTGCGCGATGTTGTCCACCTTCACCCCGCCATCGATTTCCAGACGGATGGCGCGTCCCGAGGCATCGATGCGCTCGCGCACCCGGCGCAGCTTGTCCAGCGTGGACGGAATGAACGCCTGTCCGCCAAAGCCCGGATTGACCGACATCAGCAGCACATAGTCCAGCTCGTCCAGCACATAATCCAACACCTCGACCGGGGTGGCCGGGTTGAGTACCAATCCGGCCTGGCAGCCCAGCGACTTGATCAGCTGGATGCTGCGATGCACATGGCGGCTGGCTTCGGGATGGAAGCTGATATGCGTGGCGCCGGCCTTGGCAAACATCGGGATGATGGCATCCACCGGCTCCACCATCAGGTGCACGTCAATGGGGGCGGTAATACCGTGTTTGCGCAGCGCCTCGCACACCAGCGGGCCGATGGTGAGATTGGGCACATAGTGGTTGTCCATCACATCAAAATGCACCCAGTCGGCGCCCGCTTCGAGCACGTTACGGACTTCTTCGCCCAGACGGGCGAAATCGGCTGAAAGGATGGACGGGGCAATGACAGTGCTTTGGCGGCTCATCTGGATTTTTTCCGGAGTTTCTGGATTTTTTCGTAGGCGGTATTGATAGCGCGGGCTGCCCGCTCGGCGCGCGCCCGCAACTCGGGGGCGGCATTGACGTACTTGTCCGGGTGGTACTGGGAAATCAACCGGCGCCAAGCCTGCTCGACTTCCACATCACTGGCATCGGCACTGATGCCCAGCACGCGATAGGGCGAGGCGCGCCCAAACCAGTCGGCATCGAGAGCATGCCCCAGCAGCACGCCCAGCAACGCGCCAAACAGCGGATTGACCCGCACCAGCAGCACGCCAAGACAAGCTCCCAGGATTTTTCCGTACCAGCGTTTCATGGCGGCGATTTTACCTGCCGCGACCCATTAAAATTGCCAGCCGCCCAAGGAGATGCCCATGTCCACTACATTGACCCAATCCGACCTGCCCGGCCTCAAGCTCATGCACCGCGGCAAAGTGCGCGATGTTTTTGACTTGCAAGATGGCCGCCTGCTGCTCATCGCCACCGACCGGCTATCCGCCTTCGACGTGGTGCTGCCCGACCCGATTCCCGGCAAGGGCGAGATGCTGACGCAAATCAGCAATTTCTGGTTCGACAAAACCCGTCACATCATCGCCAACCACCTGACCGGCGATGCAGTCGCCAGCGTACTGCCTGCCGGTGTTGACCCGGCACGCTATGCCCGCCGCGCGGTAGTGACCAAAAAACTCAAACCCGTGCCGGTGGAATGCATCGCCCGCGGCTACATCATCGGCAGCGGCTGGAAAGACTATCAAGCCAGCGGCCAGATCAGCGGCATCGCCCTGCCCGCCGGACTGCAACAGGCCGAGCAACTGGCAGAGCCGATCTTCACCCCATCCACCAAGGCCGCCGTGGGCGACCATGATGAAAACATCGACTTCGCCACCGCAGTCAACCTCGTCGGCCGGGAAATGGCTGAAGCGGTGCGCGATGCCACGCTGAAAATCTACAGCTTTGCCCGCGACTACGCCGCCCAGCGCGGCATCATCCTGGCCGACACCAAATTCGAGTTCGGCACCGACGAAGACGGCAAGCTCTACATCATGGACGAAATGCTGACCCCCGACTCCAGCCGCTACTGGCCAGCCGAAGACTACCGGCTTGGCAGCAGCCCGCCGAGCTATGACAAGCAAATCGTGCGCGACTACCTGGAAACGCTGACCTGGGACAAAACCCCGCCCGGCCCCAAACTGCCCGCCGAAGTCATCGAACGCACCCGCGCCCGCTACGCCGAAGCGCTGCAAAAGCTCGCCGGCATCAGTCTGGATTGACCCGGCCTGTCGCCACACTTGTGGCGGCATGCTTGTTCCAGATACGCAATACTCATAAGGTTTAGCGCCTGTTCTCAACAGAGAGGTTTCACCCTATGTCCACCGCCTCCCTGCCCCGCCAGAATGACGAGTTTCTGGGTCACCCCAAGGGGCTGTACGTATGCTTCCTGACTGAAATGTGGGAGCGCTTTGCCTTCTACGGCATGAAGGCACTGCTGTTTCTGTATCTCACCAAACACCATTTGTTTGCCGACAACAGCGGCTATCTGCTGCTGGGCACCTATGCCGGGCTGGCCTATGCCCTGCCACTGGTCGGCGGCATCCTGGCCGACAAGCATCTGGGGATGCGCAAAGCGGTGCTTTATGGCGGGGTTTTGCTGGCACTGGGTCAGCTTGGCATGGCCTATACCGGCAGTCAGGCGCAGGGGGTGCAGGGGCAGGCCATGCAGGATGCCACCGCCATCCAGGTGATGTATTTCTCGCTGGCGCTCATCGCCGTGGGCGTGGGCTTTTTGAAACCCAATATCTCCACCATCGTCGGTCGCTTGTATGCCGAAAACGACCCGCGCCGCGATGCCGGTTTCAGCATCTTCTATATGGGCATCAATCTGGGCGCACTGATTTCTTCGCTGGTGGTGGCCTATATCGGTGAAAAATACGGCTGGGGCTATGGTTTTGGCCTGGCCGGGGTGATGATGGCCTTGGGATTGGTGCAATTTGTCATCGGTCGCAAGCATTTGCAGGGGCAGGGCGAGCCTGCCGACCCGGAGCGGCTGCGTGCACCGTTCTGGCTTGGCCTGTCGCGGGAATGGCTCATCTATCTGGGCGGTTTGCTGCTGACCGTTGCGGTCTGGCAAGTCCTGCAAACCCGCATCGATTTTGCACCGCTTTCGCAGCTTCTGGGCGGGCATGAAGTCACCCTGACCGAAGTGCTGGCCGTGGTGCTGGGCGCGGGTCTATATGTGTGGTTTGTGCGTCTGCTGTTCTCCGGCATCAGTGCCGCCGAAAAAGGCCGGATGATTATGTTGATGACCCTCATCACCATCAGCGCGCTGTTCTGGGGGCTGTATGAGCAAACCTATGGCCCCTGGGTCGCCATGGCCGACCGGGTGATGGATCGCAGCCTGTTCGGCATCACCCTCACTGCCGGGCAGACCACGGCCTTGGGGGCACTGTTCGTGATTGCGCTGACGCCGGTATTCACCCTGCTCTGGCCGCAGCTGGATCGCTGGGGATTGAACCCAAGCTATCCGGCCAAGTTCGCCTGGGCACTGGTGTTCTGCGGCCTGGCCTTTGCGGTTCTGGTGGCTGCGACCACCCAAGGCAGTGACCAGATTAGTCTGTGGTGGATGGTGCTGGCCTATTTCGTGCTGGTACTGGGCGAAATGATGCTCTCCCCGGTAGGACTATCAGCCGTCACCGTGCTCTCCATCCCGCGCGCGGTTGGCATGATGATGGGCGCTTGGTTCCTGTTCTCGGCCTTTGGTGAAATCATCGCTGGGCGCATGGGCACCTGGGCCTCGGTCAGCCCCGATGCCAGCACGGCACAAACTCTGGCGGTCTATAACGAGGTATTCACCCGTATGATGTGGATTGGCCTGGGTGCAGGCGCGCTCATGTTCCTGGTAACGCCATTGCTCAAACGCGGCATGCAGGACTCGAAATAAGCGCCATGAAAACGGGAGCCAACTGGCTCCCGTTTTTGCAGGCAACCTTGCCTACATGATTTTCGGCCAGGATTCGCGGCCTGTCACTTCCCGCTTCAGGGTTTGCAACTGACGGCAGGCCGATACCGGTGTGTAAAAGCCATGGCGCTGCAGCAAATCGGTACGGACTGTCTCGGGCAGCTCCACAACGCGCCCGTCACTCAGGCGCACTTGCAAAAACGGCAGACGACCACGCCTGGGCAAGTCAAAACCACGTCGCGCTGCCGCGTTGCGCGCCTGCTCGCCAATCGGATAGTCCCGTTCAAGCTCACGCAAGGCCGCAGGGCGAGCGCCATCAGCAAACAATGCAGGCGGAAATTTAAGCTCCAGATAGGCACTCGCTGGCTGTGGACGTGGTTTGGTCACCACATACAGGCTCGCACTACACGCCATGATGCTTGGCAGCGTGTCCCGAATCTGCCCCTGCACCATCAATGTCTGCAAAGCGGCAGCAGTACCAGCTCTATCCTCGACAATCGCAAACCGATAGTCTTCATGCCCCTTGCCAGCCCCCCAGCCCTCGGTCAGCAAATACACCCCGCCCTGACCATCGGGCGCCAAGGCCAGTATCCGGCTGTAATCGGTATGCCGGGTTTGCGGTCGCACCTCATAAATGTTGTAACTACAGGCGGTTAGCAACACCGCCAGCAGCATGATGAGCCATTTCTTCATGGCAACGCTCCCGAAGCTGCTCAAAGCCCCCCATCACCGTAGCTTAAGACCAGGCCAAAAGCGAATTACAAGACAGCCGTCTTAATCCCGATATACCCCACACCACAGGTCGGCTTGTTTATCCCCGCAAACAAAAGGCCGGAATTTCCCGGCCTTTTGCTTGCTTGCCATCAAGGCGCCGGATAGACATAACTGGCGCCCACGCCCAGTGGCAGCCCCAGCCCCCAGAAAGCCAGCAGAAAGGCCGTCCAGACTACCAGCAGCGTCACCGAGAACGGCAGCATCAGTGCCAGCAGCGTACCGATGCCGGAGGCTTTCACATAGCGCTGGCAGAACACCACAATCAGCGGAAAATACGGCAGCAGCGGGGTGATGATATTGGTGCTGGAGTCGCCCACGCGGTAGGCCGCCTGGGTCAGGTCAGGCGATACCCCCAGCTGCATCAGCATCGGCACCATGATGGCGCCAATCAGCGCCCACTTGGCCGAGGCCGAACCAATCAGCAGGTTGACAAAGCCCGACAGCAGCACGATACCCACCACCACCATGCCCATCGGCAGGCCGCTGGCTTGCAGGGCATTGGCGCCCTTGATGGCGACCAGCGCGCCGATTTGGCTCTGCCCGAATGCCCAGATGAACTGCGCACAGAAAAACGCCATGACGATGTAATAGCCCATGCCGCTCATCGACTTGCTCATGCCGGCGATGATGTCGCGGTGGTTCTTGACCGCCCCGGACACATAGCCGTACACCATGCCGGGAATCAGGAAGAAGATGAAAATCAGCGGCACGATGGATTTCATCAGCGGTGCGGCAGGCGCCAGCAGCGGGTGCGAGGTGGCCGGCACCTGTTCGGCAGGCGCCGCCCACGGCGTACCCGGCAAGAACAAGGTCAGCGCGAACAATGCCAGCGTCACGGCAATGGCAGCCAACGCCGCCATCAGCGCGCGGCGCTCACCCAGTTGCAGCGTTTCCAGCGAGGGCATGTCCTCGGCATTGCCATCCACCCGGGTGGCGGCAAGGCGCGGCTCGATGATTTTGTCGGTCAAGAACCAGCCCACCAATATCACCAGAAGCGCCGAGGCACAGGTGAAATAGAAATTGTTGAGCGGATTGATGCTTACCTGCGTATCGAGGATATGTGCGGCAGTTTGGGTCAGGCCGGCGAGCATCGGGTCAAGGCTGGAAGGCACGAACATGGTGGCGGAGAAACCCCCCGACACCCCGGCAAACGCCGCAGCAATACCAGCCAGCGGATGACGGCCTGCGGCATAGAAAATCACCGCGCCCAGCGGAATCACCAGCACATAGCCGGCATCCACGGCGACATGACTGAGAATGCCCACGCCAATCAGCATCGGCGTGAGCAGCATTTTCGGCGTAACCGACAAAATCGCGCGCAGTCCGGCACTGATAAAGCCGGTGTGCTCGGCCACGCCCAGCCCCAGCATCGCTACCAGCACCACCCCCAGCGGCGGGAAGGTGACAAAGGTATTGACCATCTGCGCCATGAATTCGGTCAGGCTGCTGCCTGCCAGCAGGTTCTTGATTTGGATAGCCTCGCCAGTACGCGGGTCGATTTCGGCAAAGCTCATGGTGGACATCCACCATGACAATCCCCAGACCAGCACCATGAATAACAGGAACAGCACTGCCGGGTCGGGCAGCTTGTTGCCAACGCGCTCAACACGATCGAGCATGCGGGTCACTACGGTGCGCCGGGGCAGCGCATTGAGATCTTGGGTCATGCCTTGAGGCTCCGTTTGCAATCGCGCCATCCTAGCAGCCCTGCTTGCCAGTCATGACGCCTCTGGCATGGCCAACCCCGCCCGCGCTCCCGCCCCATCGCCGCACAGCAGTGTACAACGCGTGAAAATCAAAGATTTTCAAAGCAAGATACCGCCATTTGTACACATTTTGCACACATTCCCATCACACTGAGTTGACCCATGCAGTGCCACCATGGACAGCGATTTCAATCGCTCTGAAGGAGCCCCATGAGCCAGAACCTCACCCTCAAATCGATCCGCAACACACTTGATTCGCTGCGTAAGGTCAAAGCGCAGCCGGCCTTGAGTGCTTTCGTTTCCACCCATCGCACCCACCCGGACAACAAGCGCGACCCGATTGCGCTCAAGAACGCCCTGAGTGAAGCGCAAACCCGTATCGAAAACGAATACGACCGGCATACCGCGCAGGCCATCATGGAAAAAATCGACACCGCCCTGGAAGGCTGGGATCACAACTACAACCTGGACACGCTGGCGATTTTTGCCACCGATAGCGATGCCAAAGTGCTGCGATTGCCGCTGGATGCCAGCGAGCGCGTAGTGGTGGACGAGCGCTTCTCCACCCGCGACCTGGTGCGCGAGCTTTCCCACGCCATCCACTATTACGCCGTGGTGATTACCCGCGAATCGGCGCGCCTGATTGAAGCGGTCAACGGCCGCGTGGTGCGCGAATTCGATGCCGATACGCCCGAGCAAAACACGCCGAAAATGCTCAATACCCCGTTCCCGATCAAGAACACGCTGCACAGCAGCTCGGCCGATCGCACTGCCGCCTCCAATGAAGACAACCACCTGAAGGAATTTTTCAACCGTGTGGACAAGAGTGTTCAGGAGCTGCGCGCGCGTGCCGGCGAAGACAATATCCCGCTGTTCGTGATTGGCGATAGCCGCAATATCAGCTTCTATCAGGAAGTCTGCGACCGTCCGGAAATCATTGTCGGCAGCGCCGACAAGGTAACCCAGCTTGAAGATGGCTGCGCCCTGCACATCATCCAGAGCATCCAGGATGAAGTCGAAGCCTACCGCGGCCGCCAGCAACAGGCTGCCAAGGAAGGGATCAGCCAGGCGCGCAGCCAGAACCGTCTGCTGGTTGACCTGCAGGATATCTATCGCTCTGCCTACCAGGGCGCAGGTGACACCCTGTATGTGCGCATGGGTTATATGCAGCCGGCGCGGGTTGATGAAACGCAACAAACCCTGGTGGCTGTGGAGGATGCCAGTGGCGAGGGTGTGAATGATGACGTGGTCGGCGACATCATTGACCTGGTCAAAAACAATGGCGGCCAGGTGGTGTTTCTGCCTTCGGACATCATCGGCGAGCAGCAGGACATCGCCCTGTCCACACGCTTCTAACCCGCCCATTTGCAAGCCTCAATCCGTAGCGTCCCCAAGGGCGCTGCGGATTTTGGGCTGGTAGCGCCGCCCATCCGGCAGGGTTTTACCGCAACCATATGGGCAACCTGCGTTAAACGGCACAGCCCTATCACCGCGGGCAAACGTGCATCTGCGCCATTCAGGGTGTAAGATGCGCACATCTTTTCATCCGAATAAAAGGATATAGACCCATGTCCAGCTATCTGTTCACTTCCGAATCGGTCTCCGAAGGCCATCCGGACAAGATTGCCGACCAGATTTCCGATGCCGTGCTCGATGCCATCCTGGCACAGGACAAGCGCGCCCGCGTGGCCTGCGAAACCCTGGTCAAGACTGGCGCCGCCATCGTCGCCGGTGAAGTCACCACCGAAGCCTGGGTGGATATCGAAGGGCTGGCACGCAAGGTCATCAACGATATTGGCTATGACAATTCCGATGTCGGCTTTGATGGTCATACCTGCGCCATCATCAATATGCTCGGCAAGCAGTCGCCGGATATTGCCGCCGGTGTCGATGGCACCGCCAAGAAGGCCAAGAAGCCTGAAGAAATGGGCGCAGGCGACCAAGGCCTGATGTTTGGCTATGCCTGCAATGAAGCACCGGAATTCATGCCCGCTCCCATCTATTACAGCCACCGTCTGGTCGAGCAACAGGCCAAACTGCGCAAGAGCGGCAAGCTCAAGTGGTTGCGCCCGGATGCCAAGAGCCAGGTGACGCTGCGCTATAACGATGATGGCCACACCATCGAAGGCATTGATGCGGTGGTGCTGTCCACCCAGCACGACCCCGGCATCAAGCAGAAAGACCTGATTGAAGCGGTGCGCGAGGAAATCATCAAGCCAGTGCTGCCGAAGAAGTGGTTTGAATCGCTGGCCAAGAACAAGGTGCATATCAACCCGACCGGCATCTTCGTGATTGGTGGCCCGGTGGGCGACTGTGGCCTGACGGGCCGCAAAATCATCGTCGATACCTATGGCGGCATGGCGCGCCACGGCGGCGGCGCATTCTCCGGCAAGGATCCGTCCAAGGTGGATCGCTCCGCCGCTTATGCAGCCCGTTATGTGGCCAAGAACATCGTCGCTGCCGGGCTTGCCGACAAGTGCGAAGTGCAGGTGAGCTACGCCATCGGCGTGGCCGAGCCGACCAGCATCTCGGTGACCACCTTCGGTACCGGCAAAATCGCCGATGCCGAAATCGAAAAGCTCATTCGCGCCAACTTCGACCTGCGCCCCTACGGCATCATCAAGATGCTGGACTTGATTCACCCGATCTACCAGCAAACGGCCGCCTACGGTCATTTTGGCCGCAAGCCCAAGGAAATCAACTATGTCGATGGCGCTGGCAAGAAGCAAAAAGCCACCGCCTTCAGCTGGGAAAAGACCGACAAGGCCGAAGAACTGCGCAAGCAGGCCAAACTCAAGAAGAAGTAATTTTCTTCGCCCTCCAAACCACAACGCCCCGGCCAAAACCGGGGCGTTCAGACCGCTGACAAACCCCGTGTTTTTTTGGCACGGGGTTTTTCAATGGCATGCTGGGAGCCCTTTGAAGGTCAGAAGCATGCGATGCAGCTTGGTCGTGTTGAAGGCGTTCTGTGAAGGATTCGTGCGCTGTAGCCGCTCAGCCAGTACA